>CALMEF010000268.1 GCA_937862825.1 uncultured Armatimonadota bacterium
CGTGAGGGCACGGTACTACCGGCAGGAGATTGCACGGTGGATGACTGTAGACCCGCTGTGGCCGGATGAGGAGGACTTCGCCTACTGTCGCCTGAAGCCAACGATGGCGATGGATCCTTCCGGCCTACAGAATGAGGAGACTATATGGGACAAAATATGGTACATTTTGAATCCGCCTCCACTAATCATTCCGATGCCTCCTGACCCTCCGCCTTGGCGCGTTCCGCCCGGTGAGAAGATTAAGGTAAGCCCAGCAATAGAAGAGTTGCGACATTGGTGCTCGGTAAAGAACTTTTACTATCCTACCTGGCGATTTGGCAACTGTTGTGGCTTGGGTCTAAAGTGTGGACCTGGCATGTCGAACGGGTCCTGTATTGATAAGGCTTGCGAGAAACATGATGTTTGCGTTGGTCCCGAATGGATACAGGGTGGCAAAAATTGGCTTCCTTGCGCCAGGTCCTTTTGCGAAGACCTTAAGAAATGCTACAAAAAGAATGGATGCGCGACACAGTTGACGCCATCCGCTGAATGTCAAGCCACCTGGGAGTCTGGAAAGTTCTTTTGCGCTCAGGTTGGCTTGGCCTTTCCTTAGACGGTGTATGCAAAGTTCTAGCAACCATATTCATCAGAGGCTCTTGTATAGTATGAATCTAACATGCTTGTCATTAGGACCAGCAGCATTCCTATGGTTTCACTTCAGTGATCGGGATCCATTCGCCATGTTTATTGCATTCGTGGTCGTGCTTAGTATGTGTCCGCTTTCAACGATTGGCGCATTTTTGTTCCTTACCTCGGCCAAGATGAATGGTCCCAAAGTTCCGATAATCCTACTTGCCGCTCTAAATTGTGCATTGTTCCTTAGCACAGTTGTGCCCCTTGTTTTGGGTGGATTACGTTCCAGTCCTGCTATCTGATATCTACATGATAATCAGCAGAAAACAACCGGAGGCTTGAAATGCTAGACGAAACAGAGAGCGTGATAGCGGAGCGCGGAGTGCAGCACTGGCAGGTTGGAACGGGTCGCTCTGTTACTTGCTCAGGCGCCGTCACAGTACCCAACAAATGAAGGCCCGATCCAAGTGAATACTACAAGAGAAATGCCGGGTTGGTTTGACTTTGCAGACCTATACGACCTGGCCGTCGCTGAAGCCTCACATGGTTCAAAGTTCCTTGAAATTGGATGTTGGCTTGGCAAGTCCACTTGCTACTTGGCAGATCAAGTTCGGCGGTCGAAGAAGAGTGTCTTGATCACCGTTATTGACACCTTCAAAGGAGTACCTGGCGATGAGTTGCAAGAATTGCTGGGTCCCTACGGGGGGTCAGTGCGAACAGCATTTGAAAAGAACTTAGAGATGTCTGGAGTCAGAGACTTAGTGTCAATCCTTGAAGAAAACTCAGCTGCCGCTCATCACCATTTTGCCCCTCAGTCTTTAGATTTTATTTTCATCGATGCGGACCACTCGTACCCAGCGGTCAAGCGTGATATCCGAAATTTCCTTCCTAAGGTTAAACCCGGAGGCATTCTCGCGGGCCACGATTACGGCCATTCTCCCCAGGTTCGCCGCGCCGTGGATGAAGCACTCGGACCCTGCCCCGCGTCCGCATCGAGTTGGGCCTATCGGGTTCGATAGTTCTATGGCCATATGAGAGTAAGATTCCAACAGCAAGGGGTGTTGATAATGGAATTGTCGGTATGTGTTTGTATTTGCGTTCACGATGATTCGGCGTTCCTTCCTCACGTCATAAAAGCCGCTGGCGATGTTCGCGTCCTAGTTGCCATCAGCAAAGTGGACTGGAACGGCGTGGAAGGCAATTGGAAGGAGTCGGAAAGGCTGGCCATCGATGCCGGAGCCGACGTATTCCTGGGTGAATGGACCAGTGAAGAAAATCACCGCGCCGGAGCGTACGAAGAAGCCAGACGCCTTGGTTTCACCCACGCCGTCATTGCCGACTCTGATGAGATCATCGAACCCAAGCTCTTGGAGTCGCTCAAAGCCAACGCCCTGAACGGTCTGGCGGAGCGGGTCTACGTCGAATGGGACACGTATTGGTTTGACACCGCTCACGTCGTTCGGCCAAGGGAGCGCTTCACCCCGTGCATCCTGATTAACCTTACCGCTACTAAAAATGTTCGAAACCGCGAGTTCGAGGGCGGAAGGGCATTGTTCTTAGGCGAAGAACACGGCATCATCCATCACTTGAGTTATGTTGGGCCCGATAGCCGCATTGAGAAAAAAGTGCGGACATGGGGACACAAGCATGAGGTCGTACCGGGATGGTACGAGCGATCGTGGTGTGGTTGGCAGTCCGATCCTTTACTTCACCATCTGCATCCCACACATCCACAGGCTTACGAGTTTGTTGAACACATAGAGACACCGGCCATATTGCAGGGACTGGTAGGCGGGACGCCTCAGGCCCGTGACCGAGTCCACGCCAAAGATCCAAAGTTGTCGGTATGCATGCCGCTGTATGGAGGTCAGTCTTTCATACGGCAAACCTTGGCCGCACTGGAAAGTTGCCGTGACTTACTACACGAAGTGATTGTGGTGGATAACGCCTCACCCGACGGGGCCGCTGACATTGTCGCGGAGCACAATTGGATCACCCTGTTGCGAAACGGTGAGAACCGGGGCTTTGGTGCTGCGAGCAACCAGGCATACGAGGCGAGCACTGGGGACACCGTGCTCTTTCTCAACAGCGATGCGATTGTAACTCGGGATGGCCTCATCGAACTTGCCTCGTCTCTTTACGGCTCAGGAACAATTGGGGCTGCTGCGCCGCTCACCAACTTCGCCTGTACCGAGCAGGCCATTCGACCTTGCCTTACAGACCTTGCGAACTTGCCGCGCTTTGCTGCCGATGTTGCGGGGCGGGAAGTTGAAGACACCGATTCAGACTTTCTCATCGGCTTTTGCCTCGCGGTTAAGCGCCCCGTTCTTGAGGAACTCGGTGCCTTTGATGAGCGGTTCGTTACTGGAGGGGCCGAGGATACCGAACTCTGTTATCGGTTGCGACGCTCGGGCTACCGATTGGTGGTTTCTCAACGCAGTTACATCCACCACTTGGGGTCACAGACCTTTGGGGCTCTGCGAGAGCTGATGGACGTTCAGGCGGTAATCAACGAGAACGACCGAAAGTTTCATCGCAAGTGGGCTAGCGACGTTGAATCGGGGTTTGCTTCGCACCTTAGCGGGCTTTCGAGGGCACGGATCGTCTTCGACGAGAGCAAGCGGCCGAACCCCAAGCGGATCGCAACGCTAGCGAAGAAAGCAGATATCTCGCTTTGCATGATTGTCAAGAATGAGGAGCGAGTGCTTCGCGATTGCCTAGATAGCGCGAAGCCGTACTTCCGGGAAATGCTAGTGCTTGATACTGGCTCAACCGATCGAACGATAGAGATTGCGGAGAACGCTGGGGCTGTAGTTCGTTCAGCGCCGTGGCAAGACAGTTTTTCACTGGCGCGAACCGAATCGATGAAGCATGCCAAAGGCAAGTGGATCATGTGTATGGATGCGGATGACACACTGCCTGAGCATTGCGCCGAGGCGATCCTGAACGCGATAGTTAACGCTCCTGATGAAGTGATGGCTCTTGTGGTTCCGGTGCGGTTTGTGGAGCGTGAGGGATTTGGAACGACGGTTGATCACGTCAAGGTGTTTCGAAACTTTCCGGGGCTCGAGTGGGAGGGTCGGATTCACGAACAGATTCTTGGCTCACTTAAGGCAGCCGCGATCCAGGCCGGGTTTAAGGACGGTGGGCTGCTTTCCAGAATCGACGCGTACGTCCTTCACTCTGGCTACGACAACTCTCCTGAGGGTCAGGCCCGCAAGCGCGAGCGCGACTACAAACTGCTCAAACTTGATCTCAGAGATTCTCCAAACCATCCCTTTAGGCTTTTCAACATGGGGATGACGGAGCACTACACGGGCAACCATGCAAGCGCCGTGAAGTGGCTCCGCAAAAGCATTCGGCATTCCGTGCATAACGAATCACACTTGAGGAAGGCATACGGCCTACTTGGCTCCTCTCTTCGAGCCTTAGGCAAGAACAAGGAGGCTGAGGTCGTTTTTCGGCGGGGTCTGAATGCTGTACCTGGGGACCCTGAAATTCAGTTCTGGCTTGCCCAATTTGCGGCTGAGAAAGAGGACTTTCTAACGGCTGTCAGTCTTTATGAAGCCGTTCTCGTAGCGGATGTCCGGGGTGCATTTACGAGTATTGACCCCGGCATCCTGGGATACAAGACAAGGCACAATCTCGCGATGGCCTACTTGGGACTCGAGAGATACGAGGAGGCGAAGCGGCACTTGCAGGAATCCTTGGCGGCTGAGGGCCGGATGGAGACAGCGCTAGCCCTCTTCGAGGAGGCTTCCATGCGCGGTGACCTCGCAACCTGTAGCGAAATGCTTGGAGTCGTGAGGAGTTCTGCCGGATATGACTCGGGGTGGGCACACATGGTAGGCAAACTCTCGCAGATGACAGGTCTTGACCCGTCAGCTCACTACGATGCCGTGCTTAGAATGCATCCTGAGAACCTTGATGTTTGCAAGGCGCTAGCCTTGCACCTCCTTAACTTAGGGCAAGACGAAGCCTCTATCCCTCACCTTGATTTCTTGCAATCTAGAGGCATCCCAGAGGGTGCATTCTTCCTTGGGGCGATTTGTGAGCAAGCAGGTGATTTAAAACGTGCTCTCGGTTGGTACGAGCGGGCTTTGCAACTCAATCCTAGTCACATTGAAACGGCTCTGCGAGTTCAGCGATTAGGGCAGCTCTTCAAAGACCCATAAGGGTCGGCTTTTGTACCCGTTTGCGTGACCTCAAAGTAAAATTCTGCCCTTCAGTCTAAAGAATTCAAAAAGACTCTCCGACAACTCTAGTGGGAGTGCCGAAGCACCACAAATGCCGCCCGCGCTTACTACTTAACAGGAGGGTCAAACAGAACATGAAATCAAGGTTATCGATGGCTTTTGAAGTGCTCTCGGGAGCGGATGGTAACGTCGTTGCACGTAATACACGAAATGGCGTTGTGCTCACTCCCCGAGTAACACCGAAGAACCCGAAGACACTCGCGCAGCGGAATGTACGTGGCTACCTTACCAAGGCAGCCAAGACCTTTGAAGGGTTGGACAGTGCGCAAAACGCAGCATGGAACCTCTATGCTGACACGCTTACGTACACCGATCCCGTATCAGGCAAGTCGTATCATCCCCATGCGATCAACGTTTTCGTGCAACTGGCAACCAAGTTCTTGCAGTTAAATCCTACAGGAACTATTCCGGTTACACCACCTGCCTCGGACTTTGCAGGCGACACAATCGTGCTGACTGCAGATAGCGAATCTGCTGGAACCATCACGTTTACCGCCAATGCAGCCAACGCGGCTGGTGTGACGACGGAACTGCTGGTTCAGCCCCTTGCTAACCAAAACCGCACCCCAAATGCGAACGGTTACAAGCATGCGGGTTGGAAGACGTTTACTTCAGGGTCTCTGACCGCGACGGTCAACGTCCCGGTAGGGAACTATGCAGTGGCTTACCGGTTCGTTAAGAACTCGACTGGTCAAGCGACGGAACTCAACACGATTCCTGTCGTCCAGGTCGGCTTCTCGGTGGTGCAAGGCACTTCCAAGACCAACAAGAAGGCGGCTTAGGGATTTCTCTTCACCGCAGCCCCTCTGCCCGCAAGCGGGGAGAGGGGTTTGTTTTTTGCGAGTGCGAGAACTTGTTCGCGCTTTGGGTTGTCAGCGGGTTTGCAGCGTGATGAATCACGCAGGCCAAAAGCACGGGTGAATCCGCGCGCCCAACCATCGCGGCAGGGTGTGTGTAACCCCCGAGTAAAAGTTGCAGTAACATACAAGAGAGGACTGTTGCCATGATCGTCTCCCTTCTTTTCACGTTGGCCGTCGCCCAAGATCTCACCAAGACGATCTCGTATGAGTCTCCTGCCGTTACCTTGGGAACTGCCTTGGACGGCATCTCTGAAAAGGCTGGAGTTCGCCTCACCAGCCCAGGTTTGCTTGAGCGGCAACTCATCCTTGTCCGGTTTAAAGACGCGCCAGTCTCCGAGGTGATGAAACGAGTCGCCGAGGTGGCGGGAGGCGAATGGCAACCCACCAACCCAGGATTCCGATTGGTGCGCACACCCGCAGTTCAGAAGGCGCTTGACGAGAAGGAGTATTCCGCCCGCCTGGCGATGATCAAGATCGGGATGGAACGGTTGCGTGGCCAAGTGCAGAAAGAGCAGTTTGACGACACCAAAGCCGACCAACTGGCAATCCAGCTCAACGAAGTAGAGCGGCGCATGAACCCAAGTGGTGAATGGGACAGCGGGCAATGGCAGGCACGCGAAAAACTCACCGAAAAGACCCCGACTGCGCTCTTGGCCAAACGTATCGCCCTCACCTTCCGACCCGAGGATTTGGCGACGATCAAGTCCGATGAGCGGATGGTGTTTGCCGTAAACCCGACGAGGATGCAGCGTCCGCTCAAGATTGCTCCCGAGGTGCTCAGCACGTATCAGCGTGAGCAAACCTTGTTCGTGGAGGCGCTGAAGAAGCAGCCCAAGGTGGAGAACGCAGAGATGGTTTGGGGCTCCACTGGCATGCGGCGGGCTTACGAGGCACCAGCCCGGGTCCTGGTGGTCGTGTCGTCATACTCCGGCGGCTACTACAATCTGGAAGTACGACTTGCGAACCAAAAGGGGAAGGTCTATGTGGTCACGACCTCGTCTGTGGCTCCGATTGACTGGCGAGACGAGCAAAAGGAAGAGGCTCCCGTTGCGGGTGAAACGCCGATGGAGCCCGATGGCGACGCCAAGGGCTTTCTGGATGCCATCAAGCCGCTCTTGACGAACGTAAGTGCTGAGCCAGACTTCACCAAAGTGAAATGGCCCGAAGGGTTCAAGGAGAAGTTGCTCAACCCCGAACAGATTGACCCGTTCAACCTCGTGGGTGAATGGGCGCTGCGAAAGTACGCAGAGGCTCGAAAAACTAACCTCGTCGCCCTGGTAACGGATCCGCTGGTCCAGATCCTAACTTATGCGCCGATGACCGGCGGCCTCACGCCGACGCGCTTGGAGAAGTCAACAACGTCCGCAAGGATGGACTTGACCAAAGAGCAAGGCTGGACGCTGATTACCCCCAAGTTTCGATCCGAGGCGAGCCAGCAGACGATAGATCGAGCCCTGCTGGGTTCGGTGGCCAGACGCCTCGCCTCTGGTGCGAAACTGAGCCTCGACGAATGGGCTGACATTGCCTACCGAGTGGGTCGCGATCCGTGGGAAACGCTGTTCTCGCTCTACCAAATGGTGCTGGTTGGAAGCATGAACATGTCAATGAACTGGTCGGGCCTTAGGCTCTATGGCTCCTTCGACCAAAACCAACGTCAGGGGATGAAGCGAGGCGCAAAGATTCTTTACGGCAATCTCGGAGAACCTCAGCGCCGGATGTTTCACGAGTTGGCCTTCGGCCTGAACAGCCATATGGGCTTTTCGCAAGAGGCCATCGCCGAAGAAGAGGAACCTGGCTCGGATGAGGAGCCACGGGAGTATCTGCAGAGCCTGAAGGACGAGATCACCGAGTGGCTTCCAAACGGAATCCCAAACAATGCGATTTGCTCGATGGACTTCGCTGAAGAGTCCTCTCTGTTCGCCATCTACTCAGCGCAAGATCGAGGATGGCGTCAGGAGCCTCAGCCGATCACACCTGACTCGGTTGCTTGGGACATGTTTTCCAAGGAGCGTCAAGACCTCTTTCCTTGGGCGAACCAGCAGCCTTCCATCTCCGAGTTTGCCAATGGCAAGCGTACGACCATTACCATCAAACTGGCGTTCATCGAAAAGAAGGAGATGAACCACACGATTACCGACACGGACATCCCCAAGGAGGCCAAGCGGCAGAAACTTTCGGAGTTGCCCGCAGAGTTCCGCGCGAAGGTGGATGAACAACTGAAGGTGCTGCGCGAGAGTTACAAAGACGCTAAACCGGGTGATTTTGGTGGCGTGGGTCGAGGTCGGGTCATCCCTCCTAGGCTTTAAGCGCTTTCGCCTTGGCCCGGTCAATCAAGACCGCCACGAGGAGGATCACTCCGGTGACCACCATTTGCCAGAACGTGTCAATGTTCTTCAGCCGCATCACGTTCTCAACGATGCCCATAAGGAGCACGCCGACGACCACTCCTGAGATGGAGCCAACGCCTCCTGCCAAGGAAACGCCACCCAGGACGCAAGCCGAAATCGCCTGCAATTCCAACTTCTCTCCGGCATTGTTGCTCGCCGCAACCAACCGCGATGCACTCACAACCCCCGCAAAGGCGGCTGCCATGCCCGATAGGATAAACACAATGATCTTTGTGCGGGCCACCGGAATGCCTGCCAAATGGGCTGCCTCAGGGTTCCCTCCGATCGCAAGCGTATCGCGTCCGAAGACAGTTCGGTTGAGTAGGAAACCGAAGATCACGAAGAAGAAGATCATGCACCAAATCGGCATCTGAACTCCGAGAACCTTCTCGCTGCCCAACCATTCAAAGCCTGCCGTCTGCCCAGTGATCATCGTCCCGCCGCTCATGATGTTGGCTGCGCCTCGCACGATCTGCATCGTCGCCAGCGTGGTGATGAGGGCGTTGATTCCGAACTTGGCGATGACGGTGCCATTCACGAGGCCGATCACCGCACCTGCACCAACCGCGGCTAGCACGCCCATGAATAGGCTCCCGGTCCTGTTGGACACCAGAGCAAAGAGCAGCCCGCCAAGGGCCAGGGTTGAGCCCACGGAGAGGTCGAAGTCGCCTCCTGCCAAACAAAAGAGCATCGTGCAGGACACAATGCCGACGGTCGCAACCGCGAGACCGAGATTGACCATGTTTTGGCCCGTCGCGAACTGGGGAACGAAGAGGGCCGCCAAGATCGCCACGATCGCAAAGACCACGAGCATTCCGGACTGAATAAGAAACTGTTTCATCTTCATGCTGCAACCTCGCTTGAGGGTAACGCCAACTTGAGCAGTCCCTCCTCCGTTGCTTCATCGCGTGGGACGTTCCCAACGATTCTCCCTTCACGCATCACGAGAATGCGGTCACAAACGCCCATGACCTCCGGCAGTTCGCTGCTGACCAGCAGAACGGCAACTCCATCTGAGGCAAGTTGATTGATAATCTTATGAATCTCGCCTTTCGCGCCCACATCAATGCCGCGAGTGGGTTCGTCAAGCATGACTCCCTTCAGCGAGCCGCTAAGAATACGGCCAAGCAACGCCTTCTGCTGGTTACCGCCGCTAAGAGTTCCAATCGCCACCTGATCGGATGCGGCTCGCACCCCCTGATTCGCGAACTGGGCCTCTGCGTTCGCTTTCTCGGCCCCCTTGTTCAGTACCCCCGCCCTGGCTAGTTTGCGACGGGCGGTGAGATTGATGTTCTCCGCGACCGACATGAGCGGCACAATGCCCTCGTGCTTGCGATCTTCCGAAAGGTAAACCAAACCATGCTCAATGGAAGTTCGAGCGGAGCCCCGGGGCACATGTACACCATCAACGTGGACCTCTCCCAAGGACCCGCAGTAGATGTCCTTCAGCAACTCAGTCCGTCCCGCGCCAACCAAGCCAAAAACACCGACGATTTCGCTTGACCGAATGGTTAAGTCATTGGTCTCGAGCCTAACCGCCCCCAGCTCACGCGGAACGAAGGCAAAAACCTCACCCAAATCCCGTCCCACCATTCGGTTAATAATCGTCTCTGCCGTCACGCCCTGCATCGAGTCAAACGTCTCGACGTGTTTGCCATCGCGTAGCACGGTACAGGCATCGCAGAGGCTGGTGACTTCATTCATCCTGTGCGAGACGTACAGCACGCACTTGCCCTGCTCGCGAAGGGAGTTAATCAGCGCGAACAGTTGGTCAACCTCTTTCATGCTGAGCGAACTCGTGGGTTCGTCAAACGCAATCACTTTTGCGTCTCGGGTTAGGGCTTTGGCAATCTCCACCATTTGGCGTTGAGCGATCGGCAATTCGCCCAACCGCATATCGGGGTCAACGTTGAGGCCCACCTGCTCCAGCGAAGCCACCGTTTGATTTCGGAGTGCCCGGCGATCAACCAAGCCCATTCGGGAAGGCGTATGTCCCAACCAAATGTTCTCAGCGACACTCAGGTGCGGCACAAGATTCAGTTCTTGATAGATGACGGCAATGCCCTGGGTCAGCGCATCGTTGGCCGAGCGCAAGTTGATCGGAACGTCATCAAGAACGATCTGACCGGAGTCGGGGCGATAGACTCCGCTCAGGACCTTTAAGAGGGTGCTCTTTCCCGCACCATTTTCACCACAAAGGGCATGAACCGAGCCCGCCCGTGCAGACCAAGACACCTTGTCCAGGGCAAGCACTCCTGGAAACTGCTTGGTGACGTTCTCGAAGCGGAGCATGGATCAGGCTCGAATGAGTGCCAACAGTTCGGCGGTCCTTTGCTCCATCAAGGCTTGGTCGCCTCGAGTTTCAACGTTGAGCCTGATCACTGGCTCGGTATTCGATCCTCGTAGGTTGAATCGCCAATCTGGAAACTCAATGGAAAGCCCGTCAAGGCGATCAACTGCTCCACCAGGATAGGCTGCCTCCACGCGTGCCAGCACCGTCTTCACGTCCTCAACCGTCGAGTTGACCTCGCCGCTGCACGGGTAGTTGCGCATCATCTCATCCACCAACGTTCCCAATGACTTTCCACTTTGCGAGACTAGTCTTGCGATCATGAGGAGCGGGATCATTCCACTGTCGCAATACCAGTGAGCCTTGAAGTAGTGGTGGGCGCTCATCTCGCCACCGTAAGTCGCATCCTCCGCCCGCATCTTCTCCTTGATGAAGGCGTGACCGCTTTTGCAAACCACTGCCCGACCGCCAAGCCTGCCAACGATGTCGAGCGTGTTCCACGTCAACCGCGGATCATAGATGATTGTTTGGCTAGAATCGACGCTCAACAGAGCCTGAGCGAGCAAGCCGACGATGTAGTA
Source organism: uncultured Armatimonadota bacterium (assembly GCA_937862825.1). Classification (GTDB taxonomy): domain Bacteria; phylum Armatimonadota; class Fimbriimonadia; order Fimbriimonadales; family Fimbriimonadaceae; genus CALMEF01. The sequence continues at coordinate 10,987 of CALMEF010000268.1, forward strand.
ACCCTCGATGAATCGCCCGCCCTCGTCCAAGAAGAAGCATCGATCGTAGTCGCCATCCCACGCAACCGCAAAATCAAACTTGCCGCTTTTTAGGGCCGCCTCAGTCATGGCTCTAGCCTCTTCGAGAATGGGGTTGGGTACGCCGTGAGGGAAGTTCCCATCTGGTTCCCACCGCATCTTCTCAACCTGGAGAGGTAGGTGGGGCATCAACGCGTCCATGGCTAACCCAGCGGCGCCGTTTCCTGGGTCGGCGAGAACGTTGAGCGGCTTCAATTCGCTGGGACTGACGATCCCCAAGAGGTGCTGTACAAAATCGGCGTAGCAGTCCTTGTCGGAGATCGAACCGTTCCCGGATCTGCTCCAAGACTTCTCAGCCGCCATCCGCTCAATATCAAGTAGGCCAGTATCTCCCGAGATCGGCCGACTCTCAGACCGAACCATCTTCATACCGTTGTACTCGGGTGGGTTGTGGCTGGCAGTAATCATAATGCCGCCGTCATAGCCGTAGAAGGCGGTTGCAAAATAAACCATCTCGGTCCCGATCATGCCAAGGTGGACAACGTCAACGCCTGCATCATTAAGGCCCTGCGCAAGAGCCTTGTATAGTTCGGGACCTGAGAGGCGAATGTCGTAGCCAATACAGACGGTCTTGGCGTTGGTCGCGTCCGCGTAGGCCCTCCCGATCGCGTAGGCGATTTCGGGGTTCAACTCAGAAGGAACTTTGCCTCGAACGTCGTAGGCCTTGAAGCACGGCAGGTATTGACCCATCGGCCTGCTAGGTTACCCCGTGAGCAGGTTCTCCTCCATCGCTACTTCTTGTACACGTACAAGTAGTTGTGAATCCAGCCACCGATAAGACTCGTTCCCGTGTTGACCTGGAAAGCCATCACATTGTTTGGTACGCCGGCTGGTGCAGTATAAGTCACAGTCTGCGGCTTCATAGGTTCTCCGAGTGCGGCGTAGGCTGGCCTTCCTTGGCCCTTAAACTCCCAAGGAGCCTCAAGCGCTTTGCAGAAGTAAAGTGCCGTTGCCACGCTAACGAAGCCACTCGCTCCCGGACTTGATCCGCTGTCCGAAGGATTGAAGGTCACCGTAAACTCCTTGCCGGGCTCAATGACCGCGGGCGGCGCATTCCACGTCATCTTCAGATTCGTGCGGATAGAAGGGTCATCGCCTCGGTGCCAAGATCCTTGAGCCGACCCTGGTGACGTGGTAAACGTGAACCCCAACTGATCGTAGTCGTTTCTGGGAGGGGGTGCCCCCGAATCAACTCGTAAAAGAACCCATGCCCCGCCCTTCGGAACCGTGGTGGCCGAAGTTGTGGGAGCCGACTTTACTGCGGCTGCAAGCCAACTCTCGCCCTCTTTGGCTGTTTTTAGTATGGACTGGGGCAGACCGCTCAACAGGTTCCAAGACAAGCCCGTGCTGAGGTAGTCACCGATCTTGCTCGGTAGTTCTGCTGCGTCGCCTTGCGCGGACTCAGCCAATCGGTTCAACAGGTTAACGATCTCGGACACCTTTTTCGTTCGCTCCGCCGAAGGCGGCAACTTTTTCGCGGCCTCTAACTCTCCCTTGAGCCGCTGATACCAGCGCTTGTAATTCTTGTCGGAGTATTGCCAAGCAGGGTCTTCAAACTTGGGAGTGAGCGACGGCTTGACCTGGCCCATATGGACGTATTCGTGCACGAGGGTGGCACTGATCATCACAAGATTGATCGACTTTGGCCCGTACGGGTTTACACCTAACAGTTTCTCCTGATCAGCAACCTGTAAGGCAAAGTTGTTCAACTCAATAAAGTTGCCCTTTGAGTCTTGGCTGACTTGGGCGTTGTCTCCATCAAGTTCGGATGGCTGAACAAACCGAATACGACCTTTTCGAAAGTCGGTCCAAAGCCGATTGGCCAAGGCAGGCTCGCCCAGCCGATTCAAAGTTCGAGCAATCCATTTGATGGCAGTTTCTTCCCGATTCTGCAAACCGAGCGAGAAGGACCAGCAAACCGTGGCAAGTAACGCCCCCAACACAACAAACCTTCCGAGGCGTTGCACAGTCCTTTGAAGTTTCATGAGGATCTCCTTACTTCTTCCTACGCCAGGCGAAGTCAGGCTCTTCGAAGAGATGATGCATCTCAAACAAGGCTGGTAACTTGATCAGCCTGAATGCGGCAAGACACTTCGACCGGGGTGCAAACGGGCACCATTGGCAAAGTCACTTCCCGCCATCCGCTTCTTTCCTTCCGGCTGTATCGCGAGGAACTCTAGAGCGCCGTCCGAGAAACCAATCGTCAAGGAACGGCGCGTTTCAAGGACTTCACCGGGTAACCCTTTGCGATCCGATAGGCGACATTCAGAGAGACGGATTTTCCCCAGTGACGTCAGGATCCAAGCCCCAGGTGACGGCGTGAACGCTCGGAACCGTCGATACTCCCCAAAGGCATCACGGTCAAATCGCAACTCCGCTTCCTCCTTGTCAACCTTTGGCGCAAGCGTGGCAACATCGTGGTTCTGAGGTGTCCGGGTGTAATCGCCGAGGCAAATGCGAGGCATCCATCGTTCCGCCATTTCGGCCCCGAGTTCGCCGAGTAAGACCTCCAATTCTCCGTAGGTGTCGTCGGGGCCAATGGGTACCTTCTCGATGGCGATCATGTCGCCAGTATCCATGCCTTTGTCCATCTGCATGAGCGTAACGCCAGTCTCAGATTCCCCGTCGAGGATCGCACGTTGAATTGGCGCTGCACCCCGATACTTCGGCAACAGCGAACCGTGAAGGTTGATTCCGCCGTGCTTTGCACTGTCAAGCAACGCCTGCGAAAGAATCTGTCCGTAGGCCGCAACAACGAGAGCGTCCGCGTCCAGGCTGGCGATGTGCGCGACAAACTCGGGGGCACGGGCTCTTTCTGGAGTGACGACTGGTAGCCCAATTTCCTCAGCCGCAAGTTTAATCGGAGACGCTTGGAGTTTCATGCCTCTCCCAGTGGGACGGTCAGGCTGAGTGACGACTAAGGAGACACTTTTGGCAAGCCGACGCAGAGTCGGCACGGCAAATCGCGCCGTGCCGAAAAAGACCAAGTTCATGCGAGAGCCAACCTCCTGGGCCACTCTCCACCAGCGAGTCTCAATCTAAGGATTGACGACAACGTTGATTGAACTTGAGGCGGACTTCTTGAGGCCGTACATGTCCGAAACCGTCAAAGTGACCTTGTAAGTTCCCGCCTTTCGGAACTTTCGCTTGACCACCACGCCCTCTGCATCCTCTTGAATGCCATCCTTGTCGTCAAAGTCCCAGGTGAACTTCAGAACGCTGGAACCACCAAAGCCCGAGCCTCGAAACTCAACTTCGTCGTTCAGTGCCAAGTTCAGGTTGCCGGTCTTGATCTCACCGCTAATCGGGGTTTGATCGCTGACCACTCGCATGTCGCCGACATAAAACGTCGTGGTAGCGTCACCGGAGAAGCCAAGTTCTTTGATAATCTTGTTCGTCTTTGCAAAACCGTCAATGCGCTTGAGCGGAATCGCAACGCTTTGCCAGCCGCGACTGTCAGCGCTGGCGTTGGCAACAGGAATGTAGGCTTCACTCTTCATGCCGTCAGTCGTCGTCATAATCACTCGGATTCTCTTCAGAGGTGCTGCGGTTTGCGTCATTTGACCTCCGCCAGCCGCTCCGCCACCGGAACCAGGATTTCGTCCGCCACCGCCACCGAGTTGTCCACCCGTGTCGCCATCGGGGCTACCTGGTCGACCACCGCCGCCACCGCCTTTGAGACCAGCCCCGCCGCCTCCACCACCACCAAGAGTCATCGGCCCATCGGCGACACGGAAGGCGAGGCGAAGCATGTTGGAGTCATCGCCAAAGGCTGCTGCCCAGTCAACCGGAGAGCCCAAGGACATCAAGCCGCCTTGGAAGAGATTGCGCGTCGAAACTCGGACCGAGAAAGCACCCTCATAGGAAACCTCGTCGGTCTCGGCGATTGTGCCGCTTCCCCAGCCTCGCAAGGTAATGTTCTGGTCCTTAACGCTACGGGCCGGGTTGAAAACCGACGTCTGAGCAAAGGACACCGCTGCAAGAGCCAGCACGCTGATGGTTGACCAAATTCTGTTCATGATGTTTCGGACCTCTATTCGCCCCACTGTACGCGTTGGATGCCCACAGCGCGGCCTGTACTAGTTTCGACGTTTATGACTACCCCAGAGATTACACCGCTTTCATCCGCAACCTCAAATCTTGCCGGCATTTGCGTGCGAAATCGTCCGAGAATGATATCTTTTCGCATTCCGAGCACAGAATTCACCGGCCCCGTCATCCCCACGTCCGTTATCACAGCCGTTCCCCCAGGCAAAACCCGTTCGTCGGCAGTGGTCACATGGGTATGGGTACCGACAACTGCGCTGACCCTACCCTCACAGTGATATCCCATGGCAATCTTCTCGCTGGTCGCCTCAGCATGAAAGTCGAGAAAGATATGGGGAGTGTCGGCCTTCTCCAAAATCTGATTGACCTCGGCAAAAGGGTCATCGTAGGATTCCATATAAACCCGTCCACACAGGTTCAGCACAAGCAGCCGAATCCCATGCTTTTCGATGGTCATTGCGCCGCGTCCAGGTACTCCCGTTGAGGGAAGGTTCCCAGGCCGAACAATCATCTTTCCAGTGTCCAAGTAGGAATAAATCTCCTTCTTGTTGAAAGCGTGGTTGCCCAACGTGATCCCATCAACGCCCAAGCCAAACAACTCATCGGCGATGGCAGGAGTGATGCCAAGACCCGCCGCTGAGTTCTCACCATTGACGAGCACAAACTCAGGTCGGTGGTCATTAACCAACTTGGGCAGACCCTTGGCAACTGCTTCGCGCCCTGGCTTGCCAACGATGTCGCCAAGGAACAGAATCTTGTAAGTGGCCATTTAGCCCACCTGCTCCAATTTTGCAAAACTCTGAAGCAGTTTTTTGACCCCAGTGACTCCAGGGAAGGCAACAGTGACCTCGCTATCACCCTTCAACGGGTTGCAAGCAACGACCACTCCAATCCCAAACTTCGTATGCCGAACGCGTTCGCCCACCTGGAAAGGAGGCTTCCATTCTGGAGACTTCAGCGGACGACTACCCTCGGACTGAACGACGGCTGCTGCTCGTGGTGGCGCAATTGTGTACCGTCCAGACCGCTCTTGGTATACCGATCGGATTGGAGCCACGTGGTCGTAACCCGAAACGTCCAGAAACTCCTCGGGAATGTCATCGAGAAACCTTGACCGCTTGTTAAAGTTCGGCGTTCCATAGAGGGATCGCCGATGAGCATGCTTCAGATGCAACTCTTCCATGGCTCTGGTCATGCCCACGTAACATAGTCGCCGCTCTTCCTCCAATTCACTGTCCGATCCCAGCGAGCGAGAGTGAGGAAAGACACCCTCCTCCAGGCCCACCAGATAGACGACCGGGAACTCGAGCCCCTTGGCACTGTGGAGAGTCATCAAAGTGACCGCATTTCCTCCGTTATCTAAGCCATCCGTATCGGCAACCAACGCAACACTCTCCAAGAAACCGAAGAGCGAGGGATCCTCCGAAGTAGCATCGTATTCCATCGTCACGTTGAGCAACTCTTGGAGATTCTCCAACCGGCCAATCGACTCCTCGGAACGCTCCTGTCGCAAAGCCTCCATGTATCCCGACTGATTCAACATGAACTTCAAGGTTTCCGCTACTGACCCTTTCTCCGCAACGGTTTGGGCCTCATCGATAAGCCCCAAGAACCCTCGGATGGCCGATGCCGTCTTCTTCTGCATCCCCGCCTGCAGTTCCTGGTCCCGAAGGGCATACAGTAACGAAAGTCCTCGCTCCCGCGCCCATGAATCAAGATTTCCCAAGGTTGTATTGCCAATACCCCTTGTTGGTACATTTAGTACCCTTCGAATGGAAACATCATCCTGTGGATTAAGCACCAGTCTCAGGTAGGACAGCATGTCCTTAATCTCCTTGCGCTCATAGAACCGCTGCCCTCCGATCAGCATATGCGGCACCCGCATCATGATGAATGCTTCTTCTAAGACGCGGCTCTGAGCATTGGTTCGATAGAGTACGGCGAAGTCTTTGTACTTGCGCCGACCCGATTGAACGTCGGCTACCACCGACTAAACAACCGCCATGGCCTCATCCTGTTCGGTCCCATGCATTCGCAAGGTGATGCGCGTGCCGTTCTGATTCTCCGTCCACATCTCCTTGTCGGCACGGCCGCGGTTGTGCTTGATCACCTCGTGCGCGGCCTTCAAGATCGTTTGCGTTGATCGGTAGTTCTGCTGCAACTTGACCGTTCGAGCATCTCGGTGGTCCTTCTCAAAGCGCAGGATAAGCGACACGTCGGCACCGCGCCAAGCATAGATTGACTGGTCGTCATCGCCCACCACCATCAAGTTTCGATGCTTGGCAGAGATCAGGTTGACGATCTGATACTGCGCGAAGTTGACGTCTTGGTATTCGTCAACTAAAACCTGCAGAAAACGCTCCTGATACTTCTCGCGGACGTCCTCCCGCTCCTCCAATAGCCGCACCATGTAGTAGAGCAGATCATCGAAATCAAGCGCATTGGCCTTTTTGAGCAGGCCGTTGTAGGATTTGTAAACTTCGGCAGCGATCCGCTCAAAGAAGCCAGTTGCCCGGTCCGCGTACTTCTCTGGTGAGAGTAGTTTCTCCTTTGCACCGCTAATCTCGGTCAACAACCCTCGCGGCTGGATTGATTTGTCGTCAATGTCCTTTGCCTTGAGGATCTCGCGAATCAGGCTCAACTGGTCGGCATCGTCGTAGATCACGAACGAGTTGTCAATACCGATTGAGCGTCCATCAATACGAAGAAACTTAGCGCACAGCGAATGGAACGTCCCCATCCAAAGGCCTCGGGCGGCACCCCCAGCCACAGTCTCAATCCTTTCCCGCATTTCACGGGCGGCCTTGTTCGTAAAGGTAACCGCGAGGATGCGCTGCGGCGGCACACCCATGTCAATGAGTCGAGCGATGCGATAAGTGACCACTCGTGTCTTCCCAGACCCGGCACCGGCGAAAACCAATAGGGGGCCGCCATCGTGCTCAACGGCCTCCCTTTGTTCGGGGTTTAGGGCGTTGAGATCAATGGCCGGCACTCCCCAATTGTGGCACGCCGCTCGGTGGAAAACTTAGCGCGACCGGGTACTTGCTTCTGCCGCTCGCAAGCATTCCTTGGCGTAGGCTTTGCTAAGTCCCGAGGCAATCCAAGTGGGATCGAAATCGGGTCCGTGAATATGCCGAGCAAGGGTCATCGAGGCTAGATAGGCGCCGTTCAGGTTACTGTGATTGCCGTCCGCGGCCCAGAGATCGAGGTGCGGGAAGTTGCCCCGCATCCAATCCCAGGCATCACATACAGGAATGATCTCGGCCTTAACTTCTTTGGCCATCCCAGCATAAATGCCAAAAATGTAGTTCGATTCGTTCCAGCCTCGACGCGGCCATTCCGCAAAAAAGTACGTCTTCGCACCGCCCGTATTCGCGGCATCGGCGACTTTTAGGCCATCTTCCTGCGAGTAAATGTAGCGATGGGAACTGCTCAGTTTTGCGGCCTGCAAAACCGCGACGTTCCACTGTCCCTTGCGAAGCGACGCCAGGAGGCGGGCGTCGCCTGCAAAGTCGTTCAGGAACGGAGCACCTTGCACGGCATGTGTCTCAACTTGAGCACCCGCGCTCCTGAGCAATTCAACCGTCATGCCAGCGACGTTGTAGGTTGTTGTATGACTGTTTCCCAAGAAGAGAATCTTCATCGGGACGGTTGATGCCAAGAGCGCGAGGGAGAGCATGGATTAAATGATGGGCCGACCGTCATGCCAAGTGTTAGGGTGCGAATCGCAAGAACTTGTCCCAGTGTCGCGTGGTTTCGTG
>CALMEF010000269.1 GCA_937862825.1 uncultured Armatimonadota bacterium
CAGGTCGTTCATCAACGAGCAGAACCATGAGATAGCACTCGGGATGATTCGCGCTGATTGAGTTGGCAATTGTCTTGAGAATCGTCGTCTTACCGGCCTTGGGAGGCGAAACGATCAGGCTTCGTTGGCCCTTTCCGGTCGGAGAAATCAGGTCAATCACGCGAGCAACAATATTCTCGGGGTGCGTCTCAAGGATGATTCGCTCATCGGGATGCAGCGGGGTCAACTCATCGAAGTTCTTTCGATTCAGCATCTCGGGCGAACCAGTGCCAAACCCGTTGACACTCTCAACCCGTAGCATGCCGTGATACTTCTCGCCCTCCTTGGGGGCACGAACCAAACCGAAAACCGTATCACCCGATCTCAAGCCAAATCGCTTGACCTGCGTCTGCGAAACATAGATGTCTTGGGGTGACGGGAGGTAGTTCTCGCGGCGCAAGAATCCCCAACCATCGTTGAGAATCTCCAAGATTCCGCGACCATAAAGTGAATCCGGATTGGCCTCGGTGAGAAGTTGCTCAATGACCAAAACACGATCCTGGTCGATGCTGATCTTCGCCTTCTTCGCTGCTTTGGCGAGTTCCGCCGGAGTCATTTGATCAAACGTGTTGAACTCAACGGCTGGAAGTTGTTCGAGATCGGCTTGGTTATCGACTTTGGGAAGCCCTTGGGCGCCGCGTCCGCGACGACCGCCACCCTGACGTCCGTCGCCTTGGCGTCCGTCGCCTTTTCGAGGTCTGAATTGATGCTGCATAGAGTTTACGTGTGCAAAATGGATTTAAGAATCCAGAAAATAAAGGGAAACTACGATTCGCGAAGGATCGCGATGTAGGGGAGATTGCGGTATCGCTCCGCGTAATCTAAACCATATCCTACCACAAACTCATTCGGAATCTCGAATCCAACATATTCGACAGGAGTCTCCAATCGCCGAGCCTCGGGCTTGGAGAGGAGTGAGGCCACACGAAGCGACTTCGGCTTCCTTACGCCAAGCAGTTCACGAAGATGCGATAGGGTGATTCCCGTATCGACGATGTCCTCCACGATTAAGACGTCTCGACCCTCTATATTGGTATCAAGGTCTTTCCGTATCTGTACAACGCCAGTCGTGCTCTTCTCGGTTCCGTAACTGCTGACTTGAACGAAATCAACCTCAACATTTGGCCCCAGGTGCCGGACCAGGTCAGCCAAAAACAAGAATGAGCCCTTTAAGACGCCGACAACAAGTAACTCGTCCCCTTCGGTATCCAGCATGATCTGGTTGGCCAGTTCCGTAATACGGGCGCTGAGCCTCGCCTCGTCAATCAGGGTTTCGAGTCGTGCCACGGGTGATTACTTCGGCATCGGGTCAAGGAGCATTTCCTTGGTATAGATGAAACTCTCCCGCTTATAATTCGCCAATTCGAAGTCCTTCTCCAAAACGATCGCGCCAGTTGGGCACGCGTCCTGACAATAGCCGCAGAAGATGCAGCGAATCATGTTGATCTCGTAGCGAACGGCATACCGTTCACCTGCGGAGTACCGTTCGCCGTCCGTGTTCTCGGCGGCCTCAACGTAGATGCAACGTGCCGGGCACGCGCCTGCGCAAAGCGAACAGCCAATGCACTTTTCGAGCCCCGAGTCGTAGCGCTTAAGAGCGTGTTTCCATCGAGTGCGAGGATACTGCTCACGGCGTTGCTCCGGGTATTGAACGGTTACGTCCTTGTACTTTGATGTTCGTTGCTGAAGACGTCGCCGCGTAATCCCAAAACCAGCCATGATCGGCTTCGCGACATCCTTGAACAGGTTAACGCTCATACGGTCACCTCTTCAATCGTACGAGGCGTCAACTCAATGATCTCGTTGAACCGTCGTCGCTTAACCTTCTCTTGAAGTTTCATGACGCCGTAAATCAGCGCATCGGGAGATGGAGGGCAACCGGGTACATAAACGTCAACCGGAACAACCTGGTCAGCACCCTGAACAATCGCGTAGTTGTTGTAAACCCCACCCGAAGACGCGCACGCACCCATGCTGATCACCCACTTGGGCTCGGGCATTTGATCATAAATCTGGCGAAGCACTGGCGCCATCTTCTTACTCAGGCGACCAGCGATGATCATAACGTCCGCCTGCCGCGGAGTGGCTCGGAACGCCTCCGAACCAAATCGGGCAAGGTCAAACCGGGAGGCAACCGTGCTCATCATCTCAATCGCGCAACAGGCGAGGCCAAACGTCAACGGCCACAGCGAGTTGGCTCGCGCCTGGTTCAACAAGAAGTCGAGCGAAGTTATGACGACGTTTCCACCCTTCTGGGTATCGCCAATAACCGGCGTGGAAGAGTCGTGCAAGATGATGGTCTCAACGCGCTTTGGCATGCCTAGGTTGAGAATACCTTGGTGAGCGTGGATCAGAGTTAGAAATGAAAAAAAGCCGCCTCTCGGCGGCTTCAAAGATTGGGTGCGGGAGTAGGATTTGAACCTACGACCTCCGGGTTATGAGCCCGACGAGCTACCAGACTGCTCCATCCCGCGGAACAGACAAGATTATACCAGGGTTAAGCCCACCCTGGCAAGGGCCGGCCACCAAACGAGAGGACGAAAAGCCACGTATATTCCCATGAACATGGAAGATAAGAAGATCATTGCCGTTGTCGGATCTACTGGCGCTCAAGGTGGCGGACTCGTCAAAGCCATTCTGGACGACCCGAACTCACCGTACCGAGTTCGAGCTATCACGCGAGATGCGAACTCAGAGAAAGCCCAAGCCCTCATCGCCAAGGGTGCCGAAGTGGTCGCAGCAACGATGGACGATTTGACCAGCCTCGAGTCAGCCTTCGCAGGCGCCTACGGCGTTTTCGGAGTCACCAACTTCTGGGAGCATTTCAAGCCAGAACTTGAAATCACTCAAGCCGAAAACCTCGCCAAGGCGGCCAAGGCTGCAGGCGTCCAACATTTTGTCTGGTCGACGCTGGAAGACACCCGCAAGTTCCTGCCTCTCGAAAGCAACCAGATGCCCACCCTCATGGAGAAGTACAAAGTTCCCCACTTCGATGCAAAGGGCGAATCTGATCAGTTCTTCAAGGAACTGGGCGTGCCAACCACGTTCTTGCTGACCTCCTTCTATTGGGACAACTTCATCCATTTCGGCATGGGTCCTCAGCCTGGCCCAGATGGCAACCTCATGATTGCTTTCCCGATGGACGATAAGCCGCTACCTGGAATCGCCGCGAAGGACATCGGCGCTTGCGCGTATGGCGTGTTCAAGGAAGGCACAGACCATGTCGGAAGGACCGTGGGAATCGCCGGCGATCACCTCACTGGCGCACAAATGGCGTCGGCCATGTCTGAGTCCCTCGGCACCCCAATTGGCTTCTATCCGATCTCGCCCGAAGCATTCAGGGCTCTTGGCTTCCCTGGCGCGGACGACCTCGGCAACATGTTCCAGTTCAAGAGAGACTTCAACGATTCCTTCGTGGGAGCACGTAGTGTCGATGTGTCTCGTCGCCTAAACCCCGGTCTGCTTTCCTTCCGGCAGTGGCTCGAGGCCTACGGCAGTCAAATCCCGCTGCCCGAAGCGGCAAACGCCTAACCAATCAACGACGGATTCGCTCGAAACGCCGAGAGCATATTGGCAATGTGTTCCTCCAAGGACAAGCCAATATCCTCGGCGCCCTCGTGAATCTCCTCCCGGCTTACCGCAGCGGCAAACGACTTGTCCTTCAACTTCTTCAGCACGCTCTTGGGTTCAACGTCGGCCACATCACGAGACGGTCGCACATACGTAACCGCGGTGATAAACCCGGTCAACTCATCCACAGCGAACAGGTACTTCTCCATTCGCGAGTCCCGGCTTATCCCCAATCGTGAGTTGTGGGAACCGATCGCCCGAATCAGTTCATCACTCCAACCCTGCTCCTTCAAAATCCCCATTCCCGTCTCGGGATGAGCGTCGGGAAATCGCTCGTAATCAAAGTCGTGGAGTAAGCCCACGAGACCCCAAGCGTCCTCATTTTCGCCCAGGTGGTTGGCATACCACCGCATAGCGGTTTCGACCCCCAAGCAATGTCGTCGCAGCGAATCGCTCTGGATGTACTCGCAAACCAAAGCCCAAGCGTGGTCTCGATCAAATGGCATAGCAGGAATTATGCAAGACCGAAGTGCCGCTGGTACCGCCGGAACAAGTTGTGGGCCGCTGGATAGCAAGAATTCGGAGACATGAAGTGCGGAAACTCAAAGGTGATGATCTTCTCAGCAACACTCGAAGCCGCCTCCATCTTGAACCGCAAATACCGCCAATCCGCCGGGGGAAACTTGATCGGCATATCCCGGTCAAATGTCTCGAGGTTGGACCAAATAGTCACCCCATACTTCTTGCCCAGTTCTCCGATGCCTTGAATAAACGTCGGCAACTCCTGGTAGTGAACCTGCCCATCCTGAAACGCGCAAATATCGAAAGCTCCACGCGTTTCATCGAAGATCCGCCCCCAATGATCGAAACTCTCATCGAGGGTCAGCGCGTTCTCGCCAAGTTGCTTCGCCCCTTGCGGATATGGAGAGATTAGTACAGGCACATCACGTAAACCCTTACAAATCCCGCCAATACCGTTGAAGAGCTCGATGATGTGAGCATCATTACGCCCGGTCTCGTGTGACAGATACCATCCCGCGAATGAGGGGTGATGACCGTACCGTTCATAAGCCTCCTCGAGGAACGCCTTGTTGACTTCAACCTCTTTCCACCACGTCCGTCGCATCCAATGCCAACCGCTATCGTAGGTGCCAAAAAAGACCTTGAGGTTGTGTTCGTCAGCAAGCGAATAAAACATCTCGCCGACATCTTCATAAACCGGGAGGAGGTCAGGAATCGACTTGGCGGGAAAGATGCACTTGTTCTTCCAGCCAGCCCGAATGATGATCACCGTGTCAATACCAATCTGATTGTAAAGGCTGAACTCCCGTCGCCAGTCTTCTTCCATCCAGTTTTGGGAAGGAATATCGTGGGTGATTTCGTCAAGGAAGGTGCCGGATATCCGAAGCATCGTTAGGCGTAAGTTTGGCATTTCTCCTTGCAATCCAGCAAAGATTTCCTCTAAACTGCGGCCTTGCCGGGAGACCACGTATGAATCGATATTTCGCCATCAGTTTTGCCGCCTCAGCCATTGGAGCAGTAATCGTTGCT
>CALMEF010000270.1 GCA_937862825.1 uncultured Armatimonadota bacterium
ACAATAGGATCGGCGTCGCCTTGGGAAAGCAGGACCCTCTTGCCGTTCAATCGGGGCACCGGTTTCGAGTCCGATTCAGCTTGACCACCTCGATCCGGCAAGGTCGGCATCGCCCTGAGAAGAACAAGGGTCGAGGCGATTTCGGGATGCAGCATGAGTGACGTATGAAGAATGTTCGCGCCGTTGCTATAGCCGAAGCCGATCACCTTGGTGGGATCGAATCCGTATGTCTTCGCCGAGTCTGCCACGAACGTAGCCAATTGGCCAGCCCTCAAAACCAAGTCCTCTTGATCAAAGACACCCTCAGCCAACCGCCGGAAGAACCTCGGTAGCGTTCCTTCAAGCACATTGCCCCTTGGACTGAGAATGGAGGCACCTGGGAGGAGGCTCTCGGCGAATGGAACCAAACTGTGCTCGTCGCCGCCAGTCCCATGACAAACCAAAATCGTTCGCTTCTCAGACGGGTTTGACCCACGATGATAAATGTGAATGTAGTCCGTCATTCGGTGTTGACTCGTCCCCGCAATTGTAACAGACGGCACCTGCCCGGTTTGGGTTGCGTTACAATCAAGTGATGTTCGAGTCGGAGCGGCTGATCTTCCGCCCATGGAAGGTCGATTACGTTGAAGGAGCGTTCCGTATCTTTGGCGATCCCGAGGTCGCCCGATGGTTGGCAGGAACGCCTGTTGAGAGCATCGAGGTCATGCGGGAACGGATTGAACTCATGGCGGAGCGTTATGTTGACGATTACCCAGTCGGCAAGGGCGCCTACGCAGCCTTTGAGAAGTCGTCAGGCGAGATCATCGGTGGTGGGATCATCAAGTCAATCAACTACTCCGTTGGAGTTGAACCTCAAGGAGAGATCGAAGTGGGATGGCACCTTGCCTCCAGTTGGTGGGGCATGGGTTATGGTAAGGAAATTGGCCGAGCCTGCATCCGCCAAGCGTTTGAGACGGTCGGCCTCGAGAGAGTCGTCGCCGTTGCGTTTCCGGACAATGTCAGGAGCCTGAAAGTTATGGAGTCTGCTGGAATGCGCAGGGTTGGCCTAACTGACCAGTATTTTGACAAGACTCTTGAACTTTATGAGATTTTCCGAGAGGACTGGAAGAATTGGCAGTCAAACCTTGACATGTAGACAAAAAGCACGTATACTTCGTCTACACATGGTGAGGTGTTGAAAAAATGGCGAAGGGCTTAACCGATCGACAAGAGGCAATTCTTCAGTTCGTCCTCGACTACATTCAGAACGAAGGCTATCCACCCTCGATACGAGAAATCGGTAAACATTTTGACATCGGATCTTTGCGAGGTGTCACCGTACACCTAGACGCTCTTGAACGTAAGGGGTTCATCTCGAGAACCAATACACCGCGTTCTATCAAGGTTGTCCACCCGCAGTACCAATCCTCAAATCGGGTCGCCATGTTGCCGCTTGTTGGCACGATTGCGGCTGGTGTTCCTATCTACGCTGAGGAGAACGTCGAAGAACTCATCCCGGTGCCTGCTGAGATGGTTCGGAACATCGAGCGGGCTTTTCTGCTTCGAGTTCGTGGTGATTCCATGTCAGGCGAAGGGATAATGCCTCGCGACCTTGTCGTTGTGAAGCCGCAACAGACAGCGAGTCACGGCGACTTGGTGGCCGTTCTTATTGAGGAGGAGGCAACGGTCAAGCGAATCAACTTCAGCAAGTCTGGAGTCACGCTCATGCCCTCCAACCCCGCCTACGAGCCAATCCCAATCCAAACCGAGCAGGCAAGGGTGATTGGTAAGGTCGTTGGCCTCATTAGGGACTACGAAGGCATGGCTTTCTAGCCATAATCTGGGAATGCCCTCAACTGAACTTGCGCCCCCCAACGTACGTTGGGACCTCTCTGACCTGTTCTCTGGAATAGATGATCCCAAGATCACCGAAGCCTGGATTGCGGTGTTTGAAAAGGCTTCAGGCTTCGAGTCCTACCGGGGTCGTGTCGCGAAATTATCTACCCCAGAGCTCATCAGTGCCATTCGGGAGTTGGAGGCACTGGTTCAAGAAGCCGCGAAACCTGCCACCTACGCCAACCTTCTGTTCGCATGTGATGCCAGCAGCCCCGAGATTGGCGCCTTCCTGCAGAAGCAGATGGAACGCTCGTCTGAACTGAACATCAAGTTGATGTTTTTTGAACTGGAACTTCAGGCAGCACCTCAGCAGTGGATCGATCAGGTTCTTGAGGACCCTGTCAGCGCACCTTACCGCCACTACATCCAGGTTAATCGGGCCTACTCGCAGCATCGGCTCAGCGAGGCTGAAGAAATCATCATGGAGGAACTCGCCAACACCGGTGCACGTGCTTTTCAGCGACTGTTTGACGAGGTCACCGCAAACCACGAGTACACGTTACATCTGCCTGGTGAAGAGCCGAAGGAAGCAACAGAGCAAGAAGTTCTAAACCTCTTGCGCCACGCCAATCGCGACGTCCGACAGGCGGCAGCGGACTCGCTGACTGCTGGGCTCAAGGACATGGAACGAACGCTCGCCTTTACGTACAACAATCTGATTCAAGACAAGAAGGTGGAAGACAGGCTGCGTCGCTATCCCACGCCAGAACATAGCCGACACTTGGCTAATGAACTTGATAAGGAGACGGTGGACATCGTCGTCAACATGTGTCGTGATCGCGGTGATCTGGTGGCACGTTATTACCGAATCAAGCGCGAGATCCTTGGCCTTGACGAGCTCACACACATTGATCGGTATGCACCCCTCTTTGAGGCGGAGGAGACGGTTACCTTTGACGAAGCCAAGGACCTGATCTTAAATGCCTTTGGTGAGTTTTCGGCGACTCTTGAAAGCCGCGCGAAAGAGTTCTTCGACAAGAACTGGATTGACGCGGAACCTCGGCAAGGCAAAACCGGGGGGGCGTTCTGCTCGTACATCACACCCGACACCCACCCTGTCGTGTTCATGAGTTACCTAAACAAGATGGATAACGTGGGGACCCTTGCCCATGAACTGGGCCACGGTGTGCATGCTTCGCTCAGTCGGGACCAGTCGTACTTCAACTTTCATGGAACGTTACCGCTCGCGGAACTTGCGTCCACTTTTGGCGAGATGCTTGTATTTGACAAACTCGTCGCTGGGGCAAGCGAAAAAGACCAACTCGCGCTTTACGCGGACAAGATCGAGACAACCTTTGCCACGGTTTACCGACAGGCGGCCATGTTTCGGTTTGAGCAGCGTGCCCATCAGATTCGACGTGAGGAAGGAGAACTTTCCCCTGAGCGATTCGGCGAAGTCTGGCAAGAGGAGATCCAATCCATGTTTGGAGACTCCCTCACTTTGGGCGAGCAACATCGGTGCTGGTGGTCTTATGTCAGCCACTTCATGATGGTGCCGTTCTATGTGTATGCGTATTCGTTTGGCGAACTTCTTGTCCTCTCACTTTATCAGAAAGCCAAACAAGAGGGCCCTGCCTTTGCCGACAAGTACGAGGCACTTTTGAGATTGGGAGGTTCACGAAACCCGTTCGAGTTGATGGAGACGGTAGGAGTGAATATGCGCGATCCGAACTTCTGGAAGGGAGGCTTCGACGCAATCGAATCCCTCATCCAACGATTCGAGCAGTTGTGGACTGCTATCGGTGGGCGCGAAGGTATTCGTTGATCTTCTCAACCGCCATCTGGCGGTGAACTTCGTTGGCATTTGACCCAAAGGTGATCGCGTTTCCGTTCGCATCAAGAACGGAAACCACACGCCGTGATCGCGAGTTGTTTGAGCGGAATCCGGAAGCATCATCTTCCAGGCTGGCAACTGACTCGGGTCCCAGGATATGGCGCTTCTCCCGTACCCAAGGCCCGAGTGTCCGCCGAATCACGAACTCCTCACCCTCCAATGCGACGCTTTCCGACCAAAGTGCGCTGAACGCGGCACCGAGCATTGCAAAGCCCACTGCGAAGAAGATGGAGTAAAAGAGCAAAAGTGCCAGCGCAATGGGGCCAAAGGCTTTCCACATACCGCCGATCATAAAGATGCAGTGAACGGTTGTAAACGCGGTCCATCCGAGACCAAACAGGCCGGTAAATCCGGCGGCAGCGATGCTTCCGCTCGAGAGTTTGAGGTCTAGGCGGGATTCGTTCGCGGTCGGAAGTCCGAGTTCCTGCTTTGCCATTCGCTCAGCAAGCCTTTCGTTCAACTTCTCAAGATCTGGACGGCTTTCCGGGTGACCGGGCGCGACTTTTCCTAAGCGAAGCCGCAAATCATCTTCCAATGACTCAAGTTGTGCCGACGCCCGGTCAATTGTTGTAAGCAAATCCGCGCCAGTGGTATTCAGAAGCCTGCTCCGCAACTCCGGTGCCGAGTTCCGTAGTTCACCAATCAGCCTTAACTGGCTTTCAAGTTCATTCTGACTCCGAGCCGGATCTTCAAGAAGTAACGGAGCGAACCGAGCCAACCAGGACTCGGCCAAATCTCGTGGGTCTTCATTTTGCTCCAATCCATGGGGCATCGCCATATTCTAGTCTCCGATTACGGATTATCGGCGATCCGTCGCACCTCGACCAGTCGAAGGTCTTTATCAAACACGGCATAAACTCTTGGGGGTCCAGACATCCTCAGTGCCTTCCGCGGGTTGATCGAACAACAGCGGATCGCTGTCTCTACGCCAAAGTCCTCCGCCAGGTACTTGAAGGATTCCAGCAGAGTTATCGCAGAGCCGGCCAACGCGCCATTCGATGCGAGCCGAACCTCATCTCTCCCTGTAACACACTTGTGCCCCCACATCATGATCTCTTGGCCAGCAGGTAATCCCGTTGCTTTGGTAGAGTCACTTACCGCAATCACCTTGTCCTCGGGCTTGACCTTCAGGAGCAAGGAAGCCGCTTGACGCGAAACATGCTTCCGATCATAGATGATCTCGCATGCCATGGCATCCTGCTGGAGGGCATAACCAAGCACCCCTGCCTCGCGGTGATGCAGGGGTCTCATTGCGTTGAAGGTGTGGGTCGTATGCCGTGCACCAAACTCGAACCCGAAGCGCGCTTCATCATACGTGGCGTTGGTATGGCCCATGCTAACCACGACACCCCGTTCGGTTAGCCGTGCGATCAACTCCAAAGCATGAGGGACCTCGGGCGCCAGGGTGATCACTTTGAGTCTAGGATCACTAAGTATGGTGTCCCACTAGGATGGCCCAAGAGGAGCATCGATGATGCACTCGGGCGGTTGCGCACCCGGGAATGCGGGACTGATAAAGGGACCCTCCAGGTGAAAGTCAGTGTTCGCTCGCAACTTCTTCAATGCCGACTGAACTTCTTCCGACGACGCTGTCACCGTCGTCGGAAGGAAAGTCTCGTAGCCACACGCCTCCAGCCGACCTGCGAGGACGTCCATCTCACTTGCCGAACACTCCATGAAGTCAATTCCGAAGGCACCATGGATGTGAATGTCGACAAAACCCGGAACAAGGGTGACCTCGAAAGGACGCTCTACCGGTGATAACGTAACTTCACCCCGGCCGAACTCAACCCGATAGGTTCCAAAGCCATTTGGGCCAAACGTCTGGGCAATCATGGCTTGAGCGCGTACCCCGTTCTATCTCGAATCACATGTCCCTCCAGTTCCATCATGGTGAGTTCAGCAAGGAGTTCCGAAGATGACAAGCCCGTTTGCTCAATGATCAAATCCGTTGGAGTAGGATTGACTGACAGAACGCTGAGTATCGTCCGAGCCAAATCGCTCATCTCGGCAGGTGGCGCATCGGGCATCAGGCTGACGATACCCAG
>CALMEF010000271.1 GCA_937862825.1 uncultured Armatimonadota bacterium
CTGTATGGCTATGTGGAAGCTCTTGAAGACCAGATTCGATCTCACGGACGCAGAACTCGTTGCGATGATCGAAGAGATCGATGCCAGCGACGGCGTACGAGATGGAAAGTTCAAAGGGGTTGCCGCAACATGCCCGAATTGCCAAAGGAAGTTGGTGACGCGAAGCCGTATCAGGTGCGTATGGTGCGGGCACGAACTACCGAAGACCGCATTTTAGCAACCAAATGACCTTAGGCCGCGCTGGCAATACACTCCAGATTGTGTTGTGCTTCGGCATAGTCTGGCTCAATCGCCAGGGCTTGTCTATACGCAAACTCCGCACCATCTAGCGATCCCAACTGCGCGAAGCAGTTTCCAAGGACGAACCAACCTGGTGCGTGTTGCGGTTCAACTTTGAGCCCGCGCTCGAACATTCCCGCAGCATCTTGAAATCGACCGAGAAGGTAAAGAAGGTCCCCGAGGTTGAAGTATGCGTTTGCATAGGCTGGGTTCTTCTGAACGGCGCGCTCGAATTCCTCGGCAGCCTTTCCAAACTCTCCAATCTCAAGGTAGCTGCGACCCAGATTGACATGTTGTTCCGGGAGAAGACCCATTACCTTCTCGTACTGAGCGTACGCTTCCCGAACTTGGCCAAATCCTCCGAGACGTTCCATGCAAACGACCCAGCCCTCCCACGATTCAATGTCGCGGGGCTCGGCCGCCCAAACCTCGTGATATAGTCGTGCTGCTTGTTCAATGTCTCCCAACTCCAGATGGAGGGTAGCCAGAGACTTCGAGGCAGCGATTTGCATGGTCTGCTCGTTGGCAGCCTCTTTCAACCACTGGATTGCCTCTTCTGTTCGATTCTGCCGTGCAAGACATTGGCCCATCGCGTACTTCGCGAGAGCAAACTCTGGAGCCACCGTCAAGGCGGTTTCGATCAGGTTCTGTGCTTCCTCGACACAACCGATTGCCAGCAGAATCTGACCTTCGAGAACGTGCGTTTTATGGGTCTTAATTCCGTAATCGCCGGTTAGCCCCTCGGGCCAATCCATTGATCGTACTTTGCGCGCCACGCTGAGTGCCTCTTCATATCGCTTGAGCCGATACAGGGCATGGGCAGACTCGAAAACGACATTGATTTCGGCAAAGCCACGTTTCTCTGCTTCAACGACGACATCCAGCGCCCGCTGACATTGGCCCAAGGAGTTCAGGGATGAAGCCAAGATCTGATAAGTGACTGGACCAAAGGGAGCATCGTCATCCATCAGGTCGGCGGCTCGTCTGGCGGCCTCATTTGCCTTGTCAGCCATGCGACCAACACTGTAGGCGTTCGCGAGATTGAACCATTGGAAGGCATCGTTTGGGTGATCCGCAACTTCTCGCTCAAGCAGTGAGATCGTGCGGTTTAACTTGTCCTTTTCCGACATCACCTGAGCCTGGTAACCATAGTGGTAGATTTCAACTGTACCGAGGGTGGCGCAAGGTAATCCAGCCTCACGAATAGAGGGAATCACCTGCTCGTGGATTCGACCCTCAAACCGAGTATTTGGCAGCTTTCTGAAGAGTCTTACCGGAGTGTGAACATAGCGATTGGCATCGCTACCCTCCTGCATGAAGTTGATAATTGGGATGAAGTAGCCCCCAAAGTGGGGACGAATCAAGGCTTCAAGGATCATGTTTCGGCTGCCTGGTTTGACCTCTTCGTCCGCGTCAATCCAAAGCACCCAGTCTCCCTTAGCAAGCCGTAGACTCTCATTTCGGGCTGAAGCAAAGTCATCGATCCAACTGAAATGTCCAATAACCGCGCCGTGCTGCTCCGCAATTTCAATCGTCCGGTCAGTGGAACCAGTGTCCACAACAACGATCTCGTCAACAAATTCCTTTAGGCTCGATAGGCATCGATCCAGGTGCTTCTCTTCATTCTTGACAATCAGGCATGCAGATAGAGCGATGCCGATCTTGACCTTTTGATCATAGCGAGCAAGTGCCAATAGGGCCTTCTCGCCAACCGCATCAGCAACTCCGAGTTTTCGAGCCAGAAGACTTCGACAATGAAAGTGCTCGGAAAGGAGTTTCACCAACTGCTGTTGGCGAACGGACTCAAATTGCTCGGGCAGAGAAGTCAGTACGCCTACAGCTTCGACTTCCTTCTGACCGAGGGCCAAGGCGATGCCTCGTTCAATCAATATGTCTGGGTCAGAAGGGTTTTCCTTAAGGATGGACTCAATCTGTTGATGCGCCTCTTCCAAACGGAAGGACTCGATAGAGTCTTGAATCTGACCAATGTTCGGGGTCATGCCGCCTCATCAAGGCTGATTCGGCTCTCAAGCAACCGCTTGGCACCGGCCAGACTAAACATCTCGTCTCTCAATAGCCGTTTGATTTGAAAGACCGTTTGGATGTCCTCGTTTCGGTAGCGCCGCTGACCACCTTGAGTTCGAACTGGATTCAAGACCGGA
The DNA here is from genome assembly GCA_937862825.1 of uncultured Armatimonadota bacterium. Lineage (GTDB taxonomy): Bacteria > Armatimonadota > Fimbriimonadia > Fimbriimonadales > Fimbriimonadaceae > CALMEF01. Next base: position 2,442 of record CALMEF010000271.1, read on the forward strand.
AAGAACACGGTCTCCCAGTAGCGGAGGGTATGAATCTCGACACCGGTGATCAGCGCTGCTGCGCTGATGGGGAGCGTTCGTTCTGCCTTGACGCTGTGATGCTTCTTCATGCTGGCTGGTTATTCCTGCGATTTCGGCTGCTTATTGCGACAGCCTCCAGGTAATGTTGTCGGCGTTTTGGTGGAAAACTAGAGATTCTTTAGTTTCTAGAATCTGAATCCATACTCGACCGAGATTTTCCATGGTCGGTCTTGGTCGAGGCCCACACTGAACGAGAAACGGCCCAAGAGGTCCCGGCGGAAGGGTGGTCGGTAGAACAATCTCAGGTCATACCGCGGCGGGAGCCCGTTCGTTTCTTGCAACTGACGTCGATACTGCAGGGTGAAGCCATTGCCAAGCCCCTTTGCCAAAGTCAGTGAGATGTTCTCAAATGGGTTGTATTCGAACCCGAAATAATCCAATCCCAACTGTGAGGCCCATTGCGAAGTGTAGGTGTCCAGAAGCGCAGGTAAAGCAATTTGCGTGAGTGCATTCTGCAGTTGCCTGTCGAATCGGACCGCACCTTGGTTTTGTCTCCCCGCCAAGATCTCGCCTTGTCCCAAGAGGTTGAGAATCTCATCTTGAGAAAGCCCTGGCGGGCTGCTTTGAGCGGTCAAAACCAGCCCACCCTCCTTGAGCAAATCCCCACGAATGTCAAGGGAAATGTCGTATCTCTCAACGTTGCCACCGAACCCGCGAGCCGTCAGCCCCGTACGTCCTCGCAGATTGACCTCCAATCGAATGAGCGTTTCGCCAACCTGGCTAACTTGGTACTGAGCCTGAATTGTTCCACCATCATCCAGCGTGATTCGGGCATTTGGCAGTCTAAGTTGACCCCGTTCAACGAATAACTCGCTGGTGATGGCCGGTGTGAGCAGAGAACCCCCAATGTTTGCAGAACCCGTTAGATCGAAATTGCCGGTTGAAGTGAGGAACCTGGCACGATCAGCAAACTGGGCTTGAATTCGAAACTTGGGGTCGAAGGCACCAGATATCGTGCTACTGCCTTCTGCAAAGGAGTTTGGCATGACAAACCGAGTGCCTGAGATTTGTAGCGGTTGCTCTGTCGATACCAACAAGTTTCGTACGCTTCCAGAAACGTCAACCCGACCGTCCAGCCTCGTATCCAACTCAAACCCCGTAGGTAGTTTCTCGGGATTCCGCTGTAACCACTGAAGCCGGTCAAACATAACGGAGCCGCGCAGTTCTGAGTCAAGAAAACGATCAATGCCCCCAGAGATTATGTTGTCAATCCCACCCAGGTTCAAGGAAACACTTTCAGTTCGGAAAGTACCACCTGCCGTGCTCGCTCCGTTTGCCTGCAGCGTGACCGAATCTCCCTTGAAATCGAGTGAAGCCAGAACGTCAGCGAGTCCAGTCTGCAGGCCATTGAATCCTATCGACTTTGCCTTGAGTTCGGCGCTACCCACGACGCTCGGATCATCCAAGGTACCGGTAACCTGAACCAATCCAGCTATCTCACCATCGCTGGTAGCGCTCAGGCCAGGGGCATACTCAGCGAGACTGTTGAGATTGCGGCGAGGCAGTCTCACGACACCATTGATTGGCTCGTTTCGAGGGAATTCAAAGGGATAACGGAAAGGTATCGAGCCCTCAACGGTGCCAGAAAAGCCTTCGAAGTTGTACGTCCCGTCAATCGCCATCTGGCCTTGACTCACTCTCAAAACGGAGTCAACCACCCTGCGTGCATTGTTAGTTTCGGGATCAATCGCGGAACGATAGGCGTAACTGGCACTGATATCTGGCTCTCGCGTTTTGCCGGAAGCAGTGAAGGAGACGTCACTTTGACCCTGGAAACGGCCAAAGACGGGAGCGAACTGGGCTAGCCAGTCAACATCCAATCCGCGAATCTCCCCGTCAAGGGATAGGTCGCCGTGTTCCTGAACAGAGCCGCTCACGGAAAGATCCCCTGGGCCGCCCTTCCATGTTAGGTGATCTAGTGTCCATTGACGGCGGTTCCGCTTTGCAGTCAGATCTACAACTCCGCTGGGATTCCCAGCAAGCGAAAGATTCTCGACCGACAAATGCCGGATGTTGAGATCCGGATCGTTGAGATCGCCACTCAAATCAATTGAGGTGTTCACAGCCCCAGCCGCTCCATCCATCTGCTCGATGACTGCTGGCGGCAACTCCACTCTACTTGTTAGGTCATCGTCATTACGCCCAATAGATCGCCGAGCAACGCGAACAATATCCTGAAGTCGGACACCAAGCGCGTTGATCGAGGCTTGAACCGTCTTCTCGTCAACTTTGTAAGAGGCATCGGCGATCTCGATGAATCGGTTTAGGTCGCCGAGCGAACCGGAACCCCTCCATTCGGTTGGGGTGGCGTTCAGACTCCAGGGTCCCCCTCCGAAAGGAACATCGTTGATGCGAACTTGATCAAACTCACCCTCGGCTTCCAACTGAGTAAAGGCTCCCCTGCTTATCTGCCCAGTCGCCTGCCCATCAATCACCCCGTTGATACGCAAGTCCTCACCCAGAATCCGATTCAGTCGAAACAGTGGGAAGTCGTTCACATTGACCGAGAAGAGTCCATCTCGGGTCTCTGTATTCAAACTGCCCGAGCCGGTCAATCGACCGTTGTTCGCCGTTACCACTAGATTATCAATCCGAGCAATCTTGCCCTCGAGTACGGCGTTAGCGCGAACGTCATCCAGCATGATCCCGTTGGCCAAGATCCTTTGTCCAGACAGTGTGGCCTCAATGATCGGGTTGGAAAGTGTGCCCCTGATGGAGGCCCGGTTAGCTGAGATACTGCCCGCGAATTGGTCGCCAATGAGTTGAGCAAGTTGTAAGTCCTCCGCACTCAACTCTCCGTTCAGTGCGCCACCCGCAAAGGCATAGGCTAGGCGTCCAGTGATTCTTGATGCTCCGCGAAAAGACGAGATGTCCTCCGCGACCACTTGGTTTCGATCGACCGTAAACGCCGATTGTAAGATCGGCACCTCCTGTCCAGCAATGATCGCATCATAGAGCTCAAGTTGACCATTTACTAGAGGCTTTTCGGTCGTTCCTCGAATGTTTCCCGTGAACAGCGCGCTGCCGCGAAGATCTTTGCTGATAATTTCTGCGGGAACGCCGCTGCCAAAGAACTTCAGATTGAGGTTGTAGGTGTCAAGGTTCCAAGTGCCGTATGCGGTGAGGGCACCCTGCTGGCCTTCGATCGCGAATCGAGAGAGTTCGACAGTTGCGCCTTTCAGAAAGCCGGAAAGCCGGAAATTCCCGCCAATCGGGTTATCCTGAAGTGGATCGAACTCCACCTTTCCAGAGCCGAAAAGTTCGATGGTCGGCTTCTTGTCGGTACCTCCAATCAAGGCGACCAAATCTGCTCTTCCCTGAACTCTCTGGAGACCCGCTTCTTTGGCAATCCTTGACAACTGGACTCCATTTGACCGAACACCACCGGTTAGCGCCCCTGATTTCAAGTTGTAGGCCAGGGCACCCTTAACGGCCTCTTTTCGCCAAACCGCAGAATTCAGTTCCACACGCACTTGTTCGGGAGAGACAATCAGGCTTCCCCGGGCCTCCGTGACGCGCTCCTTGGCATACGCTAAAGTGGCGAGTTCAAAATCGCCAGCAACGTTCGTGGAGCCCTTGAACGTGACTTGCCCTCGGAACGTCCCCGCACCAAACTGAATGTCGTTTGGAAGGGACTCTACTGCCCACTTGGGCAGTCCCTGACGCCCCTTGGGGCTCACGACCGTCCCCGTCAGTGCAAGCGTGACATCGTCTTTCCACGAAATCGCTCCACTCGCGTTTGCAGTCGTTCCTGCTTCGCGAAGATCAAGGTCTCCGGTAACACCACGCTCAGTTAGCACAACTTGGGCAGTTGCGCTGTCAACATGATAGGTCTCATACAAGAGGTCTTTCGCGCTTCCCAAGCCAGTCACCCGAAGACTCAACTCACCGTCTTTGGGCAATCCAATGTCGAAGGCTGGACGCTCCAAAGTGAGACTCGCGAGCCGTGTTCCGCGGATCCAGTCCAAATCCTTTGACTCGGGCGTTGTCTGTAGGTGCTGCCAATACCGCGTCAAGTTGAGTCCGGTGGAAGAGCCCCTGATGGACAATCCGGCGACGTCAGTGCGCACCACCACCCTGGCGGGACCTGCGATCTGGCTTCTCAGACCTCCAGTCGCCGTCCATGCTTCTGCAGAGCCCTCAACGACCACTTTGGACGAGTTGATCCGGTCGACAAAGCGCTCCTTGCCCGCCAGATCGACCAGCAAAACTTGGACTCGCTCAAGTTCGAGCGAAAACGGTAACTTTGAAGGTGGACCTTCCTGCACCTTGAGAAACTTCTCAAACTGGAACTTACCGTCCACCTCCCGTTCAAGTCGGACATAAACGCCCCTCCCCTTGAAGCGCAGCAATGAGCCGGTCCTAAGCCCCTCTATCGTGAGCCCTTCACCGCGAACCATCTGCGCCGAAGCCAGCAAAACTCCGTCAGGATCGGTCAATTTGAGTTCGTTCAGCAGCAACTCACCAGAGCGCGCATCCACCGACCACGATGAAGCCCGAATGCTGAGATCACCACCTGGAGTCTTCAGCCGATAAGCAACTGGACCTCCGGTCCCTTGCAGTTCTTGAAGGCACGCAAACCAGTAGGAAGCACCCCAAGCGCCAACAAAAATGGCGGGGAGCAACCAAGCCAGAGTCCCAAGAAAGTGCGAAACCGCGCGAATAGTAACTCTAAGACGTCTGGACTTCGGTCTTCGCTAGCCGTTCTGCCATCACTTTCTTACTGAATTCGATAGCGTTATACGACGAGCGGATAAATGGACCGCTGGCGACAAAGGCAAATCCCATGTCTTCACCAATCTTCTCGTACTCCTTGAACTCCTTCGGATGGATGAACTCGGCGACCGGAAGATGTTTCATGGTCGGTCGCAGATACTGTCCGATGGTGACCGCATCAACGCCAACCTTCCGCAAGTCTTTCAGCGTCTTGAGAACTTCGTCTTTGGTCTCTCCGAGCCCGAGCATGATTCCCGACTTCGTGTAGATCGTCGGATCAAGTTCCTTCACCATCTCGAGCACGCGTAAGGTTCGGTTGTACTTGGCCTGGGGTCGAACGACCGTGTGCAGTCGCTCAATGGTCTCGATGTTGTGGTTGTAGATCTCAGGGTGCGCGTCGGTGACGGTCTTGACCAGTTCAGGCTTGGCCTTGAAGTCTGGGGTCAGCACTTCGACGATCACGTCGGGAACGGTGTGGTGAATGGCTCGAATCGTGCGGGCGAACTGCTCCGCACCCTCGTCCTTCAAGTCGTCGCGCGCAACGCTCGTGACGACCACGTGTCGAAGACCCAAGTCCTTGGTGACCTTGGCGACATTGGCCGGTTCAAAGGCGTCAAGTTCTTCGCCCTTGCCAACTTTAATCGCGCAGAAACCACAACTTCGCGTGCAGGTGTCTCCAAGAATCATGAAGGTGGCCGTTTTCTTACTCCAACATTCAGGAAGGTTGGGGCAGCGAGCACTCTCGCAGACCGTGTGCAGGTTCTTGGACCGCATCATGCCCTCAACTTCCTTGATGGTGTCCGGCCGCGGGAGCCGGATGGTCAGCCACTCAGGAAGTCTCTGGGTCATTTGAGTTCAATTATGGCATAGGTGGAAGTGTAGACTGAACCTGATGGCGGCGCGGACACGGGAGGAGTTGGAACGTGCGTTACGGAAGCACCTGAACTTCATCCAGCGTTCGAGTCAATGGTATGACGAAGGTTGGCTTGAGGAAGCGGAACGAATTGCGGTCAGTCTTCGGGTCCTCTTTCATACGACCGAAGCTTCGACCGCCCTAGTTGAACAGCTGGGGATGAACAGGATTCGCCTTCATTCAACTCGAAAGAACGGTGAAGATTTCACAGGTAGGGTCTATCTCATTGAACTTGGGTTTGATCAAACCTACAGCGGCATGTCTGTGCCAGTCCGTAGCGGATGCACATTCAAAAGAGTATCCGTTTCACGCTGGTGGAACCTAGAGTTAATCGGTATCCCGACATTACAACGACCAAGGAGGGACTTGGTGCTGTCTCTTGCGAACAAGGATGGAGCCCATATTGATCCTAGACTGGGCCAAGATGACCGAGCGCTCAGAGCGTTTGGCAACATCGTATACTCCACCGAGTCGCAGATCGGTGACGGCTGGACAGAAACGAACTACCACTATCCTCGGTTCCCCCTTCACGCATGCATCCGCCAGATGGCGCACGAGGTCCTCGCGACACCTGCACTGAAACCCTGGATTGGAACGGCATTATAGAGAGGCCTCCGAAAGTCCAAGAAGCATCTGGTTCCCCCTCACGCGGGTGAGTTACCAGTCGCTCCGTCATCACGCTGTAACTGACGAGGCCGAGTCGATGGGAACGGACAGAATGAACGGAGAGACATCAAGAGGAGGGAGTTGACGACGAGACAACCACCATTTATCATCCTCTGGCTTCAAAACAAGGTGGTAGTAGCTCGCCATTTCACGAGGTGTGCTCCACAGGTCCGAAAGGGTGTCACTTATCCAGCTCCGCGGAAGTACGAATATCTTGCTCATGCCCATCGCTGCAAGCACCATATAGGATTCCTCGGCATCGGCTAGGAATGCATCCCACTTCAGATGGTAGGCATACCATAAGCTGCCATCGTCGTAAATCTTGGAGGTGGCACAAACAACTCGAAAGTTACCTACAGCCGCCTCGTACTTGGCACGACTTCGGGGCTTAAGATCGACCCCGAACTCCCGCTGGACTGCTTGAAGGGCGTTATTCCGCGCCTCATCTATCTGTGTCTTCGTTGAACGGTTTTGAACCTGCGGACCAGGCACAGGCAGGTCGGGCTGATCGGTGGGCAGCTCGGGCTCTTGTTCTCCCTCGACGTCCTGCACTGCTGCAAATGTTATGTCAATGATCCGATCCAACCTCGTGTATTCGAAAGGAATGAGAAGCTGCTCAATTTGTCCAAGCGTCGAGTCCTCTGTTCTCTCTTTGACGAGAAGGAGTTTCATTAGTGCTTCGGCACTAATGATTCTTATGCCCCAGGCGTATCGAGAACCACGGACCTGAGCCTCAAGATCTCCTGTATCCTCGCGAAGGACAACCAGCAATATTGACGACACTTCGCCGATGACCTGAGAGCTGACGAGCTTCTTTCTGTAGCCTTCGATTGTGTCAAGGTTAATCCGGTATGCATCTGTTGTCTTAACTTCAATCACGATTGAGTGACCGGTGGAGGTTGTCCAGATTCCATCGAAGCCAACCTGATTCTGCACTCCCTGGTATCGGCCATGGGTAACGCTTAACTCCAGCCTTCGGCCTATCTCGTTGACAATATCCTGAAGAGCGTGCCAGAGTTTTTCGCCAGGAACTAAGCACGAGTTGACGAACTGCTGCAACCTTTCCGTAGACACAAGTTTAAGGTAATCTCGAAATTCGGTGGAGGCTACAGAATCGTCCTTTAGCTTTCCATCTCCGCAAATATTTAGGACTTGGATCAGAGGCATTGCCTCGACAGTCTCCGGGTTCGTCGCCAAGAACTGGAGTAGGGGCATGTGGAGAGTTTATCCAAGTTCAAGGGATTCAGCCGGTGATGCTGAGTAAAACCCCACTTCGCCGACCCCCGTCCTCACTTCGGAGAGCACCGTAGGGGGCTCCGATGGACCCTAGAGCCGTATCGCAGAGCAGAAAAAGGCTCTCACAAAGGCCAAACACTCGCAAAGTAAACTAACACCTATGGATCGAACAGCATCCGCCGTCTGGAACGGCGATTTGAAGTCAGGCAGCGGCACCTTTAGCACCCAGAGCGGAGCCATCTCCGACCTGAAGTACAGCTTTCGGACCCGCTTCGAGGACGAGCCAGGCACCAACCCCGAAGAGTTGATCGCAGCAGCCCACGCCTCATGCTTCAGCATGGCGCTTTCGGCAAAGTTGGGCGGAAAGGGCATCACTCCAGAGGCGATTGGGACAACGTGTGCGATCACCTTTTCAGATGGAGTGCTGTCGAAGAGCACCTTAAACACTATCGTGACCGCGCCGGGCGCCGACGAAGCAGCAGTTCGCGAGGCCGCCGATGACGCGAAGGCGACCTGCCCGATTTCTAAAGTGTTGAACCTTGAGGTCGTACTAAATCTAACGGTAGCCTAGTTGACCGTCTGATCTGACTGATTTGTCGGATCGGACCAAATTAGTCTTCGCTAAAAGCAAGCAAGCCCTTCAAGTTTTCACCTGAAGGGCTTGTTGTTTGCACTATTGAAAGCTCAATAGAGACGCGTGTTAAGTGATTGATCTGGATATGTCAACCTGACAATGTCAAGTTGAGTACTTATCTTTAAGGAGGTGATCCACCCACACCTTCCGGTACGGGTACCTTGTTACGACTTAGT
>CALMEF010000272.1 GCA_937862825.1 uncultured Armatimonadota bacterium
GTACATCGACGAGGTTGAGCGCGTGACCGGCGAAACCGTGGATTCCATCGTCTTGGCGGTTGGCAGCCCATCGGTGAGCGGTACAGAGGCTCAGGGCTTGGTACCGATTTATCCAAATGGGCGAGCCATCACCCGGGAAGACGTGTTGCAGGTCATCAATCACAGCCGCCAGATTCGCGCCGGCGGTGAAACCCAGCAACTTCAGGCAATTCCGCGCGAGTTCCGTGTTGATGGTCAACGGGGGATTCAAAAGCCCATCGGCATGAACGCGTCACGACTTGAAGTTTCCACCTATGTCGTCACAGGTGAAACCAAAATCCTGAACGCGATTGAGCGTGTCGTGCAACGCGCCGGGAAGAAGATTGAGTCCATGGTGTTCCAGCCGCTTGCGAGTGCCTTCGGTGTTGTGAGACCCGAGGAACTTGAACTTGGCTGTGTCGTCATTGACCTTGGAGGAGGCACGACGAGCGTCGCCGTCTTCTCCAATGGCTCCATCGTCCACGGAAGCGTGATTCCGGTGGGAAGTGCGATGGTATCCAGCGACGTGAGCAAGTTGCTAAAGACATCCCTTGAAGAAGGGGAACGCCTCAAACTGGAGTTCGGTTCGTCCCTGGCCGGCGAAGTAGGTCCGAACGAGGGCGTCGACGTCATGCAGTTGGGTCAAACTCACACCAGACCGATGCAGCGACGGGTACTTTGCGAGATCATTGAGAGCCGCATGCGCGAAATCGCCAACCTCGTCAAGGCCGAAGTCGCCAAATCTGGCCTTGTTGACTTTCCCGGAGGCGTGATTCTCGTAGGTGGCGGAAGCAAGATGGCCAACACGACCAACCTCTTCCAAGAAGTTCTTGGTGCCAAAGTTCGAACTGGCGCACCCAAGGTTGGAGGGCCAAGTCGCAGTACGGTCGGCGCACCAGAGTTTGCTGCCGCTGTTGGTCTGGCCGCTTATGCCCTTGATTCGGACGACGACGAACTATCCCCCAACGTTGCGGGCGACTGGAAGGACCGTATCCGAACACTCTGGTCGTTGCTAAGCGGCAAATAGCCTAGCGATCAAGCCACCAGCGAACCTGATCCACGCAATGGAGCCAGCCGTCAACTGCCGGGTCTTCATCATTGATCGGCATCCACGTCACCGTCGAAGACAACGTGCCGCCAGTTCCAACGTAGCGATCAAGGTTTGACGTCAAGTTGATTTCGACTGAGAGGTCTTCCGTCGAAGCCACGCGGCCATCAACGAACACATCGGTCGCCGAGTCAAAGTCGCGCACAGTCAGAGACTGGCTTAGCCCCGGTCGGGCCACGTGCCCTTCAAACGTGAAGCGGTAGCCGGATGGAGCCATCACTGGCGAAACGCTTTCGAAGGTTACTTGAGCAACCAACGAGGAAGGATCGGGAAACACACAGAGTCGGACGTCATCGGAAGCAACAAGGCCCTCCAAGTCGCCCTCAAACTCTTCTCCCACATTGGTCGTGTGCGCCCACGGTCGCAGGCCATAGCCTTCCTCGAAAATCTCCAGGAACCCAGTGCCGTACGACGTACCTGCCCACCACATGTTCATGAACGAGTCGAACTGGAGTGTGTAAGTCCCTGCAGGCAACGTCACATAGTCCGTGAGGCCACCGTTGAACGAAGCCATGGCGTTGAAGTTCTCGTCGAAGATGTACCAGTTGTAATCAATGTACGCGGTTGTTCCTGTCTCCAACCGAATGGAGGTTTCGCTGAGCGCGGTGAAGGTCACCCAAATGTTAATGTTTCCGTTTGGCGACTCATCGGTCGGGCCGAAGGTGTTGTCGATCCGGAGCGGCCCACTTCCGGGGCCGAGGTAACTGTAAATGAAGCCGGAGTGAGAATCGGCGAAGCCCACGCTATTGGGAAACCCATAGTTGGTCCCTGAATAGTAATCGGTGTACCCATAAATCATCGAGTCCGTAACCGAGATTTGGGCGGTCGCACACGCTGATAGAAGGGACAAAAAGGCAAGGGGGGCTAACTTCGCTCTCACGGAGTTCATTGTATCACGAGTTCCTGCGCATGCAAGTTTTCCTTCCCCCGCTGGGAGAAGGCCTGTGAGCGACAGCGAACCCGGATGAAGGTTCTCACCATGTCCTTCCTCACAGACAAAACTACTTTGACCGTTTCCGCACCGCATAACAAACGATGCCCACCGTGTCTCCGACCTTCAGATTCCGCTTGTCCATGTCAACATGGCAAGTCACGCACTCTTGTTTGTTGGCCGCAATCGGTCGATAGTAGTAGGTCCAGCCGCCTTCGCTCAACTTCTTCAATTTGTTGACTGAAGCGTTGTCCCAATCGCGACGAGCCACGGACGTGGACGTCTTCGAGAACGCCTCATACTCGGCGCGAGGGATGCTGACTGGTTCTTTATACGTCCCGCTCGCAAAGCCGGAAACGTGAAACTCGGGTTGACTTGGCCGGAATGAAAAGACTCGGACGTCGTAGCCCAGTTCGCCGAAGCGGCTCAGCGCGTCCTTTTCGTCGGGCTGGTTGATCGCAAGGGTAAGCAAGCCCACGTCGTCGCCTTCCCTCGAAAGTCGACCCATGTTGAAAGTCGGGTGATTCCTCGTCGCTGCCACCCGCGACAGACCCATCATGCCGTCGAACTTCTTGAACTTTGGCTCGATATGCTTGTGCAAACCATCAACAAGCGCCTCGGCTGGATCGGGCTTGCCCTGAAATGACGTCCCAACAACAATCCCGGCTCCGAGCGCCGCCCCTGCCGCGACAACAACAAGATTATTCATGTTCTTCCTTCCTTATCCTCTAAAGACGATCTTGGTTCATGGTGGTTACCACGTGCAATTTTGGGTGGTCCAGGCTTCATTCATACTTGTACGCAGTACCGAGATGCATGAACTCTCGCGATCATTTTCCTGCAACCATGGCTCGGCTGATTCAGGAGTTCTTTAAGGCGGTAAGCAAAGCCCGATTCGAGGTCGCGCCATCCAAGGGAGCATGGGCGGTCAGATCTCGCTTCACGACCTTTGGCTTTCTGCTTCTTCTGCTATAGTGAGGGCGTAACCTATCATGATGAAAAGACTCGTCAACATCCGCGTGGCATGCCCATTGATCTACCTGATTTTGGCAGTTGGTAATGCTAAGGCACAGAACTATAGCGGCGGCGGTTATGTCGTTGCTTACGTTGTCGACGCAAATGCCAGTGTGTCTGGTGACTTAGATGGTCCGTCAAACAGTTGGGTGCGCCAAGTGAGTGGCAGGGGCGGGGCGGGGGGGCGCGGCCGGCTTCCAAAAAACTTTGGGGGCCCTTTTAAAACCCGTTTAAAGTTATGCCCGCTGCGACTCAGACGGATCGGGCGGCCGGTGGTTTGGAGTCGGAGTCGCTGGCGCAATCTTTTCCACTTCTTGGACCGATGGCGTGATATCCGGGTTAACCCAAACCGTCACTGCCCGACTTAAGGCAACGCTGCGAATAAATGTAAACATCAACGAAGTCAATGGTGGAGGTGAGTTTCAGCCAACTAGCCCTGAGGCCACATGGGCCATTACCGTTCGTTTGAACGGGCCAGGATATGACTTTTCAAGACAGTTCAACGGTCTGAAAAACAGCGAGGGAAATGAAACGTATAGTTACAACATTAGATCAGATACGCTAACACTGCCAGTCGGCTCTGCCCTCAATATCTCAGTTTCAGGGGACGTGTCGGTCTCAAGCCGGGGTTATGGGGGGGGCAATTTGGAACCGGCTACGTACAGGGGTGAAATCGAAGTGGGTTTTGAGCCAGGTTATATCGACGGACTAGATTCAGGAGCCACGGTTTTGGAGTTGCCAGATGGCTACACATTTAGCAGCCCCTCAATGAACATTGAAGATAATACTTGGCAAGGGCCTGGTCCAGTCACGAGCTTTCCAACATCCGTATCGGTGGCAGCAGGTGAGCACTTCACTGGAGACTTGGCAAGTTTGTCGAACAGCGACGACAACTCTTACCAGGTGTTTAACGACCCAATAAGCCTTGGTGCCCAAGTGATACTCAACTCAACAACCACCGTGTTGAATCCAAGTGACTTCAAGATTCTCTACGAGGGGTCGGTCAGCCGCCTGGGCCTTGCCCAGAGTCTATCGCTAATGAACTTTCGGACGAGCACTTGGACCTTCGTCGACGGTCAAGTGGCACCAACAACGGACCAGCCCATCGAAGTGGAAGTTTCATCTAGTCTGTCTGACTTCGTAGGGTATGGCGGCGAGTTGGCGCTGAGGATCAATTGGGAACCGATCAACGATGAAGACCCATCGCAAGATGGCTGGGTTCACTCCAGTGATTTGGCGAAGTGGTCTTTGACCCAATAGCTCCCATTAGCACTTCGACCTCAAGCCACGTGGGTTCGCGGTTCGGATCGCACATCTGCAAGCATTGTTACAACCACCTAGAGTGCGGAGATCACTCTGCTTTCGGATATTGGGCTCCAGGAGACAAACAAAAGCCCCCTCACCGCGCTTCGCGGAGAGGGGGTAGACGGGAAACTTAGGCCGCGATGACCCAGGCGCTGGCCTCGTCCGACCACGGGCCTTGCTCGCCACGAGGATTCAGATAGGCACAACGGTAGGTGACTTCTTCGTTGTTGGCGTTGCCAAGCGGGTGAAGATACGGTGACGTTGTCGTAATCGCGACGAACTGCCAATCGGTGTTCGCAGTGTGATACTCGATGAGGACCGAATGACATCCTTCTGGGAAGGTGTTGATGCGCTCGTTGCTCGGCGTCGGGCCAACGTGCAAGGTGACCTGACCCCGAACCGACCAATCGAGAAGCACCAACGGAAGATCGGTAGGCACCGGAATCGTTGCCTTCGAACCACTCGGCACATTGATGCCAAGTTGACCGCGAAGAGGATCAGTCGTATTGGGGTTCACTTGGATTCGTCGCACATAGTTGCGAACAAGTTCGACCAGCGCACCCTTCTGATCGTCCTTGTCTTCCTTGGCCGACCGGGCTGCCGCCACTGCTGCGGTATGCGCGCTGAGAGCATCGGAGAAAAGATCGTACTGATCCTGCATGGCCGTCGCCTCGCCGACGCTGAATCCGAGGGAGGTCGCGTTCACTTGGAACACACTGTTGAAGTTTTGAGCCCACAGATAAAGGTCGGCTTCGGACGTCGGTAAGTAATCTCGATTTGGCATGGCGTATCATTTTCTCCTTGAGCCCTGCCTATCTTCCTTGTCCAGTTGATGGTCAAGCCTCATATCGAGTATCGGCATACCCTTTTCACGTCTTTAGAGGCCTTAGACACTTTTTTTGATAAATTGTATGGTTGAACCTGATCACTCCGCCAATTTCGCGTAATAAGAGGACTCTCACGCAGCTGTCAACGGATCAGGACTCGACAAAAGACTTAGACCCCGCGCCTCTCAAGACGTCGTAACCCGTGTTTGAGTCTCCTGCTCCGCCCAACCGGAGTGGTCGGCTGGTTCGTGTCCTCATCTTCGTCGTAATAACCAGAGTCCTCCATGCCTTTCACGCTTACCTCTTTGGCTCCATTGCCTCGCCATCCTGAGCCTTGCGAAAACTACTCACTAAGTCGGGTTTTGCAACTTCGGCAATAGTTAACGCAATGATTACGAAACTGCTCACGACAAGAAATATTAGTCCAAGAACTCCCATCAAAGTCTCGAATCCCAGGTAAATGCCTCGCTGAACAAGTAGAATACTCGCAAAACAAAGGGAAGCGAGGGGATACTGCACCTTTCCAAACAGCTTTCCCCGATAGGTTGTCAGGAGAGCAGCCGAAACGAGTGGCACAAACATTAGCATCATGATCATCGTGATCTACTCCAGTGTCTCAATACAAATCAAGCCAGCGATACACAACATCGCGTAGACAAAACACGCCTTCGCAGCGGCGGCCCCAATTCCATTCATTGTAGTGAACTTAGACGCTGCCTGTAGGCTCCTTTGCAGTTTGCTTAAGTAGTGTGTCAAACCTAAACCGGCAACGAATCCGGCCGCGCCAATGGCATTGGACAAGGGATCACTAAGTTGGTTTGCCGTCGCACCGAGTGCAAGCATGAAAAAGCCCACCGAGATCTCCATATACGAAATCGCCGTTCGAACAGCACTTTTCAAGGCAAACTTTGTGATAGCGGCCCCAAACACGTTCATCGAGTCCCATGCAAACACAGCAAAGGCAGTTCCCATCATTAAACAAACAACCGACCAGTCGTCAACAGCTCCAGACCGGTCGGTCCTATTCACTGGATCGTTGCTACAGTATACAAACCAGTTCAAGCCAGCCATCGCCGGATCCTCGCTCACGAATCTCCCAGTCCACGTTTCGTAGTATCTCGCCCGCATGTAGATTAGGCCAGACTCATCACCTTGCTGATGACCAATACTCGCCACGAACCTGTTCGTTGGCCCGCCAGAAGACGCCCCTGTCTTCACAACCCCCCAAGCATCGAACAGTCTCTCGTTATCTAACGCAAACGAACTACCAGACCTAGCCAAGGTCGCGATTTGGTTTCCGTGTCCGTCATAGACCGGGTAGTACCAAGACTCGTCGTTGATCTCGTCATACTTGCGAACCCCGTCAATGCCTCGAGCCCCCAAAGCATACTGAGTGACGACATATAGAGGATCGTTAACCACACTCTCCAAGTAGTCCTCCTCAACCGTCATCTGGCCATCATAGTAGTAACGAGTCGTCGGCTGGTTCGTGTCCTCATCCTCGTCGTAGTAACCAGAGTCTTCTCCGGTCACGTTCCACGACAGCACGTGCGACTTGATCTTGTCGGCTCTAAGGCCGTCAGGACGATACGTAAACGTCGCGCCGTTACTTGCCGAAACTGTCTTGATAAGGCAAACATCGAGTGAACATCCCGGCCTACGGTTGTTCATGCCTGTCCCATAGAGGTTTTGCCTGATACAAGCAACCGAAAACGATGAACGTAAGTATTGCAATCGCGGAAACAAGTCTGAGATTCAAGCCCCAAGCCTCATTAAGTGTAGGACGCACAATATCTAGAACATACGGTAGCAAAATGACCGCACCAAGCACCGTTAGGACGGCAGCTTTAACTTTGAAGCGAAGAGTCAGTTCTTTTTTCATTCCTGTGAACTCCCATTTGACTTAAAGACTTCCTCGGACACTGTATCAAGTGCCATAAACAGCAAAAGGACAATCGAATAGGCTGCCACAGTGCACGCAGCCTCTCTACCCCAGTGCATTTCTGGAAGCGCATTTACGTTGGCAATAATCAGGGATAGTGAACAAATCAGGCTCGAGAAGATAACGAAGTCAGTGACTCGTCTTCCCATGTCACCTCGTCCAGTTCCATCTCCATTTGGCCCGCCACCAAAGAACCAGATAAGTATGAGGGCACCTCCACTCAACAACACGGGTCTAGCAAAAGGAGACGCTGCAATCCGGTTCAGCCCTGGGCCAAGAAAGAGCATAGCGGAGCCGACTACGGCGGCAATTGCCCAGAAAATCGACGACATGGCAGATTGCCCTGAAACGTCAAGTTTGTTTACCGGATCGTTCCTAGCGTAAATCAGCCAATTCGTTCCGTCACAAGCCATGTCCTCGCTCACAAACCGTCCCGTCCACGGTTCGTAGTATCTCGCTCGCATGTAGATGAGCCCAGACTCATCATCCTGCTGATGACCAATACTGGCACAGTAACGATTGCTTGGCCCGCCAGTCGCGGCACCCGTCTTCACAACCCCCCAAGCATCGAACAGTCTCTCGTTATCTAACGCGAACGAAGAACCGCTTCTAGACAACGTCGCGATTTGGTTCCCATGCCCATCATAGACCGGGTAGTACCAAGACTCGTCGTTGATCTCGTCATACTTGCGAACCCCGTCAATGCCTCGAGCCCCCAAAGCATACTGAGTGACGACATATAGAGGATCGTTAACCACACTCTCCAAGTAGTCCTCCTCAACCGTCATCTGGCCATCATAGTAGTAACGAGTCGTCGGCTGGTTCGTGTCCTCATCCTCGTCATAATAACCTGAGTCTTCTCCAGTCACATTCCACGACAGAACATGCGACTTGATCTTGTCCGCTCGCAAACCGTCAGGGCGGTAAGTAAACGTCGCGCCGTTACTTGCCGAAACCGTCTTCACGAGACGGTTCACCGCATCCCAGGTATACAGCGTGTACCCGCTGTTTTGAACCGTCGATGACCCGCGACTAACTCGGTTGCCCAAGAAGTCGTTCGCATACGAGAATGCCGTTCCAAACGACGACCCATTCCAGTTTGCACTCTGCGTCATACGGTTCAAGTTATCGTACGTGAAAGCGGTGGAGTTGGATGAGCCGTGACTCTCCGAGATTCGATTCCCCGCAGCATCATAACCCCACGCATCCCACGTCGTGCCTCCATTATACGACGCTCCGACAAGATATCCAAGTTCATCATCATAGTCGAACTGATGCGTGGTCGTCGCGCCATCATCATAGACGGTTTGCGAACGCAGATGGGTCCAGTTCTCGTACGAGTTCGTGACTCCAACCAGTTGCGTCGGCGTGTAAGCCGCCCCTCCCCAGATGTCGTAACCCGTGTTGAGTTCCTTAATCCGCCCCGCCGGGTCGTAGTCATTGAACTGCCGCGCCCTTCGAGCTGCGACTGCAGTCGAATAGGGAATCGGCGTCGAGCCATCCATCTGTCGCGTCTGCGCGAACGCACTCTCGGTCAACCTCCCCGCCGTGTCGTATTGATAATGATATTCCTCCCCGTCCTTCACCCAGGCGGAAGAGATGTAGAACAACCGGTTCATCGTCTGGAAAGCGCGAGAATACGACTCAGGTGATCCCACCGTAATGTAGTCTTCGTACTTGTACTTTGTCGTTCCGTTCTCCGTGACATGCGTCGCTACATCCCGCTCACCATTATCGGTGTAGGTGTATGACGCCGAGGTGTTGCCGTAATACCGCGCATCGGTAACGCTGGCCACTTGACCAATGCCTCCAACATAAGTGGATCCGTTGCCTGGCACGTAGGAGTAACTGAGATAGGCGTCAGTTAAACCATCTTGGGCCGTGTGCAACATGCCCGAATTGATCTTTTCGGACTCCGTCACGCCCGATCCTGCCGGATCGACTGGGTCATGGTAATAGTTGAAGACCAGATCTACAAACGTCGAACCCTCCTCGAGCGTGACGTTCTCAACTTCACCATCTGAGCCGGTTGAACCCGTTGGCTCCCAGTAGTAGGTCCGAATGGTCCGGTGTCCCGTCCCGTCAGCCTGGTGGCTCTCAACCTCAACGGCCCGCCCTGCAACATCATATTCCTCGGTTCGGGTTGTGCGGTTCAGTTTCCCGCTGCCATAGTCTTCGATGACCTCGTAGGGATAGCCGTAATGGCCCGCTCCGCTCAAATACGACGTCGTCGTCTCCACATACGTCGGCGCGGAGGTTTTGAGTTTCTTCACGCTGATTGGGCGGCCTTGTGAGTCGTAATCGAACTCAGCCGAGTGGGTTCCGCTCGCAGCGATCTTGTAGGCCCACTGCCACTCGCTCGGGGTGTTGCTCGGGTGGGAGGCGGTGTGGGTAAAGGTCGCCTGCTCGGGGTCATAGACCTTGTACACCTGGCCTCGCTTGCCAACGTCGGTATGGGTGGACTCGAAGTAGTCGGTGAGCGAATACCTCGGGTCACCGTTTGACTTGAACGACTTCACCGCCTTTTGCTGGAAGTACTTCGTCGGCCCCCAATAGGCGTAATACACCTTCGAAGTCACGTTGTTATCATCAATCGTCGCGTAGGAGTTGGCATAATCTGCTCTCTCCTGTTCCCACACACGTTGCCTGAGCGGGTTGCCGCGGAAGTTGTAGTCGGTCTTCGTGATGATGCGCTGCTCGTCGTAGCCAGCGTTTTTGAGGTGGCGCTCGACGCTGAGATCGCTCATCGAGGTCGTGTCGTGGTACGGTTGGATGTACCGCGCCTCTTCCAGGAGATCGAGGGAGAGGGCATTGTAAGTCTTCGCCCAACTGAGCCGGGGGATACCTTGACTCGTGCCGGTGCCATAGGCAGTGTAATCCTTCATCGTGAAGGTCATCGTCGCTGGTGTTTGGGTCGTTGAGTAACTGATCTGCCCGTAGGCGAGGAGCGTGCCTGGACTTGGGTCGCTAACGTAACCCCGTCTGTCCTGGAACTCCATGAGCGAACCACCGGTTACATTTGTCGCAAGTAGTTCAGGCACCGCATCTCCTTCAACGCCGTACAACCGAACTAGGGTTTGAATGCCGTTGGGTAGGGTGACCTTGTAGGCTGAGGGTCGTCCATACGATCCGTACGGGTTCGACTGCGTCCCATAGTTGATCGTTGTGGTCAGCCCTCGATGATCGCGAATGGAACACAGGAGCGGAATGAAAATTTCGCTCGAGTCCGGCTGCCATGACGTGTAATCATAGCGAGTGATTTTGAGGCCGGGAGATTTAACTTCCTCTAAGGCGTCGTCAGAGTCGTAGTAGTATTTGACGATTCGGGTTCCGTCGGTTACCGATGAGATGCGATTGGAAGGCTCGGCTCCGCCGCCGTGATTTTGTCCGTAATGGAACTGGATGTACCGCGTACTGGCGCTTGATGGGCTCGTTGCGCTGCCGTCGGGCATCCAAACTTGATCCAGGCCGTTTTCGGTGACCGTTCCGTTCATCCGCTCATACGTAAACGAATCAGTTCGATACTTGTAGTAAGTGGTGTTCCCGTTGCGGTCCGTGACGCTGGTCACCTTCAGCACATTGCTCGGCACACGCTCTCCACTTGGGTTGTTGAGCGGGTGCATTCCGTTTCCATAGCTGTAGTAACCCTTCTTCTCGTACACGTAAGTCGTCCCTTCCGGAGTCGTCACGGTGTTTTTCTTCATGACCTCATAGTGAGTGGTCGTGCTTCCCGATGTGATAATCACCGTCTCGTACTCGGGGATCATGATGTTCTTGTCCCAGGCTGGCCCAGTAAGAACCCCATCGGCGTCACGTTGGACGGTCGTTTCCTTGCCAGAGGCGTCAATGGAAATGACTGCTTCGATGATCTGCCCGGCATAGGTCTGGTTTTCTCCAAGCACAAAGTCATGTCGTTCTCGGAACGTGGTGGGCACACTAATGGATGCAGACTGAGAAGACTTCAGGACTCCGCCAGCCGTTTGGCGCACATCGGCGCTGAGCGTCCAACCAAATCCAAATGGCCCTTCATCCCCGTTGTTTGCCGAATACACCCTACTGACGCTGACAGGAATCCCATAACCGCCCTCAAAGGACAGGTCATTGGCTGAGGTCGTGTAATTGCCCGTCGTGAGGTCAATTCCGTTTTTGACGATACTCGTCTTGCGGGTGCCCGAAACCGACGGATCAACGCTGAGTTTTCCGTTATGGGTTCTGAGTTCTTTGGCACTGAGGACGCGTACATCCAGAGTCTCTGGCTTTTCGGGCTGTGGCTTGACCGGCTTCGCATCCAACGCAAAGGCATGGAATGGGAACGAGAGAGCGGTCATGCTGAACGCGAGCACTGAGCAAATGGCTCGTGCGAAGGGAGTATGAGTTTTAATCACGATTGATTCTCCGTGCCGGGTGCCTCTAGGGCAAGGACGTTGGCTTTGAACTGAACGTCTTCCAGTTTGGGCAAGGGTATCCGGCGATAGTTGGAAACGAGGGGGTCCCAGACCTCGGCCTCATTCGCGTAGACGGTGGTGAGGACCACGTAATGCTGGTCGGTCAGCCAAATGGCTGGCAGTTTGAGTTTGTTAAGCGCTCGTCGAGAAAGTTCGAGACCGACGAGGTCGATACCGTTGGCTTTTAATGCCTGCTTGAGACCCTGCATGGTGGTGCCGCTTTCGTCGGCTTGTGCCGCTTTTGCGATGTCGTGGTAGTCGGCTTCCTTCTGGCTGATCTTCTTAACCAGAAACGCCGCAGCCTTTGGGCCGCACATGGCGAGTTCAACCTTGGCGATCTCCTCCTGCTTCGTTACTGCTGCTTGGAGGAGGGCGGCGTCATCTTCAGTTTGCTTTCCAGTTAGGAGCGTGATCCTGCGGTGCGCAGCGTGGATTAGTCCACTGGTGGGCCGTTCCTTGATAAACGCTCGAAAAGCACTCAAAGCTGCCTGATACTCCGCTTGATCCGTCATCGTCCCATAGCCAGGCTCAACGGCATCCGTTCCTTTGTG
The DNA here is from genome assembly GCA_937862825.1 of uncultured Armatimonadota bacterium. Classification (GTDB taxonomy): domain Bacteria; phylum Armatimonadota; class Fimbriimonadia; order Fimbriimonadales; family Fimbriimonadaceae; genus CALMEF01. Next base: position 12,142 of record CALMEF010000272.1, read on the forward strand.
TTCAGAAGCGGCTTCCTTGAACTGCCGTGCCGCGCCGGCAAAATCCTTGTCTTTCGCATCAAGATACGCTAGGTGCAAGCGTGCACTGGTTACCTGGTCTTGAGTCTCTCTGCTAGAAGCGGTTTTGTTTCCTTCGACAAACGATTCAAACGTGGACTTTGCGGAGTCAACTTCCCCCGAGCGGTAACTGCGTAACGCCTTCGCATACTCCGTTTCTTGGGGCTGTCGATCTTTGGTAATCCAGAACAGTGTGGCTGCGGCCACAACGGCACTGGCTAGGAAGGCCCAAGCGTATGTGTTGGATCGGTGGGCCGTCATCATGGCCCCGTCGTGTAGGCGTTTTGGCCCATGATCCATAGTCTCGGGCGACAATCATTGAAGGGAAAGTCGCTCGTAGTCCAGCTTTGACTGGCCTGAAACTCGCGGCTCGCGAAATACCTCCAATTGACAACATTCTCGGCAAGGTTGTTTGGGACAATAGCGACACGGTGGGTATTGAGCGTTGAATACGCGCTACTTCCCGCATAGGCGTTTAACATCCAGTTCGCGTAGGACTTGGTTGGCGTTGCAGATCCGAAGGAAACTTTACGATGGGAATCGGTTACGTTCAGGGGCGTTGAGGCAGGATCAGTGGAAAGCCATCGATTGGCCCACGTAGCCGTGGACTCAGTTGGCGAATCGGTCGACCCGTAGGAGTAAACGGCCAACTCAATAGAATCGCTAGCACCAAAGGGAGACTTGGGCGCAATCATATGCACGAGAGTCGCGCAAGCGAGAAAGTCATCGCTGCCAGGTGCTGCGCCCCAAAGTTGAATATGGGCTCTGCCACTGAAGTCGCCACTTTCCCACTCTATGTTTCCCGCGAAGAGGCCGCCTTTGTAGATGCTGCTTCCAAAGTTTAGATTGTGCGGGTAGGCATTCGGGTCTTCGTGAAAGTCGTTTGGGTCTACCGTGTTTCCAGCGTAGTCAATATTCTCCTTTCCATTTGCGACCCTTGAGTCCACGCTGGCGTCATTGCAAAGCACCTTCGTGATGTCGTAGGTCCATCTATGCCACTTGTCGGTATGACTTCCGCCTTGAGTTCGCCTTTCCGAATATTGGACCTGCAGCTGACCGGCCTCGGTCGCCACATTGCCTCCAGGGGCATAAATGATATGGACTGGCAGGGTCCCTCCTGCACCTGGAGTGCCCGTTACGTGTCGATGCTTCCAACCGCTGGAGCCCCCAGACGTAACATGTTCGGCGGGTTCGAACGGACAGTCCCCGTCAGTATGGCCCGGGGTCGAAGTGTCCGGATATGGGACGTAAACCTTCCCCAGGTAACTTGTGCTTAGCCCCCGCACCCATACGCACCTGGTGTAAGTGTCGCCTCCAGACGAGGTGATTGGCGTCATTGTTGCGGCGAAAGTGAAGCGCAAACAGTGATCAAAGGTAGTTGGAGCCGAGGTGTCCGCGTTGAGTTCCTCAATCTTCTCAACGCGAAACTGGTCAACGACGGTCGGCGACAGCATCGTCGCATAAAGCAGCACAGGTGCTAAATTCACAGGTATTCCTTCCTCCGGGTCCAATATATGCTCTTTTCCGAGAAAAGTCAAGGCCATGGGTCTTTAGGCCTATCACTTTCTCGGAAACTCTGTTCTAATCTGAAACCTCTCTGGACGCAGTACCTGGAACTAGAAGTTGATGGGCAGCGGGCTTTTCGGCTGAGGACGATTCCCCTTCCCAACGTTTCCCCCTTGGCCAAGGGGGAAACAGGCAATA
>CALMEF010000273.1 GCA_937862825.1 uncultured Armatimonadota bacterium
CTAAGAACCTTTTGGCCTTCGTTAAGAAACATGCTGAGGAACTTGGCCATGTCTGAAGCCGTCGAGTAAAGGCCCCCAGCCGGGTTCGCCAGTTTTGCTCCGGCCCGGAATCGATCCTCCGAATCCGCAATCAATCCTTTCCGCTCCACAAAGTAAAGTTTTGCCAGTCGATTGTGTTTCGCTGGAGGAAGAAAGAAGTGGGTGTCGGTCATGTTGAGCGGACTGAGAATTCGCCGTTCAACGAAACTCTCGAAACGCTCCTGCGAAACAACCTCGACAATCCGCCCGGCGACCGACGTGCCTCGACCACTATAACTGATGGACGATCCTGGCTCAAAAAGCAGCGGAGTCGTCGACAGGGTCTTCGCATAGTCCGACAAAGTCATTTTCGATTTGACTTCATCGGTTATTGGATCCGGATCGTTACCGTTGATTCCAGACATGTGAGTCAATAGGTGCCTTATTCGAATCCGCGACGTTGGCGATTTCAGCCCATCTGGCGTTTGAACCTTGACCTCACGGAACTCAGGAAGATACCGATCAATCGGATCATTCAAGGTGAGCTTGCCTTCGTCAGCCAAGATCATTATTGCGGTAGCCGTGACTGGCTTGGTCATAGAGGCAATACGGAAGATAGAGTTAGTATTCAACGACTGTTTGGCTTCAACATCTGCAAATCCGACGGCCTCGTGCAGCAGAACTCTGCCCTTGACGCTCACAAGCACCACGGCTCCAGGTGTGCGATTAGCCTCAACCATCTCCTTCAACCGCGCGGGTATGACGTCAAGACTGGCCTGGATCAGCGAAAAGCCGAGTAGCGCCGTGATCATGCTACACCCCAAACCACATCAATGACAGTACCATCAACCCATTCGACAACCCCAATTGACTGGTCCGTCAGTTCTGGTAAATCCGGCTTGCCACCACACATCTTCTCTGCCGAGTCTTTGAGTTCTTGAAGCGAAACGAGGGGTAAATCGCACCCTGTCAGCCGCTCAAGAATATCCGTTCGGCTCGGATTAACCGCAATACCGCGCTCCGTGACAACAGCATCGACTAGCTCACCTGGTCCGCAAAGGGTTGTCAACTGATCTCGAATGATTGGAACACGGTTTCGGAACGTCGGCACGGTCAGAACTGTAAAGCCGGCGAAGAGCGCATCAGACCAGCCGCCCAGGCCATGCAACAGCAGGCCGTCGGAATGGGTCACAACGTTAGCATTGAACTGCAAGTCAATTTCGGTCGCGCCTAGAACAGCAACGTCCACCATCGACGCGACATTGCCCTTTCCATGATAGTTGTAACTAATGAAGGGTGAAGTCGGTACGTGATTTGGATTTTCTCGGAGTGACCGTACACCGGTCAAGTCGAATGTCTGACCATCCAAGATAGCGCCGACCAGACCCGATTCGAGCATGCTTACAAGCACTTCGGTGCTACCACCCCTCGCAAAAGATGCGGTTACACCTAGTTCAGCCATCTTGTTGCCCAAGAACTGTGTAAAGGCCAGGCTGGTTCCTCCTGCACCTGCTTGAAAGGAGAAGCCGTTTTGTACAAGTCCTGCGGCCACAACCAAATCCGCAGCGAGTTTCGCGATCCGAAGGCGCTCTGGCGACTTTGTCACCTGTGTGGTTCCCGACACGATTTGGTTCGGATCCCCAATTCGATCCACCTTCACGACCTGATCAACTGAGTTTCCATAGATTTGAATCGGCAAACAAGGAAATGGGACTAGGTTATCGGTCACGACTATTACGTGATCAGCGTACTGTGCGTCTGCGACTGCGAACCCTAGTGATCCGCATGCCGACGGTCCAACAACGCCGGTAGCGTTGCCAAAGGCATCAGCGGTGGGTGCCGCAATCACCGCGATATCGATGCGGACATCCCCGTCTTGAATCGCCCGGTATCGTCCCCCGTGCGAACGCAGGACAGCGGTTCCCATCATCCGCCCCCGACTTGCAAACTCTCCGAGGGCGCCATTGAGGCTTCCCTCAATGTGGTGAATAACCCCACTTTCAAGACACTCAATCAATGGAGCGTGGCATGGAAAAGACGCTGATGGAAACCAAACCAGGTTTCTTACACCGAGTTCGGTCGCTGCATTGAAAACAGCCATAGCGACTTCATCTCCATTCCTTAGGTGGTGATGGGTTGAGATCACCATTCCATCACGAAGGTCCGCCTTGGTAAGTGCTTCCTTCAAACTTCCCACTAGCTTGTTGCCATCCTTCGGAAAATCCCGGCAAGATCGGATTGGAGGTGAAGCATGGCGACCGCTTGGTAAGTGCCCGGCTACACCCTTGAACCGGATAACTGGTCGACCATTGACCACCTCCGGCTCTCGATTCAAAGTCTCGCTCACGCCCTACACCCTGCGAGTTCCAGCGTTCTCCTCGCCTTGGCGACAACTGGCGCGTCGATCATCTGTCCTTCGAAGGACGCGACTCCGTCTCCACTTGCCAATGTGTTGACGATGCCTCGAGCGTTCTCCACGTCTTCATCACTGGGACGAAGCGCGGCATGAACGACGTCCACTTGACCGGGGTGGATGCAGCCGACACCTTCAAATCCGAAGCGAGCCACTCCCTGGACGTAATGAAACAGGCCATCGTGATCATCAATCTTGGTGTATGAAGAGGCAAGGGGCTGTTTTCCATATGCTCTTGCCGAATTGACAATTTGACCATAGGCCCACCAGGACTCAATGCCCTCTTCAGTGCGTGACGCTCCGATATCGGACGTATAGTCCTCCAATCCAATCGCTAAAGCATCCACATGAGGTACGGCCGCGATCTCAGCAGCATTCAGCATGCCCTTGGCAGACTCAAGAAGTGCGACAAATCGGAACTGAGGAAATCCTTGAGGAATCGAAGTTGCCGACTCTACTTTCGGAACGAGAACGGTCAGCCCCTCAAACCCTGAAAACGTCGCGAGCTCACGGAGTTGGCGGGGTCCATCGTTTACACGAATCATGACCTCGCAGTTACCAACATCCCCCTCGCTCAGAAACCGGCTGACGAGCGCGAGCGCGTCATCCTTTTCCTTCTCGGGAACCGAGTCCTCAAGGTCAAAAATGAGGGCATCTGCACCGAACAACGATGCGTGAGGAAAGAACTTTGGAGTGTTTCCCGGTAGGTACAAACGCGTTCGTCTCAAGGACCGAACATTCGTTTTGGGCAAGGTCGGTTTGGGTAGTTCAGCGCTCGGAAATGCTTTCTGGAGCGCGGATTCAACCCTGCCTGCAATCGTAAACGGCAATGCCCCAGCATCTTCGACTACCACTTCAGCGCAAATCCCTGCGGCCTCCAGAATGCTGAAGACTTGCCCCTCGATAGCCCGACCATAGATTCCCTTAACCGAGCTTCGAACATCTATCTTGGTTACTGTGGATGGGCCAAGCAATATTCGACAGTCCGCCCGAACTCCTTCACCTAAATGCCCAACCGCGACCGTCATTGCCAATCCACCTGATGCCAGACTGCTCGCCACTTCCCGTCTTGACGCCCCCCTGCCTCAAAGTAGCGCCTAAAGACCACGTTGCCAATTTGCGGCGAGTTTAAAACGAACTCTCCTTGGGCTCCTTGAAGGAAATGTGACTCTGGCTTGATTTGTGAGAGTT
>CALMEF010000274.1 GCA_937862825.1 uncultured Armatimonadota bacterium
AGTTGAGTTCGTCGGCGATGGCCCCCAGTCTGAGGCGACCCGCAAAGAGAATCCCGACGCGGTCCTTCACGGCTGGCTGTCCAGCGATCTGGTTGTCGAACGTATGAGACAGGCGCGAGCCCTGGTGTTTCCCAGCGTTTGGTATGAGACTTTGGGGCTGACCGTTTATGAAGCCGCCGCAAACGGAGTGCCGGCGATCGTTTCGAATGTCACGGCAGCGTGTGATTTTGTTGAACATGGAGTCAATGGATTGGTCTTTCGCGCCGGAGACGCCGAAGATTTAGCACAGAAGATGGCAATGATGACGGATGATGAGGCCTCCCGGATGGGAATGGCCGCCTACGACCGATACTGGGCGAACCCGATGACGGTGGAATCTCATTTGACCGGCCTGCTCCAGGTCTACACAGAGGCCTTGGAGGATCGTCAATGAGGATTGGTGTCTCCGCGCACCTTCTGCACACAGCAGGTGGATTCCAAAAGGCCGGAATCTGTCGATACATCATCCGGATGATTGACAATTTCGCGACCCAGCCCGGCAAGGAGTTCGTCATCTTCCATCCGGCCGGGGTCGAACTTCATCCTGACTGGATCGCAGCGACAAATCTGAAGTTCGTGAGCGTCGACTTCGGTAATCGCGTTCGACGAGTGCTTTGGGAGCACTTCGCCCCCAAGCAAATGGTCAAGGAACATGGGCTTGACCTTTGGTACAGCACGGCCCACTGCACGCCTTTTGAATGCGGCGTTCCGCGCATAACCGTCGTCCACGACCTTATTCCCATCCTCTTTCCCGAGTTTTACTCCTGGGAAATGGCCGCCTATCAGAAATGGACGCTCAAGCGAACCTGCTCTGTCGCCGAGCACATAGTCACGATCAGCCAAGCCACCGCCAATGATATGGGAAAGGCGTACGGCACACCGATGGAGCGGATAAGCATCACGCCCCTTGGCCCAGGAAACATCACGCAGCGGGTGCTGCCAGAGTCCGTTGACGCCAACACAATGGCCAGGTTGGGCGTGCGCTATGACCGCTATCTCCTGACGCTGAGCACGGTTGAACCCAGGAAGAACCTAGTGAAACTCGTTGAGGCTATGGCCCATCTTCGGCAGAAAGCCGGATTTGAGAACGTCGGTCTCGTTGTAGCGGGAGCAAAGGGATGGAAGGACTCCCACATTGGAGACACTGTCGATCGCTTGGGGTTGCATGACAATGTTTCGTTCCTTGGGTACATCGAGGACAACGATCTGCCGGCACTTTTCGCCAAGGCCGAGGCGTTTGTTTTTGCGACGCTTTACGAGGGGTTCGGCATTCCTTTGCTAGAGGCAATGCTTCTTGGTGCCCCCGCCATTTCCAGCGATAGGGGTGCCCTTGTCGAGGTTGGTGGCGATTGCGCAACATACTTTGACCCGGACTCTCCGGAAAATATGGCCTCAAGAATTGCCGAAGTCCTCGGGTCGGGAAAACGAGACCAGATGGTGGCTTGCGGAGTTGAGCGTGCCAAAACGTTCACATGGGAACGCACGGGAGAATTGACAGCCGCGGTTTTCGACAGGGTTCTTGGGAAGACTGCCGAAACGTTGGGAGCCGCAACCGAGTCTAAAGGTGCATGACACTTGCCATTGCGCTAACTGCCCTCGCCTTGTCCGCGCTTCCCCAGAGTGGGATCAAGTGGCGGGGATACAAATCAGGCACGTACAGTTCAGTTCAACAAGAGTCACGGTTCATTATCAACAACCAGGCCGAGTTTGAGCGTTACTGGTCAACCGCCTTTGGTGAGTCAGCATCGAAAACCCCAAAGGACGTGAAGTGGGGCGAAGAAATGCTGGTCGCCGTCCACCTTGGGACAAAATCTACGGGCGGATTCTCGTGCTTTGTCCAGAGCATCGAACGAGCGGCAGCCAATACGATTCTGGTGACGTACTGCGAACGTTCTCCCGGCCCAGGCATGATGGCACCAACGGTCATCACCAGCCCATTTGAAATCGTCAGAATGAACCGCGCGGGCGGCAACTTTGAGTTTAAGAAAACCACGGCCCAAACGGGAGGGTTTCAGCCTCAGGCCACGAGCAGTTGGCGCGTTTTTATCACGGGAAACGACAGTCGGGTCGAACGAGAGACGCAGTATGTGATCACGAACAACCGAGAGTGGCAGACCTACTGGGGCGAACACAGCCCAACAAAGATTGCTGCGCCGCAGTTTGACTTCGAGCGCGAGTGGCTGATCGCCCTCCATTTGGGCACGAAAGCGACCGACGGCTATGACGTGATCGTAACCGGGGTGGAGCCGCTTCCGAACGCCAGCATCGGCATCAACTATTTGGTACGGCAACCCGCAAGCGGCCAAATCGTGAGTCGGACAAGGACAGAGCCGTTCACGATCATTCGGGTGCCCAAGTTCGCCGGTAAGGTCTTCTACGAACGCCGGATTTGGGATAACTCAGGAGAGTAAACCTGCCATAATCTTCTGGAATGTCGAATGAGAGAATCAAGGCTGTACTCTTCGACGTAGATGGCACCTTAGTTGACAGCCTGGAAATGCTCGCCCACGGGCTGGGAGATACCTACGAACACTACCTAGGGTATCGCCCGAACCGCGAAGCGTTGACCAAGATTATGGGGCGATCCCTGAGGTCAATCATGAGCGAAATGCGCGCCGAAGGAGGCCTTGACGCTTCCATCGAGGAGATGAGCGCATTTACAGTAGAACGATATGATGCGAAAAAGCACTTGGTAACCGAGTTTGGGCCGGCGATTGAGGCCCTCGAACTGTGCTTTCGCGGCGGCCTGGGAACCGCGCTCGTCACGAGCAAAAATACACCCGAGTTCGAGTCATTCATTCACACCTTCAGAGGATCACCGTTCTGTACGACCTGGGTGATCTCTGACCATGTGAAGAACCCAAAACCCGATGCAGAGAGTGCGCTCTTAGCCTGTGAACGGCTCGGCGTACGACCTGACCAGGCGGCGTTTATTGGGGACTCAGTGTTTGATATGCGCTGCGCTCGCAGCGCTGGATGCTACGCGATTGCCGTTCTCTACGGATCTGGTCGTCGCGATGACCTGCTCGCGGAGCAGCCGGATCTCGTGCTTGAAACACCCGAGGACGTCCTTCGCTGGAGCGAAACGACTTTAAATAACCAAGATGCGAAAAAAGAAATCGGAAGAACAGCCTGAACTGGCAATTGAAACCCCTGCGCCCAAGCGCAAGACCACCAAAGCGAAAGCGGAACCAACTCCAGAAGTGGTTGCACAGCCGGTAACCAAACCGAGGTCAACGAGAACGAAGAAAGTTGCCGAGCCGGTCGCCGAAGTGAAGGTACAGACACCTTCGAGAAGCCGATCCGGAAAGCGCCCGACAACACTTGCCGAGCAAGTTGTCGAATCTGGTGTTGAACTTGAGGCTATTGAGAGGGAGGTTGCGGCCGAACCGCCTCAGCAGCAAAAGCGGACGTCATCACGGCGAACCACGAAGACCAAGCCAGCAACTGACCCTGCGCCCCTGCAACTGAGCGACGAGGACGGGATTACCATCCTCATGTGGCGACCAAAGCAGACAGGGGAGCGCCCGCAACAAACCGAATCCGCTGGTCTTGCCCCTCGCAAGTCCCGAAACAAGCGCCGCAAGGAACACCAAGAACTTGAGATTACTGCTGCGGCAGCCCTGGAGCGAAAGCCGGCCAGAGAAGAGCGCCAGCCAAAGCCGGAGCGCACTCGGGAACCAAGAACGCCGGTCAAGGAACGAGTGGTTCACGAGCGACCCAAGCCGCCAAGCAAGCCACCGAAGCCGCTCATTCCCATCCCTGCAGACGCACCCCAGGTGGTCATGCGCGACGGATTGGCAACCCTTGTTCGCAACAAGGTGGTTTATCCGCCAATCGCGTTCTTTGGTAGCGCGCCAGATGAAGTCAGGGCAAAGAACGTGTTGGAGCAGATTCGACTTGCCGGAGAATCCGGAGTTCACCTGCACTCAATCCTCATTGATTTTGAAGTAGATCGTGATTCGGTAAACCAGTCGGCCAGTTTCGCCGCCTACATGTTGGTTCAGGCGCTGAAGGCCGACCCCGAGGCTCAGGTCATATTCCGACTGGTCTTTGTTGCACCGCCAGGCTGGGTAGAGCAGTTCCCTCGTGGACGCTACATGGCATCCGACGGAACTCTCGCCGAGCCGAGCGTCTCGGACGATGCGTTCTGGGACGAAGCCAAAGTCTGCCTTCGCGATTTTGTTCGACAGATGCGCCTGCTCGACGATCGCAACCACATTCTCGGAATCCTCTTGGAGCGCGGCGAATGGTTCTTCGCGGAGGACTGGGGATACGACACGTCCGACGCGGCACGAGAAAAGTTCAGAGACTGGGCTCGTATGCGGTACGGCAACGACCAAGTCGCCCTGCGCGCAGCATGGTTTGATGGCGAGGCGTCCTTTGAAAACCTCGAGATTCCTCCCTATCAACCGGGGCGGGACGACAAGTTTGTGCGTTCAAGCCGAAAAGAGCGACGGTGGGTTGACTACCATCTCTTCCTGAGCGATGCGACCGTCGAGCGAATTGGAGACTTAGCCTATTGCACCAAGGAAGCGAGCGACGGCTACTTCCTTGTCGGTGCAAGTTATGGCTACACATTCGAATG
>CALMEF010000275.1 GCA_937862825.1 uncultured Armatimonadota bacterium
CTGGCGCAATACAAACCAAGTGTTGTCTTCTCCACTGGCGGATACTCATCAGCGCCCGTGGTTCAGGCGGCAAAGCGCCTGGGGATTCCCTATGTCATCCACGAGCAGAACTCGGTTCCAGGACGAACCAACCAGATTCTGGGCCGATCCGCCCGCTCGGTGGCCGTAACGTTTGAGGTCACCAAGAAGTTCTTCCCCGGTCATACCGTTCGGACGGGCATGCCGGTCCGGAGCGAGTTGCGAGCGTTGGCTGGGCAGATGCACCTTGATGCGGGTGAGGGTCACGGAAGGGTTTTGGTTGTCGGGGGTTCTCAGGGTGCCGCTGCAGTGAACGAGGCGGCTCTGGCAACGGCGCAGCGTCTCGCAAGCAGAAAATTGCGCTGGTTGAACGTCACGGGAAAGAAGCACTTTGAGGCCATCTTTGCCAGTTACGAGAAACTTGGGATCAGCAACCTCTACGAAATGAAATCCTTCCTTGAAGGGTCAGCCATGGGCGAGGAGTATTCTCGGTCGTCGTTTGTGGTTGCCCGGTCAGGTGCCGGTACACTCAGTGAGTTGGCGGCGTTTCGATTGCCCGCGGTGCTGATCCCTTATCCGCACGCATTTGCGAACCACCAGTTTCACAACGCGAAGGAGTTCGTTGACCTCGGTGCGGCGAGCCTCCTTGAGCAGGGGGACCTTCACCCAGCACGGTTGGAGAGCGAGCTTCTCAGTTGGATTGATGATCCATCTCGGATTCGTAAGGCTCAAGAAGCGTTGGCATCATGGGATGCTCCGAATTCGACCGCCGACATATTTCGTCTGTTAACTAACCAAGTCTGATGAGAAAGCCTGTAGAAATCCAAACCGCCTTTGCCGAACGTAGCCAACTTGAGGGCCGACGATCCTTCTATTTGGTAGGCATCGGAGGAGCAGGGATGAGTGCTCTTGCCAAGATGTTGGTCAAACGCGGTTTTGCGGTCGCGGGCAGTGATTCCACCGCATCGCCAGTAACCGCAGAACTTGAAGTTGAAGGCATAAGTGTTCGCATTGGACATTCGGGGGAGGGTGTTTCGCAGGGTATGGCTGTGGTTCTTACTGATGCCATCGACTTGGAGACCAGTCCCGAAGTTCAACGGGCACGCGCCCTGGAATGTCCGATTTTCCGACGCTCCCAAGTATTGGGCTGGCTCCTTCAATCCTATCGGGTCATTGCTATCACGGGAACTCACGGGAAGACTACAACGACCGGAATGACCGGAGCGGGTCTGATTGCGGCTGGCTTGGACCCTCTGGTTGTCGTCGGAGCCACCGTCCCGGAGTGGGGTTCCCCAGTTCGAGAGGGCAAAGGCGAATGGGCCGTTGTCGAGGCCTGCGAGGCCTACGACAGTTTCCACGATCTGGACCCTCACCACATCGTTTTAACCAACCTGGAACTCGACCATGTTGACTTTCACGGCAACTGGGAGAACCTGCGCGACAGCGTTGTGCGGTTTGCCAAGAAGCGTTCAGGGGTTCTTTTCTACAGCGCCTCAGATTCTGGTGCGTGCGAGGTGGCCAGGCTCGTGGGCGGAGAGGTGATGGCTTACGAGGCCGGTAAGCCCCGTTCGCTCGCGCTGCCTGGAGACCATAACCTTGAAAACGCGACGGCCGCTGTTGCCGTGCTGGAGTCGGTCGGAGGTGAACCGGCAGTCGGATGGGAAGCACTCTCAACCTTCAAAGGTGCGGAGCGTCGTCTGCAAGTCCTTAGAGACGGCGCAATCACCGTTATTGATGACTATGCCCATCATCCAACGGAGATCGAAGCTAGTCTGCGAGCGTTGCGTTCGGCCTACGGAAGCAGGCGTCTAGTGGTCGCCTTTCAACCTCACCTTTACTCGCGTACCGCGCCCTTGGTCGCCGATTTCGCGGCCGCGTTGAGTTTGGCTGATGTGGTCTTCATAACGGACATCTATCCGGCCCGCGAAGCACCAATGCCCGGTGTGAGTTCGGCTCGAATCGCGGAGTTGATCAAGAAACCAGTGCATTACGTGCCGAACCGACACCTGCTCCCAAGAGAGGTGCTCCAAGTGACGTCGGAAGGAGATGTGATCGTGGGAATGGGAGCGGGCAACATTGCCGAGTTTGCTCCTTCTTTTGTTCGAGAACTGGAGCGCACAGGTCCAAAGCGAGTTGCCGTCTGTTACGGCGGAGATAGCGCAGAGAGAGAGGTTTCGCTTCACTCTGGACTGGCCATTGAGGCTGCCTTGAAGCGCAAGGGGTACGACGCGTTCCTCATTGATGTCTCAGAAGTCCTGCTCAAAAGCGGAGACCTTCGTGCCTTTGTCGGCCCAGAACGGCCCGATCTCGCCTTCCTTGCCGTTCATGGGACCAACGCGGAAGATGGGGCAATCCAAGGCCTGTTCCATCTGTTGCACGTTCCCTACACCGGATCTGGCCTTCAATCAAGTGCCATAGCGATGGACAAGGACCGGACAAAGCAGATTCTTCTTGCAAAAGGGATTCGTGTGCCAGTTGGTCAGGTCGTCCGCGCGGGCGGCAAGTGCACTTTGAAGGCGCCGGTTGTCGTAAAGCCAAATGCCCAGGGTAGCACGGTCGGTTTGAGTTTCGTCAAGCACGACTCTGAACTCGCTGAGGCGTTGCAGAAGGCTTGGCAATACGATGAATCGGCGCTGGTCGAAGAGTGGATCGTCGGGACAGAAATTTCCGTTCCAGTTCTTGGCGACCAAGCTCTCCCGCCGGTAGAGATTATCCCCGCCAGCGGACAGTATGACTTTGCGGCAAAGTATCTTCCAGGGGCGACTGAAGAGATTTGTCCGGCACGCATCTCGCGCGCCCTGACTGCCGAAGTCCAGCAGATTGCATTATCAGCACACAATGCCTTGGGCTGCTCTGGAGCAAGCCGAACCGACATGATCATTCGCGGTAACGAGGTGTTTGTCCTGGAAGTCAACACCCTCCCAGGAATGACGGGAACTTCCCTGTTGCCGAACAGCGCGGCAACCGCTGGCATTTCGTTTGACGACCTCGTGGACTGGATTGTGCAGGAGGCCCTCACGCGCCATGGCAAGAAAGCGTAAGCGGCGAAAGCCAAACTGGCCACCCATTTTGTGGTCGCTCTTCGTGGCCAACCTGATCGCAGGCCTCTTGTGGAGCAAGGCGACGTCCGTGCGCACCCTCAAGGTGGTTGGTGCGAGGCCGAGCGATGAATCCAGGCTAAAGCGAGAGGCCCAGTTCCTGCGGCAGATACCCTGTTTCCGCGTGGACAAGGCAAAGTTTGAGGAGAAAGTCGGCTTTCCATCATTCGTCGAAGTGGCCGAACTAAACCGAAATGTGTTCGGACGTGGAACGTTGACCATCCGCTATCGAGCGCCGGTTGCGTCGGTCAGTGGGTCTCCGAAGACGTACATTGATAAAAGCGGTCAGTTGTTTGTTGACACGACCGAGGTTCTGGCGATCCCGTCGGTTCGGTTCCAAATGGGACTTTCGCCCGGCGTTTCTTTGGCGTCCAGCGCTCCTTTGCTGCAAGGGGCGCAACTCGCGCGTGAACTCTTTGAGCGACCCACACTCGTCAGCGCGGAGATCGATGTTCGCGACAACGGCTCTTTGTGCTTAAATTTAGGGACAAATACCGTCATAGAACTGGGGCCTTTTGAAAGGATCAACGAGAAGTTGGCAACTTACGATGGATTGCTGGCTTCTAATCCAAAACTCCTCGAAGAAGCAAAGGTTCTGATTTTGATGGCACCTGACCAGCCGGCGATAAAGAAAAAGAACCAATGAACCCATTCAAGTCGCGAATCACTGAAAATTGGGTGATGCCTGTTTCTGCGATGGGGTTCGTTCTCGGGATTCTGCTCCACGTCACTTGGATCACACAAAATACGCGTTCCGGACGCCTAAACACGTTGGACCCTGACATGGCGAAGCGGATTGGCTCCGGCTCGCTTGACTTACTCAGCGAAGTTCAAAGAGTGTCACAAGAAGTCGCAAAACTGCGTGAGGAGAACACCAAACTTCAGAACGCAATGTCCAACACCACCGGGCAGACCAAGTTGCTCAACGAAACGCTCCAAGAAGCGAAGGAGTTTGCAGGTCTCACCGCCCTGGAGGGTCCAGGGCTACGGGTTACGCTCCGCGATGCAGCCGGTGCGGAATCGGGCAACCAAATCATTCACGATGTGGACGTCCTGAAGGTCGTTAATGAACTCTGGGCTGCGGGGGCAGAGGCGATCAGCGTTAACGGGCACCGGATCGTCGGCAAGAGCAGTTTCCGATGTGTTGGACCGGTGATTCACGTTGACAACATCCCCATTGCTCCCCCTGTGGTCGTACGAGCGATTGGAGATCCGGGAACGTTGCGCGGAGCGTTGACGCTGCCCCTTGGCGTCTTGGCTGAGATCAGGTCGACCGGAGACCCGTCTATGGTCGCGATTGACACGGTCGAACAACAAGTTCTACCGGCCTACACGGGTGGCACGGCCAGAAAGTATGGCAAGACCGTGGAGGTGGAAACGAAGTGATTCTGGTTCCGATCATTGCCGTTCTTGCCGGATTTGCTTTGAGCGCAATCCTGAAACTTGGTCCGGTAACCGGGACGGCCGGGATTTACCTCGGCGTTGCTTGCCTCGCTGGACTTGATACGATGTTTGGCGGTATCCGGAGCGGCATGGAAGGCAAGTTCCAAAACGACGTCTTTATCTCCGGGTTCATCGTTAATGTGCTGATCGCTTTCTCGGTTGCCTGGATGGGCGACAACATCGGTCAGAACCTTGTTCTTGTTGCTGCGCTCGTGTTTGGCATGCGAATTTTCTCGAATCTTGGCGTCATTCGGCGCTTTGTCGTGACAAAATGGCATGACGAACTTGTTCGACGGCGAGAGCAGGCAGAGAAAGCCGCACAAACCCAGAACAGCCAGGCCAACTCATGACCACCGACCTCGTTTTTGTCCTTGACCTTGGGTCCACCAAAGTTGCGTGTTTAGCCGCGCGTTCCGAGGGGGCTCGTGGCCTTCTCGTTGAGGGAGTCGCTGCCGAACCGTGCGCCGGACTTCGCCGCGGACTGATCGTCGACGAAGAGGAGACGGCGCGAGCGGCAAAGGTG
>CALMEF010000276.1 GCA_937862825.1 uncultured Armatimonadota bacterium
GATCGAAGGGGCCGCTCGCGATGAACTGCGAACAATGCATCAAAACAACGTTCGAGTATGTGTCGCTGGACGACGCACAGAACTGCCACCTGGGTTGCAGGCTGCGCTTGAACACGGCATCGAAACGACGCAGAACAACACTGGAATCACGTTCACCCTCGCTGTCAACTACGGGGGCAGAGCCGAAGTTGTTGATGCAGTAAAGTCCCTGGTCTCCGAGCACGTTCCCGTCGACATGATTGACGAGGCCGCAATTGGTGCAAGACTTTATAACCCAGACCACCCCGAACCAGATTTGATGATCCGCACGGCTGGGGAGATGCGGTGGAGCAACTTTCTGCTTTGGCAAGGCGCCTACTGTGAGTTGTTTGTTACAGAGAAGACGTGGCCCGAGTTCGATCGAGAGGCGCTCATTGAGGCCTGCCTGTCCTTTCAGGACCGAACACGAAAGTTCGGCGCTCTGGCCGAATAAGAAAGGCCCCGCGTTAGCGGAGCCTTTCCATTGTTTGGGTTAGTTACGCGACCTTACGGCAGCGGGTACACCCAGACGTTCAGCCAATCAATCTCAGTGAGCCAGCCATCTTGTGCCGGATCCTCATCGTTGATCGGTGAAGTCACGAAGCGCGGCCAGATATCTCCACCTGTGGAGATGTATTGCTCGCCTTGACGATAGCCAAAGAGGTACGCGCTCGTCTGACTTGCAACACTTCCTGCTGCGATTGTCCAACTTGTATTCGTGGAGTTCCAGTAGTACAACTGAGCCTGAAGGCCTGGTCGTGCTACACGATAGATCGGATAGCAATAGACATCCGAGTTTTGATCAGACCAACCCGTTGAGTGGAATACGACATCCGTCGTCAGGCTTGTCGGATCGTTAAACAAGGAGTAGAAGTTGCCATCTGCTGCGCAGACGTCCTGCCATGTTCCAGCAAACTCCTCGCCAGCATAGATGGACCAAAGGCCAGTCAAGCACACCCAGTTACCAATACTCAACTGAACCGTTCGGGTGATTGTCGCACCGGTGAAGCAGTTTCGGAAGGAAACCGTTCCCGTGTGCAACCCGAGCGGAAGCGAGTTGGCGTTGGCGTTGGTCGTTGCGGTCACGTTAGCAGTTTGGCCTTGATACAAGGTTCCACCGCTACTGCTCAAGGTCAACCAGGAAACGTCGTCAGTTGCTTCCCAGACATAGCCCGTGTGGTTGGCGTGACCCACCGTCCACGACGTGCCGATGCCCGATGCATTGCCCTGCTGTCGCAGGTATAGGCCGTTGCTGCCCGCAACGGTCATTGCTGGCGGGACGAGACCGTTGCCGACGCTCGCGTGAATCCGCGTTCGCCAGTTTCCGCCTGTACCATGGTATTCACCCGTCACCCACATCTTGGTGGGAGTCGTGTTGCCTCCAGGTCCATTGAAGAAGTCGTCCCAGTCCATGCTGCCACCAGCATAGTCACCGTAGCGATTCGAACCGTTCGGACCTAAACCTCCAGCCATGACGATGTTGTTGTAGTAGACGAAGTCGTCATACCAAGCGACATCAACTGAAGGATTCCAGCCTGGGCCAGCAAATGAGTGGACCAGTGCCACATTACCGCGATAGTCCGGGACCGGACACGGCATGGTGACGTTGTAACCAGCACCGTACTTGTAGTTTGACGACAAGAGATGAGTGCCGTTCCACGGGTTCAGGGCATCAAGCCGTGCACCCATCTCACCGCCAACGTTCAGGTTGTAAGCCAAGTACATGGCCCACTTCCCACGTGTGAAGTCATATGTCACACGAGCGTCCATGCCACGACAGTCAAAGCCATATCCTGGACCAATATTGTTCGCACCGGGTGCCAGGGCGTACGCTGCAACCGCATAATCAGCGGAAGTGAACGTGCCCGCCCCAAAGGGATCATCCATTCGGAACACCCTGAGGCTGTTTCCACCTCCGGAGCCTGACGACACCATAAAGTCGGTGTTTCCACCGTTCGCATACATGTCGCAAATTCGCGTGGTAAAGGCGGCCGGGAACACGTAGTACCAGGAAGCCGTTCCCGCATACATCTGGGCCTTGTTCATGACCGACATGACCGTGCCGCGGTAGTTTCCTGAGCTCCAAGAGTATTGGTTGCCGGCTGCGTACAGAGCGTTAACTCCGTATCCCAAGTCGGCGTAGTCGCACCAGGTTTGGTCGCCTGAGTAATACCAATCCATTCCAACTGCGTAGAGCCACCAGCCAGAGGTCATCGGGTTAGAACCGTTGGAGACCAGCATGAGCAGTACGGAGTTTCGAGGATTGCTGCTTCGAGCATGAATCATCATCGTCCAACGTTGATAGTAAGGATCGTAAATGACCTTGGGGTCGAAAAGGAACCAGCCGCTAAAGCCGCCTACCCAAGCCGAAAAGTTGTTTGCGTACAGTTCGTTACCGCATTTGTCGTAAAAAGCAAACCGGCTGTTCACAACCTGAACAATATGCCCGCCACCTACGGCTGCATCGGGATCGGGAGGAGTCAGATTGGTTTGGCTGATGCCATCAAATCCGACAACACCTGTTCCGGCGTCCGGCTCAAGCGCATTTGGGGTCGCTTCGACTCTCGTAGGTTCGATGGGATTGGGCCAGTTGTTCTCCAACTTGCCGATGTACTTGTCCTTCTTGATGCTCGGGTTCAAAATCCCGGGAATAGACAAACTTTGTCGCGGAGCAGTTGCTACCGAAATGACCTGAAGCGCTTTCTGAGTAACGCGCTTCTTAATCAGTTCAGGGTTACGCCATTCCGCTTCAGGCCCGGGAACGAAGTCCTTCGGGGTTGAAGCAGGTGGATCGCTAGCAACTGCGAAAACTGCCACCCCAGCGAGGGCGGCGATAAGCAATCGTTTTAACACTGCATTTCCTCCATTCAAAATCGCTCGGAGGCTGTTCCCCCGAACTTCAACGTACATGATACACCGGAATCTTGCGCACCCCCAAGCAAAATTGCCAATCCTGGGAACATTCTTCATGAGAAATTTGACAACTCAAGTAAAGTTGCCGAGTGGTTTTGGGGGTTCTCGGCGAATTTGAACCTGAAAGTTTGCTTGGTCAAGCGGTCAGAGCCGTTCTTAAGGAAAGCCAAATCCAGCCCCTCTTCGCAAACGTTTCTGGGCCTGAAGTCCCAGGACTCGTCCAAGAATGGTCCGACCAGGGTGCATTCGGTGCGCTCGTTCTTCCGCCTCTACGGGCGGACGCGGCAAGGGTTGCAGAACGCTTTTTCAGCGTACGACATTCGTTGGGAGCAGCAAACGCGTTGAGATTCACCTCAAGTGGCGTCTTTGGATTCAATACGGAGTCGGACGGATTCTGGTCGCAAGTCGCTGATATCGCGCCCTCAACGGCGCTTGTCTTAGGTGCGGGCCCCGCCGCAAGGACGGCTTGCTTGACCCTTCTCGCCAACGGGTGGAAGGTGAAGTTGTGGAATCGCACGCTGGCAAAGTCGAGAGTTTTTGGAGCCGCCCTGGCCAGCCTAGGTGAAGTCAAGTTCGCTCACGAAGCGGATCCTTCGGGATGCGGGTTGGTCGTTAACGCCACGCCGCTTGGCGCACGCGCCGGAGAACACCCTCCGGTGATTTGGACGAAAGCCGGACCCCGCACCGCCGCTTTCGATTTCGTGCTCAGGCATGTACAAACAGAGTTTCTCCGTGCAGCAAGTCTCCGAGGATTACAGACTATCGATGGTCGAGAATGCCTGTGCGAAACCCTCGCACTCGCCGTTGAAGCCGCCACGGACTCCAAAGTAAATCGGATGGCAATTCGCCGCGCTTTGGGGATCAGCGCTGACGCCTGATCCTGCGATCAATTGCTTCGAACAAGTCGTCGGTGCGCAAGCGAATTCCAAAGTTCAACGAACTCGGGAACTTGCGCCAGATAACAAACGGCTCCAGACAACCGGCCACCTGCTTCAGTGACAGTTCGTGATCGTAGAATCGGCTTCGGCGAGGATCATACTTGGAAAGAAACGAGACCTTTGTTGAACCACCGATCAAGTCAAATCTCGTATTGATGGATTCCATCGTGAACGGAAGATCGGTCTGAAGGAACGGATTGCCCGTATCAGCGGCCCTTGTGTAGGAACCCGACAACCTGAGCCACTTGGATGGACTATGGGAAACTCCAAAGGTCCCGCTAACCCACCCATAGTTGTCTCCCGAACCTAAGTACGATTCCGTGTCCAGTCGTAAGAAGGCATCCGTCCGGGGATTGACCGACTCTAATCCAATCACGGTTGCGCCCAATGAAAGTCGGGACCTAAAGGGTCCGTCGGTGTATCCGATCCGCTGATATTTGGCCTGAGCAGCGTATCCAACGGTTTTGTTGCCTTCAGCCAACCCAAATCCCACCTCCAGGGGTGCGGTCAGCGTGTCGCGGGTTTGTCGCCCAGGGATTCCCTGATTCAAGGCACCGCCGATCGTAAGCCCCCTGTACTGAGCGGTGATTTGCTCAAACTCAGAGCGAAGAGAGAGGTTGTTGACATTCTCCAGAAAGCCATATGGTGATCTCTCAGAAAATGTCGACAGCGGAAGCCTGAAGTTACCTGGGCTGTAGCCAAACTCCAGTGCGCCCCCTAGGGGTCGTTGGGGAAATGCTTGGATCGATGCGCTCAGACCCAGTCCCCTCGAAAGTCCGAAGGACGACGCCCAAGCGGCACCGACCGTGCCATCTCGGTTCATCGACACCGTTGGGAAAGCGATGCCCTCCTTACGTGGGCCCAGGTTGAACCGGTAGGTTGGCACAGTAACTACCCTTTTGCCTCGAAAGAAGAGGCTGGCACGTCGCGCAACGCCCCTCTTGGCATCGGTCACCTCAATTGAACTTGCGCGAATCTCCAACAACGGCGGCGATTCCGCGCAAGGCGACAGGACTGCGTCAGAAAGTCTCCATCGGTTCGACTCCACGACGGCTTCTCGACCGGATACGGAGAATCGATACGCGGATCCGTAAACGTCAGTCGCAGATCCGGTACGGTTGCGCCAGTCAAACACGAACTTGGTTGCTCGCAGCGTGCCGTCTGGATCTACAATTTGGACATCGCCTTCGGCAACACCGAACCGCTCGGTGTCTTCGAGATAGAGCACCAGCGATTTCGCGCGACATTCGGTTCCGTCGTACCGTGCAACGACTCCCTCACTGAAAATCAAGCGTTTTGGATTGACCTCAACCCGCTTATGATTCCATTCGACAACCAGGGTGCCATCGACAACTTCAACCTGCGGTTTTTGCGGAAGTTGTTGCAAGATGCCTTCTGGGAGCGTGATGAACGGCATCAAAGTCGATTTTACCAATACGATTGCGAGGTGAACGCATTTGGGTTTGTGCTACGTCCGTGTTATCATAGAGATTGAGGTTTGAAGATGGTTGATGCAAAACTGACCGGAATGGGAAGAGCGGAGGCTCTGTTTGAAGAGTCAACTTGGGTTAGCCGCTGTCGTCAAGGTGATGAAACCGCCCTTGGCCTGTTGATCGCCCGTCATCGTGCACGCCTGATTCGAACCGCAGCAAACCTCCTGCGTGATCGACACGAAGCAGAGGACGTCGCCCAAGAAGCGTTTTTAAAAGCCTTCCGAGAACTTGGTCGGCTACGCGACGATCGCGCCTTCAGCGGTTACATCTACCGAATCTGTGTCCGGCTATGCATGGATCGCCTACGTTTGAAGCGGGCTGAACCAGGCGAGTTTGATCGAATCCAGGATCACGATGGACCATCGATAGAAAATCGCGTCGTTATTGCTCGAATTCTCGACCAACTTCCCTACGACTTGCGTACAACTCTTGTGTTGCGAGAAATGGAGCAGTTGAGTTATGAAGAGGTCGCCGAGGCGATGCATGTTCCGATAGGCACCGTGCGGTCAAGACTCCACACTGCGCGTGAGCGATTCCGAAAACTTTGGGTAGAGGCGGTTGGAGAATGAAGATTCCTTGCGGTTTCTACGCTTGGCTTGAAGGCCAGAGCCATCGGCGCGTGTTCGGTCGCTTGGCTTCCGTCGTAAGTGATCGACACACCATTTCTTGCTCCGATTGTTCAAGTGATCGCGAAGAGTTGAGTCTTGCTCTTGATATGCTTCGCGGTTCATCGATGGACTTCGAGCCGTCTCCGCAGTTCGATGAGCGCCTGCTTCGCCGCGTCCAAGTTGATCGCGTTAGACACAGCCTCAACTATTGGTCACCTGCATTTGTCGGTGCCGCCGTTGCCGCCTTGGTGATTCTAACCGCGATCCAAATCGTTTCAGGTCCTGCCGAAATGCCCTCAATCAAGTTCGGCAATGGTCGTGCTCCTGAGGCTCGCAACACGCTCTCGTCTGAAGCGAGTTACCTGCCCACATTGGCACCGCGTATGCTTGATCAATGACGCGGGGCCGAAGAGCAGCACTTGGTGCAATCTTCGGTGCCCTAATCGTTTTGGCCCTGCATCCGGCCTCGCGACACCTTTATCTTCCCGCTGCGAGGGCATGGGGCCCGTCGCCAGCGCTCTCCACCTCGAAGTGGACTAATGCGGGACTGCTCCCTCGTCGGGTCCGGTCACTTTCTGACGCTTCCGCTTGGCTTTCCGACGCCTGCGAGCGCTTGGTTACCAAGAGGCAACGGAGTCCAGAGGAGATTCAAACCTTCATTGAAATCGCGACCAGAGCCGCAGCGTCTGACCCGACAAACGCCTTCTGGCTCCAAGTTCATGCGGTAATTCTCAATGCCTCGGGCGATCGTGATTCAGCGCTCGCGCTGTGGAGGCTCGCTGCACGCAAGGCGATGTGGAACGACTACCAGAGTCGGCGGTTCGAGACAGCCGCGGAAGAAGCGGAAAAGGCACATGGGAACCAGTCGTGGATTCGAGCAGCACTCTACCCTCGGAGATCAACTGCGGCGGTACGGCTCATTGAGGCCTACTCTCGCCAAGTGCTTCAGAACGCGAGTCTGACTGATCCTCAGGGCCTGAAAATTCGCTACGATACACTGGCGAACGGAGAACTCATCCGAGATGGATCACGCCATATTGGCATTGCTGAGTTGGGCGAAGCCATCATCGAGGCGGCTTCTCATCCTCCATCAATGGTTAGTACGCCAACGCCAAAGGGCCTTCTCCTCAGTAGGCTTGAGTTCATCAACTCGCTTAGAGAGCACGGGCTTCAAGTGGAGGCTGAGAACGCAAACCAGGCTCTTCTTGAGAATGAAGCCTGGCAGGCAATGACCAACCGGGAGGACCCGAAAAGCACGTTTAGCAACTTTGCCCGCATTGCGGTTGCATCCAGTGTGCTTCCCATCTCCTTCCTCGTGTCGTCAATCTTTGGCTTATGTCTTTGGTGTCTTGGAACGTTTCTTCATCGCATTGAAAGCGCGAGACAAGTTTGTCGACCACCGTGGAGTGTCATTCTAGGGGTTTCTTTCGCCACCCTCGCCTATAGCGTGACTGGCCTATGGATTGCTGCTCTCACCACAGCGCTGGCTTTCGGGCTCCTCGCTATTGGACCTCCCAAGAAGCGATCTCGGCCTGATGGTGAGCTCGGGCCACTCTATCGCTTCATGCTCTTAGTGATCACCCTGGCCATGATCACGTTCATCGCGGGCTTCGTTGTCGGGGCATCAACTCCCGGGTTCTATGTCCTTGAGTCCATTGACGTCCCAAAGGAGTACAGAGACGGCTCCACGCTCTACCTCGGCTTGGTAGGTGTTTGCCTGGTCTTCAGCCTGCTTCTCGCTCCTGCCTGGGCTCTGGTTCACCGGATTGAGACGAGTCAAGTTCTGGCTAAGACTTTCCGCGAACTCGGTATCAGCCTCGCCGTAATAGGCCTCGTTCTCTCGGTCATAGCTGGCCCCGCGGCCGTCTTCGCTGACCTTTCAGTTCGAGAGCCGTTGAGCCAGATCCTTACCAATGAGTCGCTGTACTACCTCAAGTAACGCGGGTATAGTTTGACGGCTCCCATGAAGGTTGTTATCTTTGGTTGTGGGCGGACTGGCTCCACGCTTGCTCTCCAGTTGTCTGCGAAAGGACATCAGGTCACCATTATTGAGCAAAACCCAGCGGCCCTCCGTAGGCTGGGGAACGACCATAATTGCGAAATCGTCCTTGGCTCAGGTCTTGATGACGACGCTCTTATTCGCTCGGGTATTGAATCTGCAGACGTGTTCTTTGCCTTGACGCGAGGGGACAACACCAACCTCATGGCTGCCCAGATCGTTCGCCTCAAGTATGGGTGTGAGAAAGTCTGCGTGAAGGTTGCGGACCCTCTCAGAGCGGACGCATACCGGAATATGGGCTACTTCTGCATCAACCCGGCTGCCCTAACCGCAGGAATGATGAGGGATTGGCTTGTGGGCACACCATACGAGCCCATTGATACCTACAACGTGCTGAACGAGGAGTTGAAAGTCTAATGTACATGATTCTCGTTGGCGGCGGTAACGTTGGAATGTATCTGGCCAAGCGTCTTCTCGCTCACGAACATGAGGTGCTCTTGATCGAGCGCGACCCACGCCACGCTCAGCGACTTGCCAGCCAACTCGGCGAAGAGAACGTCATGGTCGGTGACGGTTGTGAAATGTTGACGCAGCGGGATGCAGGGTTCGGACGCGCAGATGTCGTTGTTTCCGTAACCGGCGAAGATGAAGACAACTTGGTTGTTTGCCAGATGGCAAAGACCGTTTGGAACGTGGACCGAGTACTGGCCCGCGTAAATGACCCTTCCCATGAAGAGGTCTTCCATCAGATCGGTGTGGATGAAACTGTGAGCGCAACCGGAATCATCTTCGCACTGATCGAGCAACAGATTTCGCCGGACGTTATCGTTCCCGTTGGAGCGCTCGCCCGCGGCAACCTTGAAGTTGTTGAGGTGGAGTTGGGCCCCCGCTCGGCGGTCGTCGGCAAAGAAGTGCGAAGCCTGGTCTTACCTCCTCAGACCAACTTGGTTTGGGTGTTGCGTGACGAACAAGGGATCGCAGTTGATGGATCGACCACTTTGCAGCAAGGCGACATGCTGGTCGCCGTGGTGCCGCGCGATCACGCTGAGGACCTGCGCGAGGTCCTGTCGCCCAGCCGACATTAGCCCTTGTGGCCAGAAAGCTTTTCAGTATCTTCTGGATATATCTGAAAGAATGCTTCGCGTATCCCGCGGCGAGCATCATTTGGGTTGTTGCTGACGCGCAGACCGCGATGATCCTTCCGGCAGTCTGGATGGCTGCCGGAAGTTCTTTCTTTGGCATGACGGGCAATGACATCATCGGTTACTACTTGGTCAGCATGACCCTTGCCCAGTTCATCACTTGCCATCTTATGTGGGATATTGCCTGGGACATCAAAGAAGGATTCTTTTCGGGGCAGATCATTCGACCGGTTCCCTATTTTGGTTCTCAGGCTGCACGAAACCTATCCTGGCGCGTCGCCAAACTTGCCCTGTTTGCTCCCGTCTTTGTCGCTGTCTCGCTGGCGTACGGGCTTTCCAGCGTCCCGAGTATTGAACTCAATGTAACGTTCATTGCGGCAACGGTACTTGCCCACACTCTGAGTTACATGCTCGCGTTCGCTATGGCGATGACCGCCTTCTGGACCGTAGAATTTGTGAGCATCCTGCGCCTGTACTACCTTCCCGAGCAGTTCTTGTCTGGGCGATTAGTTCCCCTCCAATCACTTCCAGACTGGGCTGCTACTATTGCGAACGCGCTGCCCTTTCGTTGGACGAATGATTTTCCGGTACGATTGGCCCTGGGAAAGGTGTCTGAGCACGAAGCATCGGTTGGGTTGATCATCCAAGTGTTTTGGATAGTGCTCAGCGCTGTCCTATGTAAGGTGCTGTTCGTTCGTGGCACAAGACACTATTCGGGAGTGGGCATGTGAACCTACAGTGGATCGCTGTTTTGGTTGGGTTTGCGTGCCTTTATGCAGCGACTGCGGTATTGGGTCTCAGCTTGCTTGTTCAGCCACACGGCGTGGCGGCAGCCTGGCCAGCAAGCGGACTTATTCTTGGTTCCTTGCTGATCGCTCCGAAGAAGTTTCGTTCCGCAATTATGCTTGGCATGGTTGCTGGGAACGTTTACGCCAACATGGCCCACGGCGACAAGAACTTGCCGATTTCACTTGCCTTCAGCGGCATCAATCTCGGCGAAGGCGTCCTTGGAGCTTGGCTTCTCGGTCGCAGCGGTAAGGAGTTTGGTCTTTTCGGCACGAACGACCTGAAACGGTTCTTTCTCTACGGTGGCTTAGTTCCACCCCTAATCGGTGGAGTTGTAGCCGGCGTGCTCGCTAGCTCAGCATTCGAAGGTGCGACGCTGGGAAACACCGCCTGGCTTTGGTTTTGCTCAGTGAGTCTGGGAACTCTAACGGTTACCCCACTGGTGCTTTGTGTGGGCAGGCGCAGTCCCCCCTTCAAACTGGACAACTTCCGCCTCGCAGAGTTTTCCATTCTAATCTCCGCAAGTACGCTTCTCGTTTGGTTTACGTTTTATCGGGACATATCGAGCCGAGTGACCATCCCTGGGTTTCTCTATGGGTCGTTTCCTATTCTCCTCTGGGCTGCGGTGCGCTTTGGAATTGCTGGAGCCTCGGCAATCTCGCTGCTCATCACCTTGGGAGCCATCCACGGCACTTGCATCAATCTTGGAGTTTTTCAAGGGCTACCGGGTCACTTTCGCGTCGAAGCCCTTCAACTGTATTCGTTGATCGCGTTGGCGACACCCCTTGTCATTGCCTCCATTCTCGCCGATCGGGACAATGCTGAGCGGAAATTGAACCTTACTCAGTTCGCCGTTGATCATGCGTCAATCGCCGTGATATGGGTTGGTCGTGACGCAAAGATGCGCTATGTCAATGAGGCGACTGGGCGTCTGCTCGGATACGATCCAAAAGACCTGATCGGAATGAATGTTCAAGTCTTCGACCCAACGTGGCCAACTGATCGGTGGGACGATGTTTGGGAAATGCTGAAACGCGCCCGGCCAACAACTTTTGAACGCAAAATCCAGAGGAAAGACGGGTCCCCTCTCGACATCGAGGTTGTAACCACATTTATCACCTTCAACAATGAAGAGTTGTATGTTGCGTACGTTCGGGATATCACGGACAAGAAGAGTACAGAAGAGGCCCTCGTTGCGAGTGAGAACCAAGCAAGGCTCCTTTTCGAGGAGGCATCAGACGGAATCTTTGTCGCTGACCCCAACGGCAACTACATCGATGTCAACCGAAGCGGTTGCCGGCTGCTTGGTTATTCTCGGGAAGAAATCCTTGCGAAGTCCATTTCATCGTTGATCGCCCCCGAAGAAATCGACTCTCGACCATTGCAACTCGATGCCCTCAGGGAAGGCGGCTCGCTACTGTCCTATCGAACCATGCTACACAAAGACGGGTCACGAGTTCCGGTAGAGATCAGCGCCAAGCGCCTTCCGAACGGCAACTTTCAGGGCATTGTCCGCAACATCGCCGAGCGCTTGCGGGCAGAAAATGCGATTCGCGAGTCTTTAGCCCTCACTCAGAGAGTCGTCGAATCGTTGCCTTGCGGTGTGTTTCGCATCAGCCAGGAGGGGATTATTCAGTTTGCAAACAATGTCGCGGCTGAGTTTGTTCGCTCCACCCCAGATGAACTGAATGGCAAGTCGGTCGGAGACCTCAAGATCGTTGTTTTGGATGACGCTGGTTCGACGTATTCGGATACCAAGGCCATCCTCCAAGGTGTGATCACTTCGCACTCCTTGAGGTCGCCTGTCCTGCTTGGCGGACTCTTTTCGGACGGGACTACCCAGTGGGCACTCACTTCGGCGACACCCTTTGAAAATCCATTCACGGGACAACTCGAAGGGTACATGATCGCCTTCGTTGACGTCACACGCCAACGAGAGAGCGAGCAGGCACTTCGAACTTCGGAAGCCCGTCTGCGGCTACTCGTGGAAAACCTGCCGATACTGTTCTGGACGACAGACCACGAAGGAAATGTCACCTCTATGACTGGCCGGCTCCTAATGGCGAACCACAAGCCAAGCATTTCAGCAGTGTTTGGTCCTGAGAACGCAGATCGGGTGCGCGAAACCTCCGTTCAGAGTCTTAAGTTGGGCTTACAAGCCTTGGACTTGGATGTAGGTGATCGAGTCTGGTCTTTGCGAATTGAGCCGTTTTCATTGAACGAACTGGACATTGATGGCACCGTAGGACTCGCATTCGACATCACGGAGAGAAAGGAGGCTGAACGGGCAATGCAATCGCTGAACACAGAGTTGGAGAGACGCGTTGCTGACCGGACCGGTGAGTTAGCTCAAACGGTGCGCGATCTTGAGTCCTTTACCTATTCGGTGTCCCATGATCTGCGTGCACCGTTACGTGCAGTTGCCGGCTACGCGCACATACTACGGGAGGATTACCCCGAATCACTGCCAACTGATGCAAGAGACTTCCTGGCCCGGATCGAAGCCAATGCGAAGCGCATGGGCACCCTAATTGACGACCTACTTCGACTATCGAGGTCCGGAAGACAACCAATTGAGAAACGCTCAGTGGACACGGGAGAACTTGTTGCTGGGTTACTTCGCGATCGAGGCGAAGAGTGGTCCGGCACAAGTTTCGCTGTGGGCACATTGCCGTCCGTGTATGGTGACGTCGCACTGCTTCGACAAGTTTTCTCCAACTTGCTTGAGAATGCTGTCAAGTTCTCCCGCCATGCAGATTCACCGGAGGTCAGCGTGAACTACGCCAACGGCGCTTTTGTTGTTTCGGACAATGGGACAGGATTCGACATGGCTTATCAAGACAAGTTGTTCGGCGTGTTTAGTCGCCTACACTCTCAAGAAGAGTTTGAGGGAAGCGGAGTTGGCCTGGCAATTGTTCAACGAATTATCCAGCGACACGGAGGCCGCGTGTGGCTTGAAAGCGAACCTGGAAAGGGTACAAAAGCCTTCTTCACGATTCCAGATTAGGCGTAACCACTGGGGTGGGCTTGGTGCCAGTTCCATGCGTCTGCGACAATGCGCTCAAGGTTATCAAAAACAGGTTCCCAACCCAATTCTTCGCGAATCCGCTTGCTGCTCGCAATCAACTGCGCAGGATCGCCTGGTCGTCGGTCCGAATCTTCATAGGGAACGGTCAAACCCGTCACTCGGGAAACAGTCTCGATAACCTCTCGAACGCTAAAGCCTGTCCCAGATCCCAAGTTGAACTGGCGGGTGCTTCCGTTATCAAGTAGGTGGCTCACTGCAAGCAAATGAGCGTTAGCCAAGTCAACGACATGGATGTAATCTCTGATACATGTCCCGTCTGGCGTGGGATAATCGGTTCCAAACACCTTCAACGCGCCCCGTTGCCCGGCGGCCGCTTTAATCGCGAGCGGAATCAAGTGCTCCTCAACTCGATGCGCCTCACCGATTGTTCCGTCAGGTTGGGCACCGGAAGCATTGAAGTATCGGAGACAAACTGACCTGATGCCGTAAGCACTCTCGAAACTTGGCAACATTCGTTCGACCAAATATTTGCTTTCGCCGTAGGGACTCGTTGGTCGCTTTGGGTGCTCTTCGTCAATGGGCACGTACTCTGGCTCTCCGTACACGGCAGCGGTGGAACTGAACACAAACGAAGTCACTTCATTTTGTGCCATTGCCGTCAGCAAGTTCACGACGCCGGACGTGTTGTTCAGAAAGTACTTCGCAGGTTGACGTACACTCTCGCCAACGCTGATATACGCTCCGAAGTGCATCACGAGGGATGGTTTGACATCCTTGATCACACTTACAACATCTTCGGCTTTTCTAAGGTCGCCGACAACAAGTTCGCTGGGACCCAATGCCTCCTTGAATCCTTCTTCGAGGTTGTCAAAGACCACATGGGCAATACCCTGATCTCTCAGGGCACGACAAACGTGAGAGCCAATGTATCCTGCTCCGCCAACAACAAGAATCATTGACCCTTAGAGTTTCTGCCAACGCGAGGTGAACGGGAACGGCTTACCCTGGATGGACTTCCACTTTGAAACTTGAGCCGCAGACAGAACCTGTGTGAACGCATAGGTTTCGGCTTCCTTGCGAAACTTATCATAGATCATGTCGTGCTTCTCGATCGCCGCCTTGATCTTCTGCTCACGCTTCGGATCATTCTTGTCAATCTTCGGCTGAGGGTCCTTCTTGGCGACTGCTCGAGCACGCTTGAAAATCTCATCCCACTTCGTCACGATCTTCTTATCCTGAGCCGGAGTGAGGCCAATCGCTTTTGCTGCGGGTGCAGACCGCAATGACAGGATTCCAATCGCCTGATAAGAAATCTCAGTCAAGCGGGCCTTCTGAGGTGCAGTGAGCATCCCAATGACCTTCTGATCCTTAGCCAACTGAGCCTTTCTCAGTTCTTCCATTGGGAGATTCTTGATCTCACGAGCCAACTCCGCCTTGATCTTTTTCGTCTGGGCAGGATTGCACTTCAGTTCCTTGATGATGTTGTCAAATCCAAGGAGCCTTGCTCGGGGGACGATCGGAGGCGTCAGGCCAGGCGGGTACTTGCTCTTGGGCACTTGGATGCCCTTGTTTGAAACCGGCGCATTTGGTCGTCCTTGAGAGACCACCAATGCGGCCAAACCAATCAACGGCAAAATGGCAACAAGACGCTTCATAACCATAGATGCTACTCCAACAGGACGTCTAGAAGACGAGATTGTTCAACGCTTCGATTTACGGCGTAGGTTCCAGATTCAAAACGAACTCACTGAAACCTGGTACGCCATTTGCCATAATTGATCACGTCTATCGTTCACGGGGCGGCATGCCGTGACTTTGTTTCGGCAACCGCACCATTTTCGTAGAGGAGGAAATGAACTTATGAAAACCCCAAAAAGGTACATCGCCAAGGTGCTCGCCGGGGTGGCAGTGTTGGCTACCGTGGCTTCTTCGCAAGCTGCGATCCGCGACACCGTCACTTTCAACGGCTGGGAGTGCACCCAGACCACCAACCCAAACGAAGGAACCCTTCGATCCCACTCGTTCCCTAACTCGGGCTACACCCTGGGCAAGATCACCTGGAGCGGCACGATTACGAAGATTAACCCTGCGGAAAACGCAGACTGGCTTCTTGAGAACCTGATTCTAGTCAAAACTCCGACCGGTGCCTGTGCGGTTATGCCGCTGGGGACCGTGACTGGCTATACGTCGCCAGCGGCCATTTCAGGAGACTTCAACATTGACATCGGCGCAACAACGCCGTTCGCTGCTCCATGGGAGTTTCGCTATTTCAACACTTACGACGACGGCGACGAAGGGCTTGCTGATGCGAGCATTGACATCACCATCAACCTAACCGACGAAGTGCCAACAATCACGCCTCCGTCTGCCGAAGACCTCGGTGAGATCGGCGATCCGGGCACCACGGTGAACCGAACGCTGGATGCAAATCAAATCAAATGGTTCAAGTTCAGCATTTCTGAAATGACCGGAGCGAAGTTCTTTGATATTGCGACCTTCGGATCAGACATGGATACGGAAATCGGCGTTTACGACAAATGGGGCAACTTGATCGCGAACGACGATGATGGAGGAACCGGTCTTGACAGCCTTCTTTCATTTGGTTCAGCATCCGCTGGACATGGAGGAAATGGCGACCTTTGCTATGCGGGCGAATACTACCTTGCGGTCGGTAACTGGGACATGGAGTTTGGAGGCAACTTCGGGGTCACAGGTGGCGGCCCAGAAGGAGGAGCCTTGGTCGTAGCCTTCACCACCGATATCGGTGGCGGCGGTGGCGGCGGCGGGACCTTTGTGAACCCCTCAACTTACACTGTGCTTGAAGGAAGCGAGTTCAACGGGAACCTGCAGTCGCTCTTCACAAGCGACGACAACGCACTATGCCTTTTCAATGATGAGATCACCATGGGTTGCGCGGTCGAGTTTCGAGGAAGTGTCTTCCAATCGTTCTCAACGCTCACCTACATCGTCGAATCCAGCGTCACCCGCCCTGGACTTTCGGTTGGCATCTCATTGTTCAACTTTATGACGAACTCCTACAATTTCGTCGACGGAGCAGTAGCCACGACAACCGATACGACCCGCGAAGTTGTTATCTCGAGCAACGTTAGCCGGTTCACCAATGAAAACGGAGACCTCCGGTCAAGAGTTTCTTGGCTACCGATCAATGACGAGGATCCCGCCCAAGATGGTTGGCTCCACTGTGTTGATCGAGCGGTCTGGAAAGTCCAATAACTGACGTCGTTCTTGGATTAGTACAAGGACGAAAAGCATGAAGAGCGCCCTACAAATGGGCGCTCTTCTTTATTTGGAGCCAGGGAGGGTCGGTTCATAACCGACTTCCCGCCTAGGAGCGGTCAGGGCTAAAACCCACGACCTCCCTGGGCTAAAGGTTCAGAATTTGTCATCTATTACACCACCTCCTAACTATGGGATGTCACATATGACGTCCGAGCCTCAGTGAAAAGTTCCACGAACAACCTAAGGAAGAGGCCCTGAAAGACCGAAACTTTGCTTGGTTTTCACTGAAATGCCTTCCCGTCCACTGTTCAAGACTCGACTCCAACGCGACATCGCCCTGAAAGACCTCAAAGTCTGTCCACTTTGCGGCTCATTGAACGCGTCGCGAAACAAAGAATGTCACGTTTGTGCCTGGCACGGATCGTTTGAAAAGGACCCGCATTTGGTTGAAGAAGCACTGAACAGCCTTGTCGACCAGTCCCCGCAACTCCTGCAACTGGTCAACACCAAACAATCCTTAAATATCAGGCAAAGAATCCTGTCTTGGTTTCGAAAGCGGTTGGATATCTGGGCATAACCTGCGGACAATGCGTCGCGTAAAATTGGGTTTCCATGCGAACCCAAACTGAGCCGCACATTCCCCTTCAGTCCATCGAGGCGGAGATGAGCGTGCTCGGCGCGATGATCCTCATGGAGTCCTCTGCAGAAGAGGCGATAAACATCATCTCTGAGGACGATTTCTACGTCCCGGCCCATCGAGAGGTCTTCCGGGCGATGCGTAGCCTGATGAACGCGAATCGTCCGATTGACCTCGTTACCCTCAAGCTTGAACTCTTGGAACGCGGAAGCCTTGCCGAGGTGGGCGGCGAAGATTATCTCGTTCAACTTGCCGAGTTTGTTCCAAGTGCTGCAAGCGGGGGACACTATGCGCGAATCGTGCAGGAAAAGGCGATGCTCCGACGCCTGGACCAAGCAGGTCATGAGATCGTCAAAGTCGTCCGAGAAGACGACGGGACCGCGGACGACAAACTGGACAAGGCTGAGCAACTCGTCTTTGAGGTGGGCGCTTCCCGCCTGGGACAAGACTTCCTTGAGATCAAGAGCCTCGCCAAGGACTTCATGGTTGACATGGATACCCTTGTTGAAACCGGCGAGCCAACACTTGGCGTCCCAAGTGGTTTCCATGATCTGGACCATATGACGACGGGGTTCTATGGCGGCGACTTTATCATTGTCGCTGCGCGTCCCTCAATGGGTAAGACCTCGCTCGTCCTCAACATGGCGATCAACGTTGCCCGAAACCGCAAATCACAGGGTAGTGTGGCCGTGTTTTCGCTTGAAATGAGCGGCAAACAACTTGCTCGCCGAATTGCGTCAATGGTTAGCGGAGTTTCAAGCAGCGTCCTCAAACGAAACGACCTCAGTCCTGACTCGTATCGTCGGCTTGCTGACGCTTGCGAAGTCATGTACGATTTGCCTATCTACATTGACGAGTCTTCAGACATCAACGGGTTGGAAATGCGAGGGAAATGCCGTCGCCTGGCTCGCGAAGGAGGACTCTCCCTCGTTTTGGTTGACTACCTGCAGTTGATGCGTGGAAACCGTCGCACTGAAAATCGTGTGCAGGAGATTTCTGACATCGCTCGATCTCTCAAGGCGATGGCTAAAGAACTTGATGTTCCAGTGATTGCTTTGTCGCAGTTGAATCGTGCGGTCGAGAATCGTGAGAACAAAAGGCCCCAACTCTCGGACATTCGCGAGTCGGGTTCGATCGAGGCTGAAGCAGACTTGGTCATGTTCATTTATCGTGACGAGTACTACAAGGCGCGGGAAAACCCTGAGGATTACGCGATCGAATATTCACCGGATCGAGTCGAGGAATCTGAGATCATCATTGCAAAGCATCGAAATGGCCCGGTCGGTACGGTCAAGTTAGGATTCCAGCCGTCCTATGCTCGGTTTGTCAATCTAAAGCAATGAGAGTCCTCATCCTTGGCTCGGGTGGGCGTGAACATGCATTGGCATGGCAACTATCAAAGAGCGCTGACGTTCACTGCGCGCCAGGCAACCCGGGCACTGCAAAAGTATCTACAAATCACACGATCAACCTTGGTGATCATCTGCAACTTGTCGAGTTGGCGAACCGACTAAGGCCCGACCTGATTATCATTGGTCCCGAGGATCCATTGATCACGGGAGTAGCCGATGTCCTCCGAACTGCGGGATTCGACCCAGGCAAGGCAGGGGCAAGCCTTGAAGGTTCAAAGGCCTACTCAAAGACGTTGATGGCAAAGGCAGGCGTCCCAACGGCCCGATTTCGAAACTTCACGGACCCACAGCAGGCTCAAGAGTTTGCCCGCACATTATTCGCAACTGGGAACGGGGCCGTCGTAAAGGCGAGTGGAGCCGCCTTGGGAAAGGGAGTGATGGTTACAGATAGCGTGGAGGAGGCAATCGAAGCGATCCGTTGGATGCTTTCCGGAGGTCTCGGAGAAAGCGGCAAGGAAATCGTTGTCGAAGAGCGTCTGCTTGGCAGGGAGTTTAGTCTGCTCACGATATGCTCCGGAATGTCGTTCGTCAGCCTTCCAGTTGCCCAAGATCACAAGCGGGTCGGGGAAGGAGATGTAGGCGCAAACACCGGAGGCATGGGGACCTTTGCTCCAGCAGACTGGGTCTCCCCGGATACGGTTCGTCAAACCCATGAGCGAGTCGTTGCGCCCATGTTGCAGCGACTCAATCAGGACGGAATCGACTATCGTGGAGTGCTTTTCTCTGGGCTACTGGTCCAAGACGGCATTCCCTATTGTCTCGAATATAACGTTAGGTTCGGCGATCCCGAAACTCAGTCCATCATGCGATTGGTCAAGTCCGGGCTGTTAGAATGCCTTACTTCGGCAGCAAGGGGCGAGGCAGTGCCGAAAGTTTCTTTATCCGACGACTCAGCAGTTACGGTTATCGCAGCAAGTGCGGGCTACCCGGGAGAGGTTAAGAAGGACTTCCCTATCTCGCTTCCTTCAGATTCAGGGAACGTCGTCGTTTTTCACTCGGGAACTCGCGAAAGCCATGCCGGTCTGCAGACTGCTGGTGGGCGCGTGCTCGGAGTGTCCGCAACAGGTCCAACAGTGGCCGCCGCAAGAGACGAGGCTTACGAGTTTCTCAAGCATGTTTCTTTTGAGGGGATGTTCTATCGGCACGACATCGCCCGGTAATCTGGAGACATGAGTTTAACGGTACTTGATCACCCACTCGCCGCGCACCTTGTTGCCGGGCTGAGAGACAAAGCCACAGGGCCAGAGCGCTACAGGCACCTTACCAGGGAACTTACGACCATCCTCGCGCTTGAGGCAACCCGCGGGATCAGAACGAAACAGGTGCAAATCGCAACTCCGCTCGAAGCAACAACGGTTTCTATCTTGGACCAAGGTCTTGCGGTCGTACCGATTTTACGTGCTGGGCTGGGAATGCTTGATCCGATCACAGAGTTGTTTCCGGATGTCTCAGTGGGATACATTGGGCTTGAGCGAAATCACGACACAGCGATCGCTCATAGTTACTACTGTAAGTTGCCAGATCTTCATGGCAAATACACCCTGTGCGTCGACCCGATGCTTGCCACCGGGGGCTCGGCTTCTCAAGCCATCAACTTGATCAAGGGGCACGGTGCAGCAAACGTTGTCATGATGTGCGTTGTCGCAGCACCCGAGGGCGTTGAAAAGATCCAGCATGATCACCCAGAAGTAGAAATCGTTACGGCCGCCTACGACAGAGGTCTCAACTCGAAAAAATACATCCTTCCCGGTCTTGGAGACTTTGGCGATCGGCTATTTGGGACGATGTAATCGTTCAGCAGCGTCAACCGCATTTGAAAGCAATGAGGCGACGGTCATCGGTCCCACACCACCTGGTACTGGCGTGATCCAATCGGCTACCGCCGATGCCGATTCGTAGTGGACGTCACCTACATCGCCCTTACGCCCCTCAACCTTGTTGTAGCCCGCATCAACAACCACACATCCTGGTTTCAACCAGTCGCCTTGAACCATTTCTGCTCGGCCAACGGCTGCAACCAAGATGTCCGCAGACCGACACAGGTCCGGTAAGTCTTTAGTCTTTGAATGGGCAATAGTTACGGTTGCGTTCGCTTCCAAGAGCATCAGTGCTGCCGGCTTGCCCAAAATCACCGAACGCCCAATGACTACGGCATGCTGACCCGATAACGGAATCTGGTGATGGGCGAGCAACCTCATGATTCCAAGCGGGGTCGCACATCGAAAGCCGGGTAGACCCGAGACAAGGCGGCCGAGTGACTGCGAAGTTATGCCATCTGCATCCTTGTCAGGACCAAGGGCCACCAAAGCGGCGTCCTCATCCAAGTGCTTTGGCAAAGGATGTTGGAGCAACACACCATGCACCTCGGGATTGCTATTCAGTTCGGCGATTTTGTCGAGAAGTTCGTTCTGCGAGGTGTTGCTATCAACGGGAAATGACTCACTTACGATTCCGGCTTCGGCGCACCACTTCTGCTTCATGGCGACATAAGCGAGGCTTGCGGGGTCCGTGGTTGCAACAATGGCGTCAAGTCTTGGCTGGACGCCCCTGGATTTGAGTTCCTGAACACGTTGAGCGACCTCATCTCGAACTATTCGAGAGAGGGCTTTGCCGTCAAGAATCTTTGCACTCAAGATGCTTGGTCCTCGTTACGGATCTTCCAGTTTCCAACACGCGACAACTCCTCCAGCCGAGGGTCGTCGCCGGTCAAGACCTCGGGCTCCAACAACTCATCGGCTTCCTCCGGTGCTTCTTCACTCAGCGGTTTCTCTGGCGGAACCCAGTTAGCCTTGTCAGTCTTCGCAAGCAACCGCCCAAGAACACCATTGACGAACTTGCCACTTTCCGCCGTGCTGTAGCGTTTTGCAAGTTCGACAGCCTCGTTAATAGTCACTGCCGGGGGCAAATCGGGTTCAAACATCAGTTCGTATGCGGCGATGCGCATGATGTTCCGATCAACGGCCACGATTCGCATGAAATCGTAACCTGGAGTTAGACCCTCGAGCGCACCATCGATCGTTTGGGAGTTTTGACCAATGCCCTTTACAACCTGTTCGGCATACTCAGCCAGTTCTTCCGGGAGACTGCCATTCTCAATGACATCGGCCATGGATTCGCGCAGATTCGTCTTGCCAACTTCGGCCCGATACAAGGCCATGAGCGCAGCCTCCCGAGCCTTGCGGCGAGATTTCAATTGCCCTCCGCCAAGAACTTGCCCACCCACGAGGTGTGAACGTTGCCGCTCACGTAGTCAGGATGGGAAACCAACCGACGCAAAAATGGGATGTTTGTGGCTATACCTGCCACATGAAACTCAGCCAAAGCGGACTGCAGTCTGGTCACTGCCTCGGCCCGGTTAGAACCTTTCACAATCAATTTTGCCAGCATCGGATCGTAAAAGGGCGAAACCGAGAAACCAGCATAACAGTGGGTGTCCATTCGAACACCTCGTCCCCCTGGAGCCCGCCAATCTGTGATGCAACCTGTACTCGGCGCGAAATCGTTATCTGGGTCTTGTGCGGTGATTCGCGCTTCTATCGCGTGACCGCTCAATCGAACCTCTTCCTGTGATAGCGGCAACCGTTCTCCCGAGGCGATCCTCAGCATCAAGTGCACCAAATCTATCCCGGTGACCTCTTCGGTGACTGGGTGCTCCACCTGGAGTCGAGTATTCATCTCAAGGAAGTAGTAGTTGAAATCCTTGTCAACGAGGAATTCAACGGTTCCCGCATTGGCATAGCCCACTGCCTGGGCAACCCGGACAGCATCGCGACCCATTTGCTGGCGAACCTCATCGGGAAAGGCAGCAAACGGTGCTTCTTCAATCAACTTCTGGTGACGGAGGTTTTGAACAGAGCATTCTCGTTCACCAAGGTGAATCATGTTGCCATGCTCATCGCCGATCACTTGGATCTCTACGTGTCTCGGCTCGACCACGCACTTCTCGACGAGCATGTCGCCATTGCCAAAACTCGCTTGGGCTTCCGCGCTCGCTGTCTTCCAGTTTTGGGGAAGGTCATCCGGGCTATCGACGCGCCGAATGCCACGCCCTCCCCCACCTGCAACCGCTTTTAAGAGGATCGGATAGCCAACTTGCTGGGCGAACTCCAGTGCCTCCGTATCGGACTCAACAATGCCATCCGAGCCAGGAACCACCGGGCAATTGCTCTCAATAGCCGCTTTCTTCGCGCTCGCCTTGTCTCCCATTGCTTCTATGGCGGAAACAGGCGGGCCAATAAACTTGATATTCAGGGACGAGAGTGCTTGAGCAAAGTTGGAGCGTTCGCTGAAGTAGCCATAGCCTGGATGCACAGCCTCTGCGCCCGAGATTTGGCACGCCATCAGGACGTTGGCCAAGTTCAAGTACGAATCGGTATTGCTACCCGATCCAACACAAATCGCCTCATCGGCCATGAGCGTATGAAGGCTCTTCGCGTCAGCCTCCGAATAGATCGCGACGGATCGGACCCCGAGTTCTCGGCAGGCGCGAATGACTCGACAAGCAATCTCACCACGATTTGCTATCAGAACCTTCTTAAACATCAATACTTCTCGTGTCCCGGATGGGGACAAGACACCGTTCCAGTGGTCGAATCATAGACGTAGGCTTCTTTGCCGATTGGGCAGTTTGAGAAGTCCTTTGGCAGCCCGCGCAGATCGGAGATTGCGTTTGGATAGCCTTCCTCTCCACCAGTTGATTGAACGTAGATCATTTGGCGAACCTGGTTCACATTGGACCGACAAACCTCATCCTTGGCACGAAGCATGGTCTGACCGATGACCGTCGCCCCCTTGCCGTCCGGGCGTGCGCTCTTCGAGTCTCCAAAAGCCCTCATTCCGACTGTAGCTCCAACTGCTAGAACAGCAATGATTGCCATCACCGCCAATATCTCCACCAATGAAAAGGCCTTTCTCATGAACTCACCTTCACTCTGCCGATTTCTTGCCCGTATTGGACAGGAGAATCGTCTTCAACGCTGACCTCTACCACTTCGC
Source organism: uncultured Armatimonadota bacterium (assembly GCA_937862825.1). Taxonomy (GTDB): domain Bacteria; phylum Armatimonadota; class Fimbriimonadia; order Fimbriimonadales; family Fimbriimonadaceae; genus CALMEF01. Next base: position 23,210 of record CALMEF010000276.1, read on the forward strand.
CTGAAACCTTGGACTCAACCTCTGAAGCGAGTCCGAGCGCAATGATTGAGCCGATTACGTCGCCCTTCTTGATATGGGCTCCAACAAAGAGAGCGTCCGCTCTACGGAAAAACCCGACAGCCGTAGCCTTGATGGGTGCGGTATCGTCGGATTCCGTGACCGAATCGCCGCTCGGCTCAACGGCGTGGTGAGCGACTGGCGACGAGATTGGCATCAACTTGGCTTCGAACTTGACGTCATCGTACTCCAGTTCGAGTTCCGTGCACCCATTGTCACGAGCCACCTGAAGGGCGTGCCTTATCCACCCGAACTCAGATTCCGCCATCCTTAAGAGATTACCAGCAAGAACGGGTTCGAACCACATGGATTCGAACCCGTCTAACAAGGCTTCGGTAAAACTAGCCTCTTTTGCGACGCGCGAGGAGCCCGAGTCCAAGCAAGCCCAAAGCAAGCAAGGAAGAGGGCTCTGGCACTGCCTGAAGGTTAAAGTTGTCAACATGAACCCAACTGGCGCTCACACTAGGATCATTCCTGACGGTCAGATAAGTGGCGTCGGAGTTTGCCACAAATGAGCCAGAAAGGCTGATCCAGTTATCAACTCCACCCGTCCCAGAGAACACCAGCGTACCAAAATCGTTGGCGCTGTTGGATATCCCAATTTGGATGGGTCCATTGTTTGGGTCAAAGTCATCAACATTGGCCGCATCGAAGCTGATCACATACTCAGTTCCGCTTACAATGCCGCTGTTCAAGTCAAACGAAAACGCGTCTACCGCGGCGATGTCTCGTTTTGAGTGAAGTCCCAACTTCCAAATCCCATCGCTGGCCGTAGGCCCGTACTCGTTTGAGTTCATGAGGTCAATCTCATCGGAATCGCCAAACCCGGTAACCCCCGAAACCAGAAGCGAAAACGCTGAGTTGGTTAGGTTGTACTCGTTGATTGCCGCCGAGTTGAACTCGAAGCTCCCGTTCAAAATCATATTGGCGCTTGCGGAGCCGGTCACGGCAAACGCTGCCAAAATCAAAATCCTTTTCATTTCTTCCTCCTCGTAAGTTTCCCGGCTGGGAATCCTACTGGTACGTGCAGTTTAGCCCAGGTGAGCATGCTGTGTAGCCAGCAAAGTTGCGAGTATCAGTTTTTGCCGGGTTCGAAAAGTTCCACAAGATTGCCAACCCCGTCCTCAACGACCGCTTGTCGACCACCAGGTCCGGAGATCGGCTCGCTTCTTGGTTTAACTCCCAGGCTTGAAAGGGCTGCTTCAAGATTCTCAACGGTAACGACAATCCGGTTAAACCCACCAGGGCTGGGCTCTGTGCCATCATCAAACGGGCGTTGGGCGGACGTCCCAGGCCCACTGAGCCACAAAGTGACTCCATCGCGCTCCACCATGGCAAAGGCGTCGCCCCATTGTTCCAAGACTTCGAAACCGAGTCGGCCCGAATAGAACCCAAGGGCTGCCGTCACATCAGTTACGAGGATACGTACCGCAACCATTTAGAAAGTATAGGCGATCAGCCTCAGTGCCTTCAAATGACAAAGCCCTGCCGTCTGACGACAGCAGGGCAAAGCGCAACGGACTTAGTTGTCTGGAAGCACCCTCAACACCTTCGTGCGAGGGACCCCATTGTATGTTGCGGTGATCGTCACGTTAACTGGGAACGAGACCTCGTTCGTCGTAATGATGAAGTTCCGCTTTGACCAATCCGTTGGCACAGTGATTGAAGCAGGAACTTGCGCGACAGATACCGAACTTGATCGAAGGGTAACCAATGCTCCAGGCGCGTTAACCAGCCCGCTCATGACGACGGTTCCCGTAACGCTATTACCACCTACCACTTCGGTTACGGGCAACGTAACGTCTTGGAGGAACGGTACAACGACCGTTAGCAGGGCCGTTCGGGTTATGCCGCGAGCCGTTGCTGTGATCGTTGCATTCTGGGTGCTAGTCACTCGGGTAGTCGTGATATTGAATACTCGTTGTTGCTGCGCAGCAAAGACGGTTACCACGGCTGGAACGCTAGCCAATGTCGGACGCGCACTCGTCACACTTACCGCGAACGGGCTACTAGCCACTCCATTCAATCGGACAGTTCCCGTTGTCGTCTTACCTCCCGTAATCGGCGAGTTGAGCGTCAACTGCTGAAGACCCAGTGCGTTCAGAGTCAGCTGCTGATAGGAATGCCGACACGATATGTCGGCTCCAATCATGACTGGAGTTCGAGTCAAGACGGAGGTTACGGTTACCGTAAACTCGGCAGTGTCCTCGCCTTCAGCGACTGTTACGCTGAACGGAACGGTGGCAGCAGGGTTGTTGCTTGAAAGGTGAACACGCTGACCGCCCGCGGGGGCGACATCATCAAGTACGACAAAGCCATCAACTGTTCCTGCACCAGCGAAGGTTGTTGGGTTTAGGACCACCTGGATGGGCCTGAGATCGCCGATTACCGGAGCCACACAAATAGTTCGTGACTTGGTGAGACCAGCATAGGTCCCTCGAATCGTCACCACGTAGTCTTGGTTAACCACGGGCGGACTCATATCGAAAAATACGAAGGACGCTCCTTCTGGAACTGTCACCGTAGCAGGTACCGGCAAGATGTCTGTGTTGCTACTTGTTAGCGCCACGTCAACTCCGCCAGCAGGAGCCCAACCCGTAAGTCGAACCCTAGCCTGAGTGGTGACACCACCTTCAATGATTGCAGGAGACGTGATATCTCGAATCTCCGTTTTCAAGAGGGTTAGCTGACGGTTTAACGTATGGCCCTCGTTAGTGGCTCCTATCGTCACACCAGTGAACTCGCTAACGCCAGAAGTGGGAATCTCGAACTCGACTTCGGTTTCGCCAGCAGGCACAGTGACCGTAGCCGGGGGCTGAGCCGCCGGATGGCTACTTGAAAGAGCAACGACGGTTCCACCGGGCAAGGCAGGTCGATCAAGGGTTAGGGTCGCGTCAACTTTCGTGCCACCACCAGCAGGATTCGGAGCAAAAGTAAGGTTGACGGGATATCGAATCGGGCTAAGTAGCACCGAACGAAGTTGGCCATCTTTCAAACCAACTGCAGTGATTTGACCGGCATCATTGATGGACGTCGCTTCCAATATTTGCCAACCGCTGTTTGGAGGCAGAAATGAATCAAGCGGAATAGGCGTTCCGAGATAGTCAATCTGAAATGTTTCTGGGTCGCAGATTCTCGGGAACCAGATGACACCCCGCCAAAAGTAGCGACCAGACACCGAGTCCGACTCGAATCGACCACTTCGGCCCACAACGATACCGCTGTTGTTGATGCCTCTCGGTTCTGTGAGTGAGTCTCCAGGAAGCCCGTTAAGGTAGTAGCGCGGTTCGCAGAAAATGTCTCCACTAATGTCAAACACCCAACCCGTGGGTTGGTAGAAATTTTCAAAGCCGAACGGCGGGCGGATGTGAATGCCAGTTGAACCTACCACCATATCCAAGTCATTGATGTCGAAGACCTCAAGGCCAGTGTCATCTTGTCGGCGGACATTGTTCAGTTCGTTCGTTTGTCCTTCATACTGCGCACCAGCAGGTGGCGCCCATCTAAAGGCCTTGGGTTCGCCGTTGGCGGCGATGTTGATACCAACAACTGTGTTCAGGTTGTTGATAGCCCGAGCAAAAAGCGAATCGCCAGTACCCAGCGGCTTGATGTACAGCGGATTGTAGGGCAATGCGATTGGGTTATCTGCAGGGTTAAACCACATCGCGATATTGCCCGTGATCTCCAGACCCGTTGACGGCTGCTGGGGTGAGCCGAACCCGTTGTAGACGTAAGCCCCGCCGTTGTTGATTGCTACTCCGTCAAAAACATCCATGAATCCGGGATGTCGCTGCGGCGGCTCAATCCCAGTTGGGTTTGTAATCGGATCTGGGAGGACGTAATCTAGGGCTGACATCCCGCCTGCCGGAGACCACATAAACCCGCGGACATCACCGTCGCGACCACTTTGACCAAGCACAACCTCCAAAGCATTGATGGCCCTGGGGCGAGCAGAGTCATCGTCAATTCGGAGGACGCCAATGTCGCTGTTGGTTCCGTTGCGGTAAATCCACGCATTGAAGGTGCCTTGACCAGGATAACTTTCTCCGATCACTGATCCGCCAGAACTGACGCGAACAGGTCGAGAAGAAATGGATCCTCCCGGAGCACCGACATCAGTTACGGAGTAGCGATCTTGAGCGCCTGCAATGCAAGCGGACAAGGCAAAAATCAGCGAGCCAATGGCCCGACCATCCCAAATAAACCTCTTACCCATGGATAAGTCCTAACCACCCGGCTGCAGCCCGGGCGAAACTATTTCTTCATTATTGCTCGAAAACCGTCCCCATGTGGCAACGATTTCCGCTTATAACTGAGGTTTAGACGCAGCGAGAACCCAAAATGATCTGGGGCCGGAGGTCTTTCTATGTCAAAATCGGGGCTCGATGTCCGCATTCACCACCTATTCGGGCCGCATCGCGGTTTACCCATCCGACCATGTCGATACCGACCGAATCATTCCGGCAAGGTTTCTTTCCATGGTTACGCGGTCAGGCTACGGAGAACGCTTGTTTTCGGATGTTCGCGGTGGAGACTTTCCGCTTGATCAAAAGGATGCTGAAGGAGCCTCGATTCTCGTGGTGGGAACGAATTTTGGGTGCGGCTCCTCTCGCGAGCATGCCGTGTGGGCGATTCAACAGGCTGGGTTCCGGGCTGTAATCGCGCGCCAAGATCCCGACAGTCCCGGCTATTCTGATATCTTCCGCCAAAATGCCGCGAACTGCGGGCTCCTACTCGTTGAACTTCCCGCGGAGGATCACCGACACCTGATTGACGCTGGTTCCGGCGCTGAAGTCACTCTTGACCTTCCCAATCAAACGGTTGCTCTCGGTTCGAAGAACTTCGGATTCAACATCAACCCGACGGTAAAAGATGCACTGGTTAAAGGCCTTGATCTGATCGGGACCACTCTTGAATTCATGCCTGAAATCGAATCGTACGAGAAATCGTCTAAAGCCTACGTACCAAGCCGATGAAAACACTGACCACAGTTGCCCTGGTTGTCTTCGCCGCTTTCGCCGGATCGCAGGCAGGTTTCAAGTACAGGAACAACCCTAAACGGCTGTACCAACTCGCGGAAATCAAGCGTGAAAAGGTCAAAGTCGGTAGTGCATCGCTCAACGCGTGGATCATGGACACCGGGGCCAAGCGCCAAGAAGGCATGATGTTCCTGACGGACAAGGAAGTGCAAGCCAACGACGCCATGCTTTTTGTCTTTCCGGACGAAGCCGCCAGAAGTTTCTGGATGTCGAACACCCTCATTCCCCTTGACATCGCTTACATCTCCAAGTCCAAGAAGGTTGTTTCAGTACATACGATGAAGGCTTTAGATGAGACCGGAGTCCCTTCGGCAAAGCCAGCCATGTACGCCCTCGAAATGAAGAAAGGGGCGTTCAAAAGGCTGGGAATCAAAGTCGGACAGACCTTGACCGTGCCGCCGACGGTCGTCGGGCGCTAACCCCAGATCAAATCGGGTCGCACGATGATCGTTTCATCGCGATCAGGACCTACGCTCACGATCGCCACCGGCACTCCAGTGAACTGCTCGATCGTCCTCAGGTAGTCGCGCGCTGTTTCTGGCAGTTCCTCCAACGTTCGGCAGGTTCGCAAATCACCCGACCAACCAGGAACCTCCCGATAGTTGGGCACGCACTCGGCGAACTCGTGAGTGTTGGTCGGGACGTGCTTGATCGTCTGCCCATTCATTGAATAGGACTCGGCCACCTTGACCGTTTCAAAACCTGAGAGAATGTCCAATCGCGTCACGACGAGACCTGACATGGAGTTTAGGCGAACTGAATGCCTCAGTAAGACGAGATCCAGCCACCCACATCGTCGACCACGCCCCGTTGTCGTTCCGTACTCCTTACCGTGTTGGCGAATCCACTCACCCACGTCATCCAGTAACTCGGTTGGAAACGGGCCACCGCCAACTCGGGTCGTATACGCCTTGCAGACTCCTAAGACGTTATGGATGTCTCGAGGTCCAATCCCGGTTCCAAGGCATGCGCCTCCAGCGACGGGGTGACTGCTGGTGACGTACGGATAGGTTCCTGAGTCAAGGTCAAGGAATGTTCCCTGGGCACCCTCAAACAGGATCCTTTCTCCGCCATGCACGGCGTCTTGGACCTGGGATTCAATGTCTCGGACATACGGTCGAAGACGGTCAGCGTAGGACTTGTATTCGGCAAACAGCGGCTCAAACTCGATGGTTTCGCCGCCGAGCATGGTTAACAGCCGATTCTTGTAAGCGAGCACCTCTCGCAAGCGCGACTCAAACCGCGCCTCGTCAACCAGTTCACCCATTCGGATACCAAATCGAGCGACCCTGTCTTGGTACGCAGGGCCAATGCCGCGGCTGGTCGTCCCAATCGGGTCTGAACCGCGCGCCTGCTCCTCCAGTTGGTCAAGCATGCGATGATACGGGAAGACCACATGGGCACCCGGGCTGATGACGAGTTGACCAAGATCGGACTTTGCCTCCAGCGTGCGGTCCCACTCCTCAATCAGGGCTTTCGGGCAGATCACCATCCCTGCTCCCAAAACTGCGGTGACGTTCGGGTGCAGGATGCCCGCCGGAATGAGGTGGAATTTGAACTCCTTGCCGTTGGCAATGACGGTGTGGCCCGCGTTGTTGCCACCGCTATATCGCACCACCATGGAAGCCTGGCTACCCAAGACGTCCACCAACTTCCCCTTCGCTTCATCGCCCCACTGGGCGCCCACAATCGCTAATGTCGGCATCGTTGTCTCCAATTGCGAGTTGAGAGCGGCAACAAAAAACCGCCGGACTCGCATTTCGTCGAGGATCCGCCGGTCGTTTCGAACCGTTGAGCCTTATCTCAACCAGTAAGAGGATACCGTAAGTTTCGCTACCTCCTCACAAATCTCTGTTGACTTTTTTCGTCGCCACGGGATGTTAGATGTGGACAGGCTAAAAGAAGATGGCCCCGTTGGAGGAAGAGGAGGGAAACGGGGCCTTGGGAGGGAGGACCTTTTTTTTGTTGGTCCACATATTGGAACGGTTTAGCCATCAAAAATGTTCCAACTCGACCTTAACGTTTCGAAATTTGCGGCCTGGGTAGCAATCGCAACAGGCGGTATAGTACGGAGCGAATGCCAGATTTGATCGCAAAGAGTTTGATTCGCGACGTTCCCGACTTTCCTAAGCCGGGAATTATGTTCAAGGACATCGCACCGGTACTTCAAAGTCCAGCCGCAGTGGCTGAAGCAGTGGCCCTTCTAAGTGCTGACGCCCGGGAAAAGGGGACGGAAGTGATTGTTGGAATTGAAAGTCGTGGCTTCGTTTTTGGCGTTCCAATAGCCCTCCAACTTGGGCTTCCCTTCGCGATGGCGAGAAAGCTCGGAAAGTTGCCCTATGATCGGATTTCGGAGGAGTATGCGCTCGAATACGGAACAAACACGGTCGAGATGCATACTGACTCAGTCAATCCAGGGCAAAGGGCGTACATAGTTGACGACCTGCTTGCCACCGGTGGCACGGCTGCGGCATCTGCCCGGCTCGTCGAACGACTGAATGGAAATGTTTGCGGCTTCGGTTTCTTGGTGGAACTCTCGTTCCTCGAAGGCAGACAAAATCTGCTTGGCTACCCAATCGAGGCTTTGATTACGTATTGAGGTTGAACATGAAACGAATTTTCTCTCTGAGTCTGCTTGCCCTTGCGATCCCAATGGTCGCCCTGGCACAAACGGTTATCAGCGCCGATGATCTGATCAAGGATGCGGCGAAACTCGACACCAAGGTCGTGACGGTCAAAGGAACTGTCGCTGAGTTTAAGCAGAAGACCTCCCGAAAGGGAAATCCTTACTACACTTTCACGCTGAAGACCAAGGTGAAGGAAACGCCGGTAAACGTCTATGGTCGAGGGACCTTGGAAAAGCCTCTCAAGGACGGTTCGAAGGTTGAGATCACCGGCACATTCCGCAAGGAAAAAGAGGTTTCGGGATTCACGGTCAAGAACGAAGTTGACGTGACCCCGAAGGAAGGCGAAAAGCCGAAGATCAAGGTTACCGAGCCTGGCAAGTAGCAAAGCGCCTCTGCTCGTAGGAGTTATGGGCCCGACTGCTTCGGGAAAAACTGCGCTGGCAGAGGCCCTTGCCGACTCTCTCGACGCCGAACTTCTGAATGCAGATGCATTCCAGGTCTACCGCGGACTGAATATTGGGACGGCGAAGCCGGTTGAACGAGGCCGATATCACTTGGTTGACATTTTGGAACCAACCGAGCCGTTTGGCCTCGGTGCCTTCATTTCGAAAGCAATGGTGGTCCTTTCTGATGCGTTCCGAGCCAAACGAAGCGTTGTCGTTGTTGGAGGATCCGGGTTATACATTCGTGGCTTGTTCGAAGAATACGCCTCGGTTGGAGCCAAACCTGATCCTTCAGTACGTCGTTTCTATGAGGACGTAGAGAGGCATCAAGGCTTGGAAGCCCTCGTGAAGTTGTTGACTGAGCGATCCCTAGCGGACGCGGAAAGAACTGACCTTAGAAACCCGCTTCGAGTCAGGCGCGCACTTGAGCGACTCGATTCAGCCCCTGCGGAAGCCCATCGTCTTCCAGCGTTTGTCAAGCACAAAGTGGCTGTGAGCCCCGAACCCGAGGTTCTGGATCGCCGAATCAAGCAGCGAGTTTTGGCGATGTTGGAACAAGGGTGGATTGAGGAAGTACAAATGCTGATGTTACGGGGTATACCGTTGGATGCGCCCGGTATGCGAGCAATCGGATATCGGGAGATCGCGACGCGGCTCATTGAAGGAACCCCACTTGAGGGTTTGGAGGAGGAACTCGCTCTTCGCACGAGACAGTATGCAAAACGTCAACGAACGTGGCTACGGTCAGAACCGAACTTGCACTTTCTCCGCAGTGAAGACTGTGAAGCGCAACGTAAGGAGGCGGTCTTTTTGCTATGAACGTGAGGGATAGGAAACCAATGGCGAAATCCATCAATCTTCAGGATATGTTCCTGAACCAAGTCCGTAAGGAAGGGATCAGCGTGACGATCTATCTTGCGAACAGCGTCCAATTGAAGGGACAAGTTCGTGGCTTCGATGCGTTTACGGTGCTGCTTGATGCGCCCGGTAAGGCGACTCAACTCGTCTACAAGCACGCGATCGCGTCAATCGTCCCAGCGAAGCCTGTGGGCGGTTATCGTGACGAGCACGCCGTAACCATGCATGAGGTTCACGAATACCAGGACTGATTCGCTTTTCCAAAATGCACGGAATCGGCAACGATTTCGTCGTCGTTGACCTTGTTGCTGAGTCTCATTCGGTTGACTGGTCAGTGCTCGCCCAAGATTTGTGTCGCCAGCACTTTGGCGTCGGTGCAGATGGACTTCTGTTGCTAAGCCGCGATACGAACATGGTCCTGAGAATGACCATGTTCAACCCCGATGGTTCTGAGGGGGGCATGTGCGGCAACGGCGTCAGGTGCGTTTCCAGACTTGCCGTGGAGCGCTGTTACGCTTCGTCTGCTTTTGACCTGAAAGTTGGTGATCGAGTCTTGCAGATCGAAACTGGGCAAGACCAAGTTGCCGTAAACATGGGAACTTATTCGCTTGAGGGGTCCGCCTTGGGGCTCTCTCCTTCTGCAACCGATCCAATCATCGGTCTGAGATTCCAGTTTGATGGCTTTGTCGGCTATGGCACGGCAGTCTCCATGGGGAATCCCCACTTGGTTTTCTTGGTTGACGACCTAGATGTCGTCAGCGTTGAGGCCGTTGGCCGCCATTTTGAACATCATCCCTGGTTCACGCAACGATGCAATGTGCAGTTCGCCCAAGTGGAGAACTGGGAAACGATCCTATTGCGAACATGGGAGCGCGGAGCCGGACTTACCCTCGCATGCGGATCAGGAGCGTGTGCTTCTGCGGTCGCCGCTTCCTTGTCAGGAAAGACCGGGCGAAGGGTGTTGGTGCGACTTCCTGGTGGAGATTTGACCATCTCGGTTCTTGAAGATGAGTCTGTGATCATGTCGGGTCCTGCAGAAACAGTCTTTAGTGGCGAATGGCTGCTATGAATGTGCCGTTCTACTACCATCCCCGGATGCTCGCCTACGACTTTGGTGCGAACCATCCCTTGAAACCCGAGCGGCTAAGAAGGACCATCGAACTCCTTGGACGACTCGGTTGGCCCGCTCCCGCCGACCCGGGACCAGGTTCGACTGAAGATGTCTTAAGAGTTCACTCCCCTGATTACGTAAAGGCCGTGAGGGCTCTTGGACAGGGTGGACATCCAACTGGATCAAGCGACTATGGGTTTGGATCGCTCGACAATCCGGTCTTTGCCATGATGCACGAGGCAGCCCTCGCTTATGTTTCTGGGACTGCGGCCGCGGCTCGGGACGTCGCAGGGGGCGCTCCATTGGCGATCAACTTGAGCGGTGGGCTACATCATGCTCAGCGATCTCGCGCCAGCGGATTCTGCGTCTACAACGATCCAGCCATTGCGATTTCGATTCTGCGAGAGTCTTCTGACCGTGTTGCCTACATTGATATCGATGTTCATGCGGGGGATGGGGTGCAGGCGCTTACTTTCCACGATCCCTCCGTACTCACGTGCAGCATTCATCAGGATCCCCGCACGATTTATCCGGGGACGGGTTTTGTTGAGGAGATCGGTGCGGAAGGGACGGCAGTCAACGTTCCCCTCCCTCCCGGGACCACGGGTGACATATGGCTTCGTGGTATTCGAGAGGGTGTCCTTCCTTATGTGGATGCTTTCCAACCAGGCGCTGTCGTTCTCCAAATGGGCACGGACGCGCACTTCACAGACCCGTTGGCCCGATTTCAAGTGACAGCAAGCGAGTGGATCGCCGCCATCGGCGACGTTGCGTCCATGGGGATCCCCGTCGTGGCTGTTGGGGGCGGAGGGTATAGCCTTTCTGCAGTCCCAAGAATGTGGGCTGCCACATGCTTTACCCTTGCAGGTCTTAAGGTCCCGGACATTCCATCAGACCTGCAAGGGGCCTGGGATTTGCCGAACTTCTTTGACGATCCGATCCCTGAGCCACGCGGCGTAGGCGAACAGACCCTCGACGTGGTATTGGCGACTCGACGAGCCCTTCAAGCGGTAATCTAGCCTCGTGCCGGTTCGGATTGGATTTCTTGGTGTCGCTCACATGCATGCCTATGGTTACGGTAACGCGTTGAACCAGATACCCGAGGCTGTGAATGTTGGAGTTTGGGATTCGGACAGCGAGCGCTCAAGGAAGTTTGCCGAGCGTTTCAACACCCAGTCATTCGACAGCATGGACTTGTTGTTGTCAAATGTTGACGCAGTGATTGTGACTAGCGAGAATGTCGAGCACGCACGGTACGGCATTGCCGCCGCAAAGGCTGGCAAGTCTGTTCTCTGTGAAAAGCCTCTGGTCACCTCCGAGGAGGATGCTCAGTCACTGCTTGACGCGGTGTCGTTGTTCGGTGTGGTCCTCATGACGGCGTTCCCATGCAGGTTTTCCCCCGCCTTTCAGCGACTGAAGGAGCGGTGTGCAACAGGCGAAATCGGGGCCATCAAGGCTGTCTGCGCAACCAACCGAGGCACATGTCCGCACGACTGGTTCGTTGACAGGGCCAAGTCCGGAGGAGGCGCGATGATTGACCATACCGTCCACGTTGCGGACTTGCTACGCGACCTCTTACAAAGCGAGGTCCGTCAAGTGCATGCGACCACAGGAAACAGAATGTATGGCCAAGAGTGGGAAGACACGGCAATGCTTTCGCTGACCTTTGAGAACGGAGTGATTGCTACCCTGGATTCAAGTTGGAGCCGACCCTCCAGTTATAAGACTTGGGGGGATGTGACCATGACTGTTGTTTGCGAATCGGGCGTGATCGAACTGGACATGTTTACGCAAAGTTTGGATGCGTATCGGAACGAGTCCATGCGACACGGAATGGTTGGCTGGGGCTCAGACCTTGACCTGCTGCTTACGAGAGCCTTTGTTCAATCCGTCGGGAATCGCTCTGAACCGCCGGTCACTGGGCAAGACGGTTGGAAGGCCGCCCAGGTGGCTTTGGCCGGTTACGAGAGCGTGCGTTCGGGTCAGCCGGTGTCGCTGGCTTAACCCACGTCGCCATCACCTCCATCCTCTTGGGGTCGAACAGAGTCGCCTTGGTCGGCCCGTAAACCAGTAGCCCACCCAGTGCTCCCGCAACCTTACTTCCTGTCGGGGTGTCCAGAGTTTGGCCGGTTTGAAGGTCGTGCACCGTTTGACGTTCTCCTAGTCGGTTAACGCAGAACGAGTTTGTTTCAACCGTCAGCACGCCAAGAGAACCGGTTGATTCCAGCAGGTCGCGACGCTTTGAGTCAAACAAATCAACGCGAACCAAACGCTTGACCCTTCCTGAAGCCTGCTCAACGACAAGTGCAAGTCTCCGGTTTATTTGCGTTGCGACAAGGAGTCCTTCACCAATATCAACGGCTGATGTAGACCCATCGAGTAGATTGACTCGGCCAACCCCCCACTTGTTATCAGTAAGGCGAGTCACCCCAAGCACTTCACTGCCCACAAAGGACAGGGTTGCTCGCTGCGGAGTTGTCTTAGCGAGACGCCCTGGCCACTTGCCGATGAGTGCTGGCTTTACCGACTCGTCAGTCAAACTGGCTCGATAGGCAACGTCTGCCCAGGACACGCCTTTGGAGTCATTCCACCTCACCACACAAACCACTTCGTCACCGATCCTGAGACTGGCGATCAGTTCGGAAACCTCTCGTTTGGCCTCTTTGCCTGCGATCCGTTGTTTAATGCCCGCTATTTCTTCGGCTGTCCACAACTTTGGACTCAAAGCAGCGTCTTCGAACCTTGTTGTAAATGTCTTCTTTCCTTTGCGAATCGTTAGCCCACGCGAATCCCAAACCACAAAGGCATCGTCTTTACGGTAGACAACTTTCTCGTTCTTTTCGGTAGTCTTAGGCGCAACTTCGTAAGTTAACGACCCATAGCGAAAGGCTTGGCCGTCATACGTCAGATTCTGCTGACTTTGAAACGCAAGGCTAAGAACGGCAACAACCATAGAGCAATGACGTGTAGAGACTGTCCCCGATATGATTCTGAACGGTTACGATGCTCAGACGCAAAGGTCAACCCACGATCTTGGACGCAGGCCGTGGAAGTCTCTAATGTGCTGGGTATTCGAGCGATTTGCACATTCAACGACTACCGCGAGCGCTTGATACAGTCGCGGGCGAAAGCAGAACCATGTGGAGAGGACCGCTAGTCGAATGGCTTTCTCAAAGAAATTGAAGTTAGGCTGCGGAGCAATAGTCGTTGTCTTGGCAGGCGCTGGATTGTTCTTTGGCCCGGCAATTGCCGACCTTTGGGAGGTTGGTAAGGCTTACCTTGAGAAGGATGAGAAGCGCACCTATTCGGCCAGCAGCGTTGAGAACCTCAAAGCGCTCCATACGGCGATGATGCTATATCACGAAAGCGAAGGGCAGTTCCCAGTGGCCTCCGGCTGGATGGACGCGCTTCGGTCGCGAGTTCAAACCAACGACCTGGATGCAAGCGAGGCCATGAAGAAGTTTGTTAGGCCTGGTGCCAAGCCTGGAGAGTTCGGATATGCCATGAACTCAGAGGCTTCTGGGAAGTACGAAGGGGATCTTCCGAAGGAGACTATCCTGGTGTTCGAGTCAGATGATATGAAATGGAATGCTTCGGCAAAACCCACTCCGAAGGATCGGGGCATCACGATTAGCGGCGCACTTTCGACCGACGACCCCAAAACCCAGTAATTTTCAGTCCGCTTGTACTCTAAGGCTCATCCCCGCAACTGCCAAAAACTAACCTACTAGAGGGAAACTAGGGGAAGCGACGACCACATGCGGATTACGGATTACACTCAGCTCGAACTACTGTTCAAGCGTTCAACTTCTTTGCCACCTTTGCCATCGTCGGCACTCAAACTTATCAAAGCGATTGACTCCGGTGAAGCGTCGGCGATTGAAATTGAGCGCATTATCAATGGCGATCCAGCCCTCGCTTCCAACGTGCTTCGGGTGACCAGTAACGATGGGCGGGTTGCGAGTACTCGCCTTGCAATCATGAGGATGGGGCAAAAGACGGTTCGCTCGCTCGCAGTTTCCATGGCGGTTCAAGCGCTATATTCCTCTCCCTCTGAGTGCGGCTTTGACGCTCACCTCTTTTCCCGCCATTCTGCCTTCACCGGCTTCTTGGCGAGATACCTCGTGGTCCGGGGCAAGCAACTTGGGACTATTGAGGTCACCGCTGCCCCAGACGAGGTGTTCGCCGCTGGATTGCTCCATGATTTGGGAATCGCTCTGCTCGCAAAGGTTGCTCCAGAGGCTTATCTCCATGTCGCGGCTACCGCCCAGGCCTCGGAAGTCAGCCTTGAAGAGGCGTTCTTTGACCTGTACGATAAGCCGTTGGTCAGCCTTGCGGCCGTGGCTGCATCAACCTGGGGACTACCAAGCGTTTTTTGCACCGTATTTGAGCATCTTAGTGATCCTGTTGGTGCTGGGCCCGAACGCGGACTCGTCGCTTGTGTTGCTATCGCCAGTGACTATGCCAACCAAGCCGCGATGCGATGTGAACCTTGGGACTACGTGAGCACCCCTAGTGACGTCTTAGTCGCCGAACTCGGAATACCCGACGACGAGCTGACCAATGCGGTCGGGCTCGTAACCGAACAAACTACCGCTTTCGTGCCGGAAACCAAGAAGGCCGCATAATTTCACTGCATTTTTCTTGGTTTTCCGTCTTATAATGCAGGAAAGCCATGAAAACCTTGCGCAAAGCGTTTACGCTCATTGAGTTGTTGGTCGTTATCGCGATCATCGCGATTCTGGC
>CALMEF010000277.1 GCA_937862825.1 uncultured Armatimonadota bacterium
TAGCGTCGGTTCACTATCGAAGTTGGATCGTCGCACGCGGGTTCCGAGAACATCGCTGACGTGCCGTTCCAATCCGGCGAACTCCTTTGGAGCCGACAGAACAAATCCACTTCTCGCATCAAAAGCCCCCTTCAGCACTTGCATGGAGTTGGGCATGGGGATGACTGATGGAGCAGATCCTTGAAACGCGACGAGCAACAGTGCCGACAGCATGGATGCATTTTGGCACCGACCGTCATACTCTTGGCGTGAAGCGGGCAATCGTGATCGTGTTGGATGGGGTCGGAGCGGGCTATGCACCGGAGGTGGAGGAGGTTGGCGACCTTGATCAGCCGTCCACGTTGAAGCATGTTTGGGACGCTACCGGCGGGTTCAATGCGCCGCACCTGGCCCGGATCGGTTACCTCGCGGCAGGAGGAATTCTTGAGGGCGTTGGGAGCGACGCCGTGTATGCGCGTTTGAAGCCGCTATCCAAGGGCGGAAAGGATTCGGTGACCGGGCATTGGGAAATGATGGGCATTGTGATGGACCGCCGTTTCCCCACCTATCCTGATGGCTTTCCGATTTCGTTGATCAAGGCTTTCGAGCGGGAAATCGGAACTCAGACCATTGGGAATCGTGCGGCCAGCGGCACCAAGATCATTGAAGACCTTGGAGCCTTGCACGTTGATACGGGCTTCCCCATCGTCTACACGAGCGCCGATTCGGTCTTCCAGATCGCCTGCCACGAGAGCGTCGTGCCGATTGAGACGCTTTACGAATGGTGCCGGATCGCGCGTCGGCTGTGCGTGGTGCCCGATGACGTGCAGCGCGTGATCGCTCGGCCGTTTGAGGGTGATCCGGGCGCCTTTCGTCGAACCGAGCGACGGAAGGACTTTCCGCTGGAGGCTCCGCTGAATCTGTGTGATGAGATCGGGGATGTGCTCGGCGTCGGGGTTGTGCCCGAGTTGTTTGGCGGTCGAGGATTTCGGCCTGGGATCCGGACGCAGCAAAATGAGGAACACTTCACGGCGCTTCTCAAGGCCTTGGATTCGGATGCGCGGTTCATTTTCGCGAACTTTGAGGACTTTGACATGCTGTTTGGGCACCGCAATGACACGCCCGGCTTTGCCAAGTGCGTGGAACGATTTGACGAGATGCTTTCTGTTCTTATGTCAAAGTTAGGGGCCGAAGACATGCTCATTTTGACGGCCGATCATGGAAATGATCCGACCACGCCCTCGACGGACCACACACGGGAGTTTGTGCCCATGGCAGTGGTTGGAGGTCCCGTAGCCGACTTCGCTTCAGGCTCCGACCTTGAGGGCTTTGCACACGTCGGTCGACTGGTAAAGCAATGGCTTGACTAATGCCGGAAGGGGGTGGGGAAGTCTGACCTGCTAACCTCACCTAAACTCAACAAGGCTAACCGCACCTTTCGAGTCGCGAAGGAGCCACCTCTTCTCCGAAGCCGATGCACCGACCAGTGCATATGGCCCGAGCGGCTTCCAAGCCTTTGCGGCTCGGTCGAACTCAAACATCGAAGCGTCGTTGCCAGAGTAGGAAGCGTTCCAATCCAGGATTCGGCCACGCAATCCAGCGAAGACAGATACTTGGCCAGAGCCTGGAAGGACGGGAAGTTCTTCCCGCTTGGTCTTCGTAACGAGGGTTGCCTTGGAGCCTTGCCCAAAGATAACCGCGCCGTTTTTCCAATCCACTGCTTGCGGATAGACTCCAGGAAACTTCATCTTGGCGGGAACGCGCGGGTTCTTGGAGGGAACGACTTTCTCAAGGCGAAACTTGCCCTTGCCAAGCGGTGCCTCGAACCTCCGAAACTCCCAGATTCCTGAAAGATGTTTTGTTTCAGCAATACCAAGGTGCAAGGTGTTGCCCTCCAGTTTGCTGAAGAACTTCATGACGTACTTACCCGTCTTTTGAACTTTGATGAGTCGGTTACTGTTCTCGCCGCGCTCCTTAGGATGCATTTCGGCAAAGGCGGTCATCCCATTCCACCCCTTGTAGGGTCCGAAACCGATGATGTGGGTTGCCGAGTCGAACGAGGCGAGGACCGCGAGATTGTTGGTTGCACCTCGGTAGAGGTGTTTGTCCTTGTAGTGAAACGTTTGGCTCTCGGTCAACACCTTCATTTGATTGGAATCTGAACCAGAAAGGTACACCTGTTCAGAATTCAGTACTTTGTTTGCGTTAAGGTCTAGGATCGTAAACGGCTTCCCTTCAAGAAAACCTGCAAAGCAAGCACCAGCCTCGCTTACTTTACCTGTCACCGCATGTAACCCGCGACTGTAGCGGGGAGTTGTAGGAAGTTGGCTGATCGCTCCACCAAAGCCTGCTTGCGAGAGAACCAAGGCCGCAAGCATTAATCTTCGTCCTCCAGTTCGTGTGTGCTTAAGACAATGTTCGGAATTTCGCACTTGTAAAGGTTGAACGGCTGAGTCACATAGTCGAGCGCTTCCGGCGCATTACTGACCACTAACGCGGGTGATGTCTCGTCCGGATCCTGTCCCGATGCCAGCGGAATCTCTGAAGGCTCGAGTGAGTTGGTCAACCTAGATTTCCATAGTCACCGCGCATGTCATGTTTTTTAGCATACGCTCGAATATGGGGCCTCGTGACGCAGTTGTTTAGTAGAATAGGTCTTTAGGCCTATTGGAGCCTAGTCCCAGAGGATCTGGCCGATGCAATCGCCCTCAACCTTAACGTTGCCGCCCAAAATCGAGTGCTCGATCCGTCCATTCACCTCAACATTAGAGCCGAGCAGAATGACCGAATCGGTGATCGAATGACAAGCCACTAAAGCCTTCGAGCCAACGACTACTCCGTCACCCACATCGCCTGCAACCGACCCGTCCACCAATGCCTTTCCATCGGTCAGGAAGCGGCTGGTCTCTAAGAAACTGTCGAGCGTGCCGGTATCGAACCAGGTGCCCTCGTAGACTCCCGCCAAAACCGTTTCGCCTTGGTCAATCATCATCTGAATCGCGTCGGTTATCTCATACTCCCCTCGACCGCTTGGTTGAAGGTCGGGCAAGACCTCCCAAATCTGAGGGCCAAAGAAGTACATCCCGGCCATCGCCAGGTTGGACTCCGGCTCCTTTGGCTTTTCCACCAACTTCACGATGCGTTCGCCGTCGGTGTTTGCCACCCCAAATCGCGATGGATCGTCAACGGGCTTCACGATGTTCAGATTCGCGCACCCAGATTCTTTGAACCGCGCGGCAAACTTCTCAAAGCCGTCGCTGTAGATTGCATCGCCGAGGTACAGCACGAAGTCATCGCCACCAACAAACTCCTCGGCGAAGCCCACCGCGTGGGCAAGTCCTTTCGGCTCGGTTTGGCGAACGTAGGACAACTGGACCCCGAACGCTGAGCCATCGCCAAGGGCATCACGCATGGCCTGCTCCATTTCGCCGACCACGATACAAATCTCCGTCACCCCCATCTCGCGCAAACGATCAAACGCGTACTCAATGGTCATGCGGTTGGCAAGCGGCAACAGCGGCTTCGCAATGTGGTGGGTGACGGGATACAAACGGCTTCCCTTGCCGGCGGCTAAAATGACTCCCTTCAAGACTCGATAAGGTTACCTTGGGTACGCTGAGACCACCGACGCCATGGAAGGTCGTCACACTCTCGTTTTTGTTGCATTGTTGGCCCTTGCTGGCTGTCGGCAAGAGGCTGTCGCCCCCTATCCTTCGTGGGCGCCTCGGACACCCGCTTACGTGCCGCAACGCGGCACTCAGAACGCTTTTGATGCTTACGCCTTGGCAGCAATGGAGGCTGAGCGAGATGCTCCAACGCACGTTCGCCGAGTGGTCTTCGACATCAAACTCCGAAGGGAGGCAATGGAGCAGGCCTCACGGGCGACCCAAATTGCACTTAATGGGACGCGGCTACCCTGCGATTTTGAGTTCCAGGCACTCCCTCCATTTGAGCCCATGCCGCACCGCGATGGCTGGAGGCTGATCAGCCGGGTCATGGTGTGGAACATCGAGCGCGCATTGGCTGAGAACCGCGACCAAGAGGCCATCAACTGGTTTGTAGGCGCGACAAAGTTTGGATGGGACTTGACTGGCGGATGCGCCCTTGATGCCTCGCTGGGCTTGACCACCGTTGATGAAGCCCGCAAGGCACTTTTGCCCGCGCTGGAGCGACTGCAGTCAACCGCGCTTTCAGCACTTTCGTCGCGGTTGAACACGCTGCTCGATCGACGCCCGCCCCTGGGCAAACTCCTAGAGAACGAGCGTATGATCATGCTGAACGCAGTTGACTTCGTGCAACAAGCCTATCGCTCCAAGGACCTTGACGAACTTGCCGACAAACTCGGCCCATCGGCACGCCCTGCAGTGGACTATCTGCATGGCCTGAAGGAGGGTGCCGACCGCCAGAAGTACTTCGAAGGCTTCGCCGAAGAGTCAGGCAAGGAAATTGCCTGGGTTCAGAAGCTGTTGGAAACCCCGGTGTCAGCAAGGAAGGACTTGGAGAAGATGGGCTTCGCGGAAGAACGGCCCTGGCGGAGGTTATCAAGGCACTTCTTCCAAGCCGCGCAGAACCTGGTACCCCATATTGATCGGACGCTGACGCGAACCCGCCTTCTGGCTTTGGAGTGCCACATTCTCGCCGTGACCAAGAAGACGGGAAATGCCCCAAAGTCGTTGGGAGATGGCAGCCTGAACGACGACCCATTTACTGGCAAACCGATGCACTACCGCGCAGAAGGCCGCGACTATCGCGTTTATAGTGCGGGGGTCAACGGACAGGACGACGGTGGGCAGACCAACGGACTGTCTGAGGAACCAGACTTGACCCTTGAGGGTCGGGGCTAAGGACTGACGCTTTTTCCACCCCCGGGCCCCTCCCCATCGGGGCTGGGAAGCGAGTCTGGACGAACCTAAATACTCTCTCCCCCATCCCCGATGGGGAGGGCTGGGGAGGGGCAATCACTTCGACGTGAGTGTCTTTAAGGCCTTTGCAGGGATTAGGTAGGTCTTGCCGTTGAGGCTGACAAATCCCTTCTTATCAACTCTTCCTACTACCGCAGTTTTCCCACTCCAGAAAACGGCATCAAAGTCACGTTTAATCGTCACCTTGCCCTTGTGTTCTTTCAGGGGTTCGGCGAGGGTGATGGACTTCTTCTTCGTGGCGATCTTTGTGAATACGGTTGCGGGAGCGACAGGTTCAGGTTTGGTATCGTCAACTTTCGCGCCTGAACGGCCCTGAGGGTTGCGGAGGTCCGTAATGAGCATGGCTCGGCCATCGCGAGCGTCTACACTGACGAGGAACTCTACGAACTCTGAGCCTGGCCTGGCGAACGCCGTCTTGTAAACCAAGAACCCTTGACCGCTGTGGGCGCTCTCAAGTTCTGTCGGGGTTGCCTCCGAGCGAAAGGCTTCAATGGACGGAGCCATGCCTTTGAGTTCCGATATAAACAGTTCAGGTGTAGATCGCGGTTCTAGTTCATGGACATTGTGGTGCGAAAAGACTGCCAGGACAGCGGCAGAAGACGCGTTGGCAACCTCAAGGGTAGGTCGTAGGGAGGGCGGCGATAAGGGCAAAGGTGTTCGGTACGAAGTAATTGATCGAATGAAGCCGGTTCCTTCCATGATGTTGACCTCAACAATGGGTTCAAACCGAACGCCCCGATCAGTAACGTAAAAGAAACACCTGCTCTCCGTGGTGCCTCGGCGAATACTCCGAAACACAACTGGCTTGCCTGTCAAGAGTTCGGCACCACCTTTTGCCCTCGCTACTAATGCCTCTTCACTGCCCGACTCAATGAACTGAAACTCGTAACTGTTGCTGAAACCACGAACCCTCCCGTCAACTACATTAGCACTCAATCGAATATTTGGAGACTCAACGCGGTAGAGGGACGGGACCACCTGATCCCGCAGGACGACAACTGTTTTCGGCTGAAATGCTAAGTCGTACCTTGAACCCTGAATGCTCGTGGCAGAGTAGGCAACTAGTCGTTCAAACAACTCTTTGTTCGCTTCTACCCTAGGTAGTTCTCCTACTCCCATAAAGGCCGTCATTACGACAAAATTATGTACCATCTATTGTTACCTCCAAAAGACTGCTCTTCATTTGCTGTTCGATAGACTGACTTAACGCGACTTCGTGCATCCCCCCGTATCTTCAAGGCAACGGGATCAATGTCATTTCCGTTCGTAAAGTCCACATTATACACAGGGAAACTCTGGTTCGCGGTTTGTACAGCATCCCCCAGCATATAGCCATTCCCTAACTCACCATAAAACGCCGCTATCGTATCGGAAATACGCGCAATTGGAACGAGTGGAACGGTCAGGAACTCTGCAGTCACCGCATAAACGTCGTCTTCGAAGCCGACATAGCCCTTGCTTAGAATAGTTGCCCCGGTACTCGGATTAACGACCTTGAAGGCCTTCGCCGCCTCGGTATCAGTCTCTGAACCTAACGTCTTGCAGGCGAACATGCACGCGAGGTTTGGACCAGGTACTGTTCGCCCTTGGTCAACATACGAATAAATCGTATTCCAGTCTGAGATCGTCGCTGTATAGGAGTGGGCAACCCCAGATGGCGACCCATGCGTTGAAGCATGGATGAACGTACCTATGACTAAGCGAGCATCCAATCCTGAGGCATCGGCCCAGTACTTCGGACTCTCGTCAATCTGCTTGTGTTTGGAATCAGGAAGCAATCCATCAAAAAAGTCTAAACCTCTCTTGGATTCGTGAGGTAAGGAATAGGTTGGTGGCGTGTCGCCTAGGTCGGTCCCGTTTGCGAGCACTCTGGTCGCCCAGGCCTTGCCAACGTTGTACGCTTTGGGGCGGATATATGCGTTGAGTGTCTTCCACTCCCCCTCGTAGATGTGGATTCCTAAAACCTTAATGACTCCCCGTACCTGAGTAGACACTTGAATCTGTATCTGGGAGTCGTGATCAAAGTGGGTTGAAGCATAACGCACCACGGGCGCGTAGCCATCGTCGTACTCGGGCACCGCAGGCAAACCGCTGATCGCGTTTCCGCCTATGGTGATCGTGGGAATCTCTTTGATCTGCCAGTTTGTGTACGTGTAGGCGGGTGGTGAACCCCCGCCCGGTGCAGCAGTCGCACTAATGGAGAAACTGTTCTCAACCTTTGTGCCAGACACCTTCTGATCAAGAGATGTCGAGCCGTCACCAGTAATCTGCAATCGGAACAGATAGTTCTCGTGGACGAGTTCATGCACCTGAAAGTTGGTGATGTCGCCAAGGGCAATCGAAGTGAACCCTAATACTGTCAGGAGCACCAAGAGGTACTTCATAACGGCATCCTACTCCCCCCCCCCCCTGGAATGTCAAGCCTCGCACGAAAAAAGTCCCACAAATTGTTTGGGCTCCGATCCGCGGTGATGATCAGCCGAGCAAGTGGTGACCTTCAGCGTCCGCTCGGGCGCTTGCGGTAAAGAAGGAAAGAAAAGCACACAACGATACCGACAAATGCCGAAGGTTCAGGCACAGGTAACGCCATCGCCGTAACGTCCCGGTGCGGTCCAGCAGAGACGAACGAAGTGTTCGCGTTCACAGTCGAGACCGAATAGAACCAACGGTGATACCAACTCATCGCATATAAGGTTCCACTCGCATCAAACTCGATATCCGAGAAGTAACTGACTCCGTCTCCGTTGTTCATCGCGCCAACCGCCGTTGCGTTGGTGGACGAGTTCATCACATGGAACAAGGTGTCCGTGTTGAGACCGATGTTTCCGCTCAAATAAACGTCGCCTGTTGACCCCTGGTACGCCACTCCTGTAATCGTAAATCCGCCCACTCCGTTGATGGATTGGGCATAGGTCACGCTGGAGGTTCCAAAGTCGAAGAAGAACAATTCCTGGTTGAAGTTGCTGAATCCCCAAAGCCCATTGTTGCCAGCAACAAGGTCGCCGATCTGGGTCTTTCCAGTTGGTCCGACCGGAATTGGCGCGCCGCTAACATCCCAGATGACTCCGAGAGAATCGGCAGAATACAAGGTCCCCGTGGCACCCATTGCCAGACTGTCCGACATGAAAGGGTTGGTGCCCAGGGGTACCTCGGCGTTGTTGGCCACATTAACTCGATATCGAGTCATATTTGTGTTGAGCGTTGCCGCAAATGGGGATGCCAATGCGCTGGTCGCTCCAACCGCAACGAGAAGCAAGGCGGACAGTCGTTTCATAGCCCCATTGTGCGCCAACTTTCGCTGAAACGCAAACTGAAAGAATTGCCTGCTATCGGGCCATGAACCTGACCTGATCCAGCTCGTGTAGCCATCCATCCTGGGCAGGATCCTCATCATTGATCGGCGTCCATTCGATTTCGAGATCAAACTGGCCGTCCATGATCACATAGTCAGCAAAACTCGTGAGCACGACGCGGCGCACGTCTTCATCAATCGGCGCGGTTGATCCAAAGATCACCTGATATTGCCCGTTGGAGACCCGCTTCAGTTTCGCATTTCTCGCGAGTCCCGGACGAGAGACCATGCCCTCCAACTCAAGCAAGACAATGACGCTGGGCACGCTTCCGAGGCCCTGACTCATTCGAAGACGGCAAGCAAGCGTGACTTCATCGTTGAAAAACGAAGCCCGGACGTTATCCGACAACACCAACTCGCCAAGGCCACCCAAGAACTCACTGCCTTGGACAACTTCGAGCGTGGACGGATAAGCCTCTAGGTAGTTGCCCAAGTAGCCTTCTTCGTTCAGCCGATTCGCGTGGATATCGGCAGTGGAGAAATCACCATCCTGCCAGGCGAGAATGTGATGACGATCTTTGCTCGTCGCCATCGTCAGACGTCCCTTTCCTGTTGCGTCTAGGCTGGAGACATAGAAGGGGGTCCCCACCCCCCATCTGGGAGCACCGTTCAGGGTCAAGCCTGCGGCATAGACGATTCCGGTCGTGGAGGATCGTAGTTCCTGGCTCGCGACGACGATGCCGTTCACTCCGACGCCGATGTTGGCGAAGGACGGTTGATTGGCTGACGGTCCCATGACGGTGACTCCCAACTCGCCCCACTGTCGCGGCGTCTCCCCGCTCATGCGCTGAGCGATTACGGAATAGGTTGACTGAGTTGAGGCGTTGGTCTGGACGACGACCGCATACACTGATTCGTCCCTAGGGTCATAGGCAACCGAACAACCCACGCGAATCTGGGTGGCATCGGTGACGACGACCGGCGCCCCGTGAAGTGGGAAACGTAGCGTCCCGTCGGGGTTGATGTGCTGCACGAGCGCGTTACGCGGGCCACCGATCTCATACCAGCCGCACACTACGCCACCATTTCCGTCGGAGAGAAGGGGTGGTGGCACAACCTGGATTGACCCACCTTGGGACGGATAAGGCGTACCCGTGGGAGCGTAGATCGCCACCGGCTGTGCCCACACGGGCGATCCGGCCAATGTGTAGCGCTGTGCCCAGAGGGCACGCGCCGAGTTGCCGGTCGTGTTAAACCTCCTCTGGTAGGAAATGATCACAGAGCCGCCCAATCCTGGAGCAAGGTCGCATAGGGCATACGGCTTGCCAGTCTCGCTTGCCGCCCACGTTCCCACAACCCCGCCAGCAGGATCAAGCCGAGTCCATTGATAACTGCTATCAACAGAGTATCCGACCGCTATCGAGCCGTTGGTTAACTCGGAGACTTTGGGAAAGCCGAGAAAGCCTGCAGACGGGATTTGAGTTCCATTGGTGCCCCACGGGAGTCCTGCCGCCGCATTCACTTTGTTGACACAGATGGCATTCCCCAAGCGGTCGTCATTGAAGGTCACGAGTGCGTTGCCAAACTGATCAACATCCACATCCAAGTCTTGGGTTGACGAAACTGAACGGTCAGCGATGAGAATGCCGTTGTGTGGCCACAACTCGTTCCCCATTCGGTCAAAGCGTTGCAGGTAGACGTCATAGCCGCCAGTTGAGTTATCAAACCAGCCCATGTAGCAACCGCCGTCGGGAGTTGGGGCGATTTTGGGCTGAACTTGGGGGCCGCTACGGCTCGCGGCAACAAAGGGCGATGCCGAGGTCTCAGTCCATTGGGCTAGCGCTGACAGCGGGATCAGTGCAAGGGCTGAAGCAAGCAAGCGTCTCATGTGTACGTTCTACTTCATTTGGTGAATCGAAACAAGGTCGCAGAATTGCTGGGTCAACCCTTCCGGTGGCGCAATAGGGGCACGAGACCGAGTCCAACGAGGAGTAACCCTGCGGGTTCAGGAACGGTGTTCACCGCTATCCAAGGTCGATATTGCCTGTTACGGATACCCCAGCCCACGATGGTCCTCCCATCGTCCGAAATCCCTCGAGCACTGTTGAGATACATCCCATCAAGAACCGCACCTCCTTCGGCTAGCATGTCCATGACGTCGAGGAAGCCCGATTCTTCCGACCAAATGAACGATCTGGAACCACTGCTGGTCCGGTAACTGCCAGCAGCGAACCTGCCGTCGGTCGATATTGAAGACAGTTGGGTGTTTGAACTACCGGACGGTGAGCCTATGAACTGCATGTTGCCAAGTTCGTCCCAAGCGACCAAGTGTGTGTCGTATTGCCCTGGACCGCCAATTCCGATCATCCTCGTGCCGTCGGAGGTCATGCGAACTGAGCCGCCCATAAAGCCACTGAGCCGCCGGTACCCTTGACCCGCCGCCCATAGACATGCGAATCCGTCGAATGCCTGAATCACAGCCTTCGTACCATCAGCGTTGATTCCCGAGACTTGAGCACCACCAAACTCGCCTTCCGGCAAGGGCAACTGAAGGAGTGCTCCGTTTTCGTTCCAGATCGCGGGACGGGTCGTAAAGTCCACACCTTCTATGCCAACATAGCCTCCCACGTGCTTGCCATTAGGTGAGACCGTCATGGCGTAGCCACTTGGAGCCACACTGGTGGTCTCCAGCAACTCAATCTGCTGCCCCTTCCATCGTGCGGGCCTGGGCATTAAGCCGTCTGAGGCATACCCAATTGCAAATCCCCCGTTTGCTGACATTGCTGATACGCCGATTGATAAGTTAAGTCCATGGCGATCTAAGAACGTATAGCCAACACTCCTTTCGTACCAATAGCCTTGGCCATCCCCAGAGCCCACGACCCTAGACCCTGCCGATCCAACACCATCAAACTCATGAATGTCATAAGGTGTCGGTGGTTCTGGCGAGTATAGGTTCCACTGGGCGAACGAGTGTCTAGCAACTACCAAGGACATCAACGCGCATAGCTGCCGTCTCAACCCAGTTTTCTCCAATAGAAGTGGTCAATGTTGTGCAACCATCCGTCGCTGGATGGGTCTTCGTCGTTGATTGGCTGCCAACTAACCCTTGCTTTTACTTGATGGCTACCATTGAAGAACTCGGTTGCGTCCGACAGCTTTACAAAGCGGTCAGCTTGATCAACGAGCGTCGCACTTCCACCGTCACCGAAGACCCACGATGAAGAACTATAGTTGTAGAGGTCAATCTCGTAGGAAAGGCCCGCTCGAGCAACCGACAACTCAAAGCCGATTCGAAGCTGCTCGGCCGTGCTCGCCGTGAACTGACCCAAAAGTTCAATCTGACAGGCCAGGGAAGTTGCGTCGTTAAACGCCGAAAAGCGGTCATTATCGGACTGAGCGACTGACTCTTCGTTACCCTCAAAGGCCTCCCAAGGACAGATGCTTGTCAAGTTTGAAATTCCACCAAACCGCGTCCCGTCGGGACTGACAGCATAAGCGAACGAGAGGTTCTGGCCACTCAGCGGCGGCAGTTCCATAAATGTCTGTCCAGTCGAGAAGGCGTAGACCATGAGCAATGCAATAGAAGTACTCTCCTCATACTTTGTAGGACGGTGAATGTGCGAGGTACGTTCTCTTCCTTCAGTTCTTTAAAACATACTGGGCACTAACTGTCCGGCTAGCGGACTCTAGGGGCAACCCCATAGACCACGGCATAGATCATCAGCAGCACGACGATGAATCCAAAGCAAATCGCCATGAACTCAAAAGCCCGATTCTCCTTGGTTTCCTTTAGCGACGCCTTGCCCTTTATTTCGTGGTCGCGTTTGACATGATCAAGCAACGTTGAGAACGTCCGTCGTCGACTTGGAATGTGGGCAGTGGAAATGGGACTTGTAGTGTGTCCCGGACGCTCCACCCGAAACAGAGGTTCTTCGGCTTCGCGAATGCGCATGGCAATGCGGGATTCCAAATCATCCTCTCGAATTTGGTCGAGTATCTCCCAAACCCGAGTTCGGCTCGCACCAGTGGCTTCGCAAACCGCGTCCACCGTCGCGTGGTGGTCGCGCACCTCAGATTCACGATCTTCAAATTCCAAGCGCACCAAGAGTTCGTGAAGCTCTGCTTCACTAAGATCTTCTGACCTGGGGGATTCATCGTGCCCAAACTCGAAGCGCATTGGCTTCTGCGAAGTATATCGGCTGAACAGTCTTTGATCCGTACGACACCAACGATCATGATCTTCGTTTGGCAGCCCCCTGACCCAACCCAGGTCTTTCGCGACTTTGGGTACCCAAGCCCTGCACCAGTCCTGGTCCGGCGGACCGAATCGGGAGGGGCGGAGTATCGGTCGGGGCCAGTCAGTATCACGATCGATAAGGCTGGCATTCCCCACGTGCTCAAGATTCCGAAAGTCAGGTTCGAACGATCTCGGGCAACTGCAACCATAAAGCGGATAAAGGTGCTGCTGGACAAGTATCCGATAGCCTTACCAACCGGACGATGGGTCACGGAGCGATCTCTCGCGGCACATCCCTACGGTGCTGCTCTATCTTCCATGCGTTACTTCTATGTGCCCACATTACACGGGATTCCGTTCTTGCGGCGCTCGGAGATGACCGTCCAGTTCTCATCAGACTCGAAGCGGGTCTTGGAGTGGTACATCTATCGCGGCCCCAAGCCTTCCGCACGGCTTCCTAAGAGCTATCTCACCGCGACGGAAGTCGTTCAACGAGTGCGGAGGTTAGCGAACAAAGCCATTGAACCTCGCAAGTCAATAACGTCTTTCATTATTGGCCAACCGGAACTCGGCTGGTGGGGAACGCCAACGAGGCTCGCTTACCAAGTTGGCGTGACGTTCGTGGTGCACCATCCCGGCGGACGCCGAGGATCTGGATCAGCCTGGCTGATCGATGCGGTGACCGGACAACCGATCTCTACTCGCTGAGCATTTCGCGCAAGCGACGTCGTGATGCCAGAACTCGCAGTTTCTTGATCGCTTGAACTTCGATTTGTCTCACGCGCTCTCGCGAGAGTTTCATCTCCTTGGCAATCTCATCCTGCAGGACCAACTCGGTCTCACGATCATCGTTCCCGTCGAGCCGGAACCGCATGCGCATGACGCGTTGCTCGCGTTCATTGAGTTCTTCAAGGATAAATCGAAGTTCTTGAATCACCTCGTCGCTCAAGACCCGTGTTTCTGCGCTCTCTCCAGTGTCCTTGAGGAGCCCACCAAGGGTTACGCCCGTGTTTTCACCGACGGACATGTCGAGGCTGAGCAGTTCTTGTGAAGTGTGAATCAGGGTGAGCAGTTTCTTGAGGCTGATTCCGAGCGATGCGGCCAGTTGCTCTGGGCTTGGGTCGGTGCCGAGTTCGGAAAGCAGGCGGAGGCGTTCGCGCTCGATGCGGCGAAGAGATTGGGAAACGTGGGCGGGAAGTCGGATGGCCTTGGATTTGTTGTCGATTGCTCGACCGATTGCTTGACGAATCCAGTGGGTTGCGTAAGTAGAGAATCTAAACCCTTTGCTGGGATCGAAGCGCTCGGCGGCTTGCATAAGCCCGATGGCGCCTTCTTGAATGAGGTCTTCGAGGGGAACCGCTCGACTGCGATAACTCTTGGCGATGTTGATCACCAATCGCATGTTGCATTCGATCAGGCGTTGTTTGGCCCGAACATCACCAAGGGCAATCATGCGGGTGAGTTCGCTTTCCTCATCCGCCGATAGGAGTGGCGCTTTTGTCAGCTTTCCAAGATAACTTGGAATGCCCTCTTCTTCAATAACCGTCTGGACGCTTCTTGCCATCGCTCTCCGAAAACATGGAGTGCCAAACCGAAGTTTGACAACCTACCCATAACCCGAACGCAAACCATGTGCCAATTCGGGTCCAAATCCGAAAAGGCTATAAACATCCTGACGACAAAACCTTCACGGATGTTCGCAAACCCGGTAGCGCCTACATGAAAGAACTATGAAGATGAGAGTTCGACGCGGCTTGCGACAAGACGACCAGCCTTGTCCCGCTTGTAGGTGATACGGGCTTGTTGTCCCGAAGCGATCTCGCTGGCACGAGAGGTCTTGGCATCCAGTGTGAATACAGTTGAGGTGGTGTAGGTGATATGAAGTTTGCGCCCGTCTTGATCCACGTCGAACATGCGAATCTCCGGCGTATGGCTCACAACTTCGGCTTGAATCGTTCCGGTTGCGTCCAAGGGTTTCAATTTTGCCTTTTGTGGCCCGTCCGCTTTGGTTGTCTTGGAAGTGGCCTTGGGTTCGGGTGGAGCCACATCACTAATCGAAACCGCCCAAATGTCGAGGGTGGGCAGGGTACGGCCCTTGACATAGACTACAGATCCTGGTGTCAAGTCGCTCAGGGCCGCTGATTTACCTTTCAGGCTTACCTCCGACTTCTCGGTCGCTCGGTAGGCAAATGACGTCCCGTCACCGAACTTGACCGTGACGAACTTGGGATCGACCTTCTCGATTGTCCCCTTGAGCGCCTTCTTGCGTATGTCTTCGAGCCATTTCCACGAAGATTCGCAGGCGATCTCTTTCAACTCCGGAGGATCCTCTTTCGTGTTGATCCGCACCATCACGTTCTCGCCCGCCGTGTAGGCGTCGCGCTTTCCGGTTGATCGGCCCTTCCAGTAGCGGGTTTTAGGGTTGGGGTCTACAGCAAGAGGCTCAGTTCCGACTTGGAGAATCATTCCGGAGTCGGTTATGCGGACAACCTTGGCTGCGGTCACCAGGCTTTGAGCGCTTGAAAACGCCGCAAACAAGAACAACACAAGTGCGGAATACAGGAATTTCACGGGGATTCTCCTCTCGAATACGATAATATCACGATGGCTCAAGAATGAGGAAACTTTTGTTCGCAAAAGAGAATCGGACTGGAAACGCCTGTCCTATCTTTGTGATCGGGCTGATGTGTCACCGGCCAACTTGACGCCGCCCGAGTTGCGCGAGTTTGTTCAACTCTACCGAAAGGTTTCCGCCGACCTCAGCCTGGTGCGTACAAAGAGTAGCAACATCGGGTTGATCACTTTTCTCAATGACCTGTGCGGCAGGGCCTACAGCCTCTTCTATCGTCCGCCGAGAGGTTCCGTGGTCACGGCGCTTCGTAACGGGATTCGAACGGCTGCCCAAACGGCTCGAAAGCAGAAGTGGGCCCTCTTCATCAGCGCGTTTGTGTTTCTGGGTTCTGCGGTCTTCGCGTCGCTGCTTATGTCGGTGCGACCTGAAACGACCCGTGTATTGGTTCCCGCTGAGATGCGACCGCTCTTCGATAGTTGGAAGGAAGGAAAGCACGAGGAACGAGATGGCGGCGAATCAACCCTGGCAAGCGCCTTCTATGCGTCAAACAACCCTCGCGTGGCGATCATGACGGGAGCGGTGGCCGCAGGAACCTTTGGGGTGTTAACAACGAGCATCCTGTATCAAAACGGCATCATTTTGGGTGCGCTCGGTAAGGAAATGAACGACGTGGGGAAACTCGGTTTCCTGCTTGCCTCAGTGCTCCCCCACGGGGTCACCGAACTCTCTGGAATCATTTTCGCTGGCGGCTCGGGCTACGTTATGGCGTGGGCGCTCATCAATCCTGGACGACGAAAGCGGAGCGAGGCGTTGCTTGCCGCAGGCAAGGACGCGCTCACCCTGTTGCTCATTGCCGTCACGATGATGTTTATGGCTGCGCCCATTGAGGGCTACTTCAGTTTCAATCCCGGCGTTCCCACCTTTGCGAAAGTGGGCTTTGCGGTAGCGACTGCAATCGCCTGGGCACTTTTCTGGATCGGCTTCGCCAAAGACAGGGAACCAACATTGGAACACCAAAACAGCGAAAGTCGCCATACAATGTAAGAGGGGTGGCTCCTCGGTGGGTGCCGTCAAGTCAATGAACTGGAAATCATTTGTTTCGATCACTACGCTCGGCTTTGTCGCATTGAGTGTTGCTCAATCCAAGGCTCCGAAGATCAACGTGATCCCACACGTTAAGTCGGGTTACAAGGGCGGTATCGTGCCCGGCCAAATCAAGGTTAAGTTTCGACAGTCCCTGGCAGAGGCTCTCGAACGAGAGCCGCTTCGTCAAGTGGTCTTCGGCGCGGGAGTCATGGACGGGGCACGATTCCAAAGTCGAATCGGAAACTCAGGTTGGACCCTATGGACGCTCCCTGAGACCGTTGATACAGCACAAATGGCCGAAGAACTGCGTCAGGACCCGCAAGTCGTTTTTGCCGAGCCCGTCTTCAGAATTTTCCCGTTAATCGTTACACCAAATGACCCCGACTGGCTCTTTGAAGAGACTACTGAAGAGCTGAGCCTTGTTCTCGGTGAGGGCGACCCGGTCCCCTTCCGACGGCTTTGGAACATTACTGATATTGAAGCAGAGGGAGGTTGGACAACTTGGCCTAACCACTGGTTCACGAGTTCAAACAAACCCCAAAGTTCCCCAACTATAGCCGTGATCGACACAGGTTGCGACATGAACCACCCAGACTTCAGAAATTCCGGGGGTTCAAGTACGCACTTCGCGAATGGTGGGCAACTTGACCACACCAACTCTTTACAGTTCTTTCTCGGCGAACCCCTGGTTGGCGGCACGCCCGAAGACAGCCATGGTCACGGCACCCACGTCGCTGGTCTCGCCCTGGCGTCAGGTAACAATGGCGGACACGCTGGCATGGGAATGATCGGTACCGGCTACAACTGCAAAGGCATGGTTTTGCGCGTTTTCGATACGCAAGGTAATGGTTCTGACGCAGATGCCGCGGCTGCCATCTACTATGCGGTTGATCATGGCGCTGACATCCTGAACCTATCCATTGGCACCGAGGATTACTCCCAACAGTTCCAAGATGCGGTGACCTACGCTTTTGAGAAGGGCTTGACCGTCGTCGCCGCCGGAAACGAAGATGGAAACGGTGGTGGAGATCTCGGACCGATTTACCCCGCTGCATGCAGCGCAGCGATGGGAGTTGCCGCTAACGGACCCTATTGGCAGCCAGCCATCGCAACCTATGGCGGCACTGGTTATTACTTGGACATCGCCGCTCCCGGAGGCGACCTGTACTTCGACGGCAACCAATATTCAATTCAGTTCGTGTGGTCAACCGCGATGCGAACCGCAGGCACGCTTTTTGACTACAGCATGGCGGGGATCCTGTTTCCGCCTTATTTCACTGACTATGCCTATCTTGCAGGAACTTCGATGGCGACACCACAGGTTTCCGGGGCTGCTGGCTTATACATGGGCAAGAACAATCTTAGGGCCGGCAAATACAACAACTGGCGCGTGGTTCGAGCGCTTCAAAAGAGCGCCTACGGCAACGCCCCCTATGGTGGATGGAACTACCAGCAGGGCTACGGCTCGCTCGATATGCAGCAGTTGATGATTGATGGAAATCCGCGCAATGCGGTGGTCGGTTCGATTGAAGGCATTGTCTACAACAACACGACACCTTGGGCACTTGTTCAGGTGCGAGCCAAGCGTGGCTCCACGACCTACACCACGACGACCAAGGTCAACGGAACTTACAAGTTCGATGGGTTGCCAGCAGGCCAGTATGAAGTTCGCATCCCAGCGGCTGGCGTCGGACTCCCGCAAACCTATCGCAATGTCATGGTTCAGTTGGGCTGTGACACACCAAATACCAACCTGCACGCATGGGGTACGGCAAACTGGGACGAGAATCCGCCCGTCATTGACACACTCAACATCACTTCGGTCCGTCCCCTTACGGTGAAGGGAACCCAATGGGGCTACGATCCTGAAACGGGAGTAGATCGCATCACCATGCGAATAGGCACCACTCCAGGAGGCAACCAGGTGATGCCGGACACGGAGGTTTTGGTGGGAGGAGTTCTCAACAACCCCGATTTGGGTGCATTCGAGTTCAACAACTTATCGAAACTGCGCTTTGGCAAGTACTACCTGACGGCAACTTACCGAAATGGTGCCCAATTGACTTCTATGCGCTCCACTTCATTCTTCGTGGGCAGCGGCGGCGGGCCTCGCTAATACTTGGTAACGGTGGGGTCGACAGTGTCGGCCCAGCCGTTCATGCCTCCGACCAAGTTTCGAACCCTGCTAAAGCCATGCTTTAGGAGGAAGTGCGTCGCGGACCCGCTCCTGGCTCCTGATCGACAGATCACTACGATGTTGGCCTCTGGGTTCAGCTCGGTGTACCGACGCTCTAGTTGGCCGAGGGGAATGTGATGGTCGATGTCCAAGGAACTGATCGCAAGTTCATGGGCTTCTCTAACATCCAGCAAGGTTGGTTTGTTCTCGCCTTGTAACTCCTGATAGAGTTCGGGAGCTGAAATCACGCTCATTGGCATGATGGTACCGTCAGAACCTGGGTGAACCTCTCGCCCGACCCCACCCGTCAAGTATCCTATAACGCGGTCGTCCAGAATGCGCGCCCTTGTCTCCCTTCTTGTGTTTGTTATTGCGATCGGCTCTTCGTTGGCCCAGTTCGCGGACATTCGGCTTCAGGCTCAACCATCGGCAACAGTTGCTGATGGCAAGAGCACGGTCGCGATTAGCGCAACCCTTCGAGATCGAGACGGCAATCTGCTTCCTGACGGCACCCAAGTGGTGTTTACCACGACCAAGGGCGCCATTGACCAACCCATCGTCAAGACCTACAATGGCACGGCCCGAGTAACGCTACGTGCTGGTGGCGTCCCGGGAATGGCGACGATCACGGCAACGGCGATTACCTACAACGCGACTGCAAGCCTTGAGTTTGAGTTTGTTGCGGACCGCTCGATGCTCTCAAGCGCGAAGGAATACATCGAACTGTATGCGGAAGACCGCAACCTGGTTTATAGCCTAGATGCGAAAGTCTTGGAGGGCAGCAGCCCCAACGGTAATGTGTTTCTTCGCTACAAGGAGATTGAGATTCGCGCCCAAGACTTACAAGTCTATGTCCCCCTGCATGAAGTTCGGGCGCGAAAAGCGACCCTCCGCATGGGGAAGGTAGAGCGAACTTATGACCAACTGTTCCTCAAACTGAATACGAGGCGCGGTTTTGGAACCACCTCGTTCTCCGCAACCGATTACAACATCAAAGCGGGTGCAACGTGGTTTAGTTTTGAGAAGGCAGGGGATCGCCAACGGTTTGGCGTTGTTGCAGTTTCAACAGATAAGGATGAGCCGGTTTACGGTGCCGTTGAGCCGCGCTTCTTCGAGTTCGAGGAGATCGCAGACAGTTCTTCGATCATCGCCGCCAAAAAAGTGGTCGCGTATCCCCGAAAGGAAGTTCAGTTCCAGCGTGCCGAAGTCTTCGTCGGGGGCGCGCGGATCATGAAACTGCCGCTTTTTCAGGTCAACCTTTATGGGCCGACTCCTGTTTTGACGGACCAGATTCTAACCATGCGCGACAACCAGATAGCGCTGAACTACCCCTACTATCTGACTCTTAAACCTGGCGAAACAAGTCTGTTGCGGTTCCGTGCCGGTGACCGGTACGGTCGTGGCTCGGGGGGTACGCGAGGAACCTCGCTAGACTATGAGTTGGCCTGGAACAAGGGCGATGACTGGGACGGGTTCTTTACGTTCACCGGAATAGGGCGCAAAGACTGGGGGCTAGGTGTCAGACAATATTGGCGAATAGACGAACGCACGGACGCCAACATCTCGGTAGAGTCGCCCTCGCACAGCAGCCTGTTCGGCAACCTCTCCGTTGGACGTCGGTTCGACGGGTTCAACTTGAGTTTTGCTGGAAACTCAAATCGCTCCCTTCGCGGGTCGTCATACTCGTCGTCACAGTATTCCGTCGTAGCCGAAAAGGACCCACTCAAGTTCGGCCCGCTGCCCATGCGACTCTTCTTTGGACTAACGGCTCAACACACGACCAACCGACAGTTTGATCAGGCAGCCAGCCAGAGTGCCTATGGATTGCGGGCACGCCTCCAATCCGACAGCATCAACATCACTCCCAATACAACGTTCAATGCTGAGCTCTCTTCCAGTAAGTTGTCCGGTCACAACGTCAGTGCTGGGATGGCGTGGAACGGCTCAGCCTTGGTCAGCACGAGACTATCCAAGGAAATCTCGCTGTTCACAGGTTACACGTACGCGGATGATGGGTATTCATCCAGCGTTCTTGGACGGCATCGAATCAACGTTCAGATTCCCATTTACACTCGGCGCGGTTCGCTCGATTTGTTTATGGATAAGAGCCTAGATATTGATCGATTGAGTTACCGTGCCGACGCTCGTATCAATCTGATCCGCAACCTCCGTTTCGGATACTCCTATACCTACGAGCGATTCCTCGGACAAGGGTTTACTGATTACTACATGTTCCTCGGCTATACCATCGGATTCCGCGAGTTTGGAATCACGTGGTCAAACCGTACGAGAAGGATAGGATTTGAGATTCTCGGCGTCGGTTATTAGCCTCTTACTTGCAAGCCTCACCGTTGCCGCCCCGTTCGGCAGGTTTGGCTACAGCGCGTCTCCTCTGGTTCCGGGATTTGAGATTGATCGCGGCGGCTTTAGGGCAAAGGCCGCCGGCGCACCTGCATTTCGATTTGACCAACCGTCCACCTACTGGAAGCCCGTAGCAACCACGGACATAAGTCAGTCCGCGGCCCTCTCGGGATTCGTTCGAACCCCCACGAAGTTTCGGCAGGACTTGACGGCTCCCGGATTTCAACTGCACTTTGCCAACGGATTTCGCTTTCGATTGTCGACCAAAGAGGCTCCCTACCTCACGTGGCACGAAGCAAGTGTCGGTCCCGGAGTGCCCACTCCCAGCGTGCGATGGGTCGGAGTCTCGTTCAAGGATCATGTCCCGCCCCTCGTAATCGGCTTCATGGACGGGGCGTCGACCGTGACCGTTAAGGGTCGCGCAGGAGATTGGACCGTTGAGAGCCCAGCCAAGGGGTGGGTTCGCATCGCCCTACCTTACGGCACGATGGGGGTTTCTACGGAGTCCGCTTCCAAACTGGGGGCTCTGAGCAACATGCTAAAAAGGCATGACCTGCTGTGGTTCGGCCCAAGTCCGCAATTGACGTCAACGGATATCGTTAGCGATGAATCGTCCCTGACCGTGACATGGAAGTTCTCGGCTCCAAACGTTGTGGTCCCACCTCCAGTGGTCTTGGCACCTCTGGCGGGCTATCGCGTGGCTCCAAAATCTCCTGTTGTTAGGCTCGATGGCTACACCGAGGAGGGTCCGTTGGCCATATGTTCGTCGCCAGAGTTAACCGTGCGATTTCCGATCAGGAACATCGGGACTGGACGCGTTTTGGCTACTGGCGACCCGAAGGACGAGTCTCTCGTTTCAGTCGACTCGTTTGACCCGCGAAGTGTCGCTGAACTCGCGTTACACAACCTCATGGGTCGGCGAGATCGCCTTGTCCGATCAACGGTTGATGAGGCCGCTACCGCATTTCTTGGTGAGGTCCCGACAGAGCCCGAGCCAAACACGATGCAACGGTTTCCGTTCCGGGCCGATGGGGCGGGCCTTGACCTTGCCGCGGCCCATGCATTGCTTCTTCAATCGAAGGTCGCCGCAGAAAATTCTGAGCCGCAAGAGAACTCGCTACTCACTTCCGTGCTGTGGCGACGAGACTGGCTGAGTTGGTCGTTCACCAGAATGGACCGCACGACGGCACGCCGAGCCGCGGCGATCGCCTCCATGGCGTGCTTGATCAGTGATCAAACCTCGTTGGATGCCGCGCTCTTTGAGGCTGGTCTTGCAGGGGAACGAGGACTTGGCATTTTTCTTCGTCGGAAGGGAAGGATCCAGGCCGAACCGAAACTCAACGAGCCATTTGCCAACTTACGCAAATCCGCGTTTTTCACTGCGAGCGGTCAGTGGATTCCAAGCCTGCCCTACGGTGCCATCCGAGTCTTTGGGGATCGGTCATTTCGGGTCTCTGGAAGAACCCCAACCTTCCGACTCGCGTGGACCACATCCGCACAAGAGAATTTCAGTTTCGTTCTGACTGGTCCTGTGCTTGACGTGCTACCTGAAACGAACGTGGCCTCCGTTCGACTCACCAAATTCGGCGCAGTTACGATTGTGGATTGTCAGTGTAAGGCCCTTGGTGAGGCTGCGGTGAGTCTTGAACTTCCCGAAGGGATCACCTTGCCTTCAATGCCAGAATGGCCGAAAGTTGATCTCTAATGCTCATCGATACGCACTGTCACCTCAATCTGGAAGACGCCTTTCCAAATCCCGGTGAGACGATCCGTGAAGCGGTAGAGGCTGGTGTGTCCAACATGATCGTCGTCGGCATTGACGAAGCATCCTCACGCCGGGCGGTCAGGTTGGCTGACGACCACAAGGAGGTCTATGCGGTTGTCGGGCATCACCCCAACTCTGCAGCGACCTTTTCCACAAATGACCTGGTGTGGATTGAGAATCTCCTCGCCCATCCAAAGACAGTTGCGCTTGGTGAGATTGGCCTCGATTTCCATTGGGACTATGCGACTCCGGAGCAGCAGCAATTCTCTTTGAATGCTCAACTTGACCTCGCTGTTCACCTTGGAATGCCCGTTGTGTTTCACTGTCGCAAGGCCTACCGCGAACTGCTTCAGGTCCTTGAGACACGCTCGCCACATCCGTACCTCTTTCACTGCTTCTCGGGCTCAGATACCGAGGCTCAGCGAGTCGTTGAGTTGGGCGGCCTTCTTGGCGTCGATGGTCCAATAACCTACAAGAAGTCCACGCTACCCTCTCTTTTCGCCTCTTTACCAGCAGACCGGATCGTTGTAGAAACGGATGCCCCGTACATGCCTCCTGAGCCATTTCGAGGCAGACCGAATCATCCCAAACATGTGGTGTTGGTCAATCGGGCATTAGCCTTGGCCCTGGGTGTTACTGAAGAAGAATCGGCCGAAACAACGACTGCCAATGCCGAGGGATTCTTTCGCACGATTAGAGGCTAAACTCTTTGACATGCCACGGACGAGGCTAAAGCGGTACCCAGGCTACGCCGGCGTTGACGAGGCAGGTCGTGGACCGCTTGCTGGTCCGGTCTATGCTGCCGCTGTCATCTTGCCGGAGCGCTTTAACCTGCCAGGTTTGAATGACTCAAAGCAACTCACGGCCAATGAACGAAATGACCTGGCCGAGTCCATCAAGCAGCAATCGTGCTGGTCTATCGCATTTGCCACGGTTGAAGAGATTGACCGGATCAATATCCTTTGGGCAACCATGCTTGCCATGCGGCGTGCAATTGATGGCTTGACCCAGTCCCCAAACGGAATTCTAATTGACGGCAATCGAATCCCCGAAGGATTTACCGCCGAAGCCGTGGTGAAGGGAGATGCAAAAGTCGCCTGCATCGCCGCCGCTTCCATTCTGGCCAAGACCGAGAGAGATCGTGTGATGGTTGAACTGGCCGATCAGTTTCCCCAGTACGGCTTTGATCGCCACTTTGGATACTCGACCCCAGAACACTTCCGAGCGCTGGAAGAGCATGGCCCGTGCGCGATCCATCGCCGATCATTTGCGCCTTGTCGGCCACAGGAGCAACTTTGTCTAACCTTCGACGCCTAGGTGCGGAGGCCGAGGACCGTGCCGCCGACTACCTTCTGGGCCTGGGCTACACCCTCGTAACAAGACGGTTCACGGTCCGAGAAGGAGAACTTGATCTCGTCGCCATGGACGGTGAGACCTTGGTTTTCGTCGAAGTGAAGCACCGTCGTGGCAAGGCTCACCCTGAGGAGGCGATGAACCCGTTGAAGGCGGGGCGGTTGCTTGCGGCCGCCGAGAGATACCTTGAGAAATCGGGGTTATCTGACCGACCATTCCGTTTCGACCTCATCGCAATTGAGAACGAACAATTGCGTCACCATGTTGACGTTTCGCGGTAACGTGATACCTGTGAGTTCCAAGCGCTTGGTCGTGATTGACGGATATAGCCTGCTCTATCGGGCGTTCTTTGCGACACGGTTCTTGAGCACGTCTGATGGCCGGCCCACCAACGCACTCTACAGTTTCACCAACATGTTGTTCTACCTCCTGGAGAACATCAAGCCAGACGCGATCGCGGTCGCATTCGATGCACCGGGCAAGACCTTTCGACATAGCGAATATGCTGAATACAAGGGCACAAGACGTGAAACGCCAGAGGAACTGAAGTCGCAGTTTCCTATCGCTCGTGACCTCATGGCTGCGCTGGGCGTTCCCACTCTCGAACTGACCGGCTACGAGGCCGACGACATTGTTGGAACGATTAGTCGTCTCGGAGAAGAAAACGGCTACGAAACCACCATCGTGACCGGAGACTTGGACGCTCTGCAACTGGTTGATGACTTTGTATCGGTTCTCACTCCCAAAGTGGGCGTTACAGAAACGTCGACCTACACACCTTCGAAGGTCCTCGAACGCTATGGGTTCGGGCCCGATCTGATCCCAGACTACAAGTCGATCGTCGGTGACACAAGCGACAACATCCCCGGCGTTCCAGGCATCGGGGAGAAAGGTGCAACCACGATCATCCAACAGTTTGGCTCGATCGAAAACATGCTGGAACACTTCTCGGAACTCGATCCAAAGTTCCAAAAGAAAATTGACCCAGTAAGAGACCAAATGGTTAAGTCGAAATGGCTCGCAACGATTGTCCGAGACGTGCCATTAACCTATGATTTTAAGCCGTTCCAACTTGATGAGAACCAACTGTCCGCGGCGAAAGCCATGTTGGAGTCGCTTGAGTTCAAATCTCATGTTCGGCGCGCAGATGGCATTCTCGGACCCTATCTGGCTGGTGGCCAACGTCCAGCAGTGGAAGTCAAGGTGGAGAGTCTGAGCGTCGACTTGGTCGAAGTCAAATCACTTGATGCCTTGAAGAAACATGTTGGTAACGGGCCGTTCGCTGCTTACTTTACGACCGAAACCGGGCAAATCGATATGTTTGACGAGTCGGTTCAAACCGGGTTTGTCGCCCGAGGAACCGATGTGGCCCGCGCACCAGCCGACCTTGCAAAGGCCCTGATTCGCGAACGGCTCAGCCACGCAATTCTCCATGATGCCAAGCCGATTCTGCGAGGCCTGGGCAATCCTAAGGGATTGAAGACGGACACGAGTTTGGCCGCCTTCGTTCTACAATCTGGACGCTCAAACTATTTGCTTCGCGATCTCATCCATGGTTACCTTGACCTGACTCCGGCATCCCACGGGGACCTTGCCGCGGGACTGTTCCTCCTCGAACCCGAGTTACGGACAAAGATTGACAAAGAGGGTCAAACGTCGGTTCTTGACCGCATCGAAATGCCCCTGGAGCCAGTCTTGGGCGAACTAGAAGACAACGGCATTCAACTCGAACCTGGTGTGTTGAACGAGTTCTCGAAGATGCTACAAACGAGAATCGAGGAGACGGCTCGGACGGTTTTCGACCTGGCAGGCCACGAGTTCAACATCGGGTCACCAAAGCAACTCGGCGAAGTGCTCTTTGAGGAGATGATGCTCCCCGGTCCCAAGAAGACCAAGACCGGCTACGCTACGGGTGCCGAGGTCCTTCAGTTCCTTGCTCCTGCTCACCAAATCTGCGCCGAAGTCTTGAACTGGCGCGAACTCACCAAACTTAAATCAACATACGCGGATTCTCTTCCCAAGTTGGTCAGAGACGATGGGCGAATCCACACCACCTACAATCAAACTGGAGCGGCTACCGGACGGATTTCGTCGAACGATCCCAACCTGCAGAACATCCCCATTCGGACGGAACTTGGTCGGGAGATTCGCCGAGCGTTTGTCGCTGAACCCGGCAGAAAACTCCTTTCTCTCGACTACTCACAGATTGAGTTACGGGTTCTCGCGCATATGTGCGAAGACGACGCCTTGGTGCGCGCCTTCACGACCGGCGAAGATGTGCACACAGTCACAGCATCGCTGATGTATCAGGTGGAGCCAAGTCAGGTCACTCGGGAGCAACGCAACTACTCCAAACTCCT
The DNA here is from genome assembly GCA_937862825.1 of uncultured Armatimonadota bacterium. Lineage (GTDB taxonomy): Bacteria > Armatimonadota > Fimbriimonadia > Fimbriimonadales > Fimbriimonadaceae > CALMEF01. The sequence continues at coordinate 26,107 of CALMEF010000277.1, forward strand.
CAATTACGCCGTGCTTTACGGGGTTACCGACTACGGCCTTGCCAATCAACTTGGAGGCAACTTCTCGGTTGGTGAAGCAAAGGCTCTCATTGCCGAATACAACACTCGTTTCCCCAAAGTGAAAGGATTCACGGATTCAATCATCGCCGAGGCCCGCTCAAAAGGCTTCACATTGACCCTTTCTGGTCGCAGGAGATACTTCCCAGATATTCACGCCGCCAATCGCAACGAGCGAATGTATGCCGAGCGACAGGCGATGAACGCACCCTTGCAAGGCACTGCGGCCGACATGATGAAATTGGCCATGATCAAGGTTGATGCTGCGCTCGAGGGCAAGAACACCAAGATGCTGCTTACCGTTCATGATGAACTTGTTTTCGAACTTGACCCTGATGAAAACGACCTCGTGGAAACGTTGCGGAAGGAAATGGAAAATGCCCTTCCACTCAACGTTCCCGTCGAGGTCGATGCGAAGATTGGCGACAACTGGTTAGAGATGTCGCCAATCAAGCGGCCTAGTTAACCGTCCACTCAGCAAAGTCGGCGTTGTGAAGCCAACCATCCTGAGCGGGGTCTTCGTCGTTGATCGGGTTCCAAGTAATGCGAACGCGCATATCGCGGTCATCGCTCACAAACCGACCTGGGTTCGAGGTCACGTTTGCACTGACGGTCGAGTCCAACGTCGTCGCCACTTGGCCCTGAACCACAACGTACAGACCGTTATCATAGTTCAGCATCGAAATGACCTGCGCCAAACCCGGTCGAGCGACGCTACCTTCGAAGGTGAACAAGATTGCCGTGGGTGCCATGTTCGTTGTGAAACTCTCAATACCAACGGCTGCTCCCAGATTGTCGGGATCGTTGAAGACGCTCCAGTAGACATCGTCGGACTCATCACAACTCTCCTGAGTTCCGGAGAACGTTTCGCCAGAATCTGTGGAGATTTTGTTGGCTTTGCCCTCCTTCTTGAAGCACTCAATCACGAAGTAGTCAATCGTTCGACCATCGAACCAGCCGCCACCTGTCATTTCGCGAGTCGTGCCGTTCACCTTTACACGGGTGATCCGACAGTCATCGGGATTGTTGCGCTGGGCGCCATCGTCCGCGATATCGACGTCATAACTTCCGTCTTCCTGCTTGCCGATGCCGACAATCGCGGCTGCGTGTCCGGGAATGCGCACTTCAACGTCGCATCCGTCCTTGACAGCCTCCATGACATCGTCAAGACTCCTGGTGGTCTTGGTTTGGATTGGCCAGCCATTGGCTTTGGCATGATCGTCCTTTTTCTTCCACCACGCTGCGGGATCATCCCTGCCACCTGGGCAGCCGTTGGGACCCCAACCGGTGATTCCCTTGAGAGCCCCTATGCCAATGTCAGCGTCGGGAATGTCCCAGCCATTCTTTTCCTTCAGGAACTTGAGGCTGTTCGATAGTGCCGTTGGGGCGCACTCGTTGGTTCCACACGGCTGGTTCGGGAATCCTGTATGCCCAGCCGATTGAACGATAAAGAAGTCCTTGATCGTTGTGTGAGGAAACGGAACTGGTCCGATTGTCTCACCGATGAAACCTGAATACACCTGCAGCCACTTGTCTGCCGCAATGTACGTGTTCGTCAAGTCCGGCATCGTCTCGATCCTTGTTGGTGTGACCGAGTAGCCAAATGGACCGGGTCGTACTGGACCCGTCCTTGAGGTCGGGAATGGGAAGTGGAACACCAACGTGTGAAGGCGTCCGACTCCCTCGTAAGAGAAGAGCGGCAGGTTGCGAACCGGCCAGGTTCCCTCTGAGGCAAAGTTGAAATACTGAACATCTGGCGTTCCCAGATATTGAACTTCTACCACGCCCCATTCTGTATTCAGGAACTCATTTCCATCACCGTTAAAAAGGGTTTGGAAGACGCTGAGTGGGCTGACCGCCTGGTTCGTCACGTACATGTGATCGTAGTAGGCTTGTGAACCAGCGTTTGCGGAATACAAGTCGACGGCGCCCAAGTTCAAAATGGCCAATGTATCGCCGACGGTTCGCCACGGACCATCAAACAGGAGTTTCTTGTTGTAATACACCTGCTGGCGATCATTTGCCAGGTCAATGACCACGTCAATGGGAACCCAGCAGTTCTCAATCAACGGGAGTTCACCGCCAATCGCATTAACACCATCTCGGAACCTTACAAAGTTGTTTGCCGCATCGCATTCCAGTTGGAGACTCCAACTCTTGGGACCCGATGGACTGTCCGAGTATCGGTTCATTAAGATGAAATAGGTGTCTCCGACCGATGAAGACGGAACAAACTGTTTCGTGTGGAAACGCCAAGTTCCGTTCACAATGCCCTGAAACTCGTGAACCAGGTCAGCCGAGCCGGTGATGTTCACAGAGTTGGGCGCAGAAACAGACTGAGCATTCGACGTTGAGGCCGTGAACGCTGGACTGTTCTCCCAACCCTTCCACCCCTGGATACCGTGCAGACTCTGCCCAGTTGGGTAGTTGTCGAAGTTATCGTGTACCGGGCCACATCCCACAATGGCCAGTAAAAGCAAGACGCATAGCGAGGAAAATCTCCTCATTTGATACCTCCCGGTGCACTTTGAAGCACCTGTATCGAAACAATACACCCGTTGTCGCAAAAGTTAGAGAGAATTTTCGAGAATTTTCTCAATTGTCACTTCGCTGAATCCGCGCCCAGCCAAGAACCTCGCAGATTTCCCCGGATTCAGGCTCAGCACTTCTTGAGCGATATCAAGTTCGTTGAACTGGGCGATTGCTCTTTGAGCCAACTCAGGATCAATGCCCCTCGCAGACATTGTCGCTTCAAGCCATACGATGCCCTTGGCACCGCGACCAACGTTCTTCTCCACGATATGGTGCGCAAGCCGTTCGTCGTTAACGAACCCACGATGAACCAGGTGGTCAACACCCCCTCCCGCCTGCAACCCTTTGGCTACAAGGATCCTCTCGACCTCATGGGCCGAAAGGTCCTTCTTCGCAAGTGAGGCCAAAGCCACCTGAAGCGCCGTTGGGTCCAGTCTTTACTCCTCGTCGTCAGCGGCTGCCACGGACACGGCTGCTGCCGCTGGTGCAGGAGCACGGCTCGCCTTCAGCGCTGCTCGCACTTTCTCGTCAATCTCTTGGAAGATCGCAGGGTTTTCCTCAAGGTAGTTTCGTGCGTTATCTCTACCCTGACCCAATCGGATGTCGCCATAGTTGAAGTAAGTGCCAGCCTTTGTCACCAGGTTTTGCATCACGGCTATGTCCAGCAGGTCGCCTGATCGACTGATACCCTTGCCGAAGATCATATCGAACTCAACGTTTTTGAACGGTGGTGCAACCTTGTTCTTCACGATCTTGACCTTCGTTCGGGATCCCGTTTGTTCGGTGCCTACCTTGATCGCGTCACCACGCCGAACTTCAAGTCTTACGGATGCCCAAAACTTCAGAGCCCGCCCGCCCGGCGTCGTTTCCGGATTGCCATACATAACGCCGATCTTTTCGCGCAGTTGGTTGATGAAAATCGCGACCGTGTTGGACTTGTTGATACTTCCGCCCAACTTACGCAGGGCTTGCGACATCATTCGCGCCTGTACACCAACAAATGCATCACCCATCTCGCCTTCAATCTCTGCCTTTGGAGTTAGGGCAGCAACGGAGTCAAGAACAACGATATCAACGGCTCCGGAACTGATGATCGCGTCCATGATCTCAAGCGCTTCCTCGCCTGTGGTTGGCTGGGAGATGTAGAGTTTGTCCACATCCACTCCCAGCGTCCGGGCATATTCCACGTCGAGCGCGTGCTCAGCATCAACGTAAAGGGCGAGCCCCCCTCGTTTCTGCGCCTCGGCAACGGCGTGGAGAGCAATCGTCGTCTTACCGCTCGATTCTGTGCCGTAAATCTCAACAATTCGACCGCGAGGTAACCCGCCAATGCCCAGTGCGATGTCCAAACTCAGCGAGCCAGTGGGGATGGATTCAATCTGCATCTTCTCGGAATCCCCGAGTCGCATGATTGAACCTTTGCCAAACGCCTTTTCAATTTGGCCAAGCGCTGATTCCAGTGCGCGTTCCTTCTCGTTCATCTCTCGAATTGCCATCTCCTAATCAGACTATCATAAGCAGCATGATTTGTAAGCCAGCAATTCTACTAGATAGACAAAAATATACTAACCCATGGTGGACATCGCACCAACAGCCATCGCGATCATGACCCCATAACAGCCGCAGCAGAGGATCGCAAAGCCCAGGGCCCACCAGCCCCAGATCGTTTGGCACTTGCGACAGTCTTCGTATGATGCGAAGCGCCCGCTTTCCCAGGCCCATTGGTAGCCGTTGATACCAATCCAAATCATCATCCCCAAGTTAATCAGCCAAGAAATGCCACCCAGTACTGACACTCCTGCTTGCATCGGATTCGAGCCACCAACTCTGGTTGCGGCGTCAATGCCACCCAGGATCAGACCGACCAACAACACCACCAACGTGATCGGCTTCTTGTGGTTCAATCCCCAAATCCACGTCCAGAAAAACGCTCCCCAGTTGAACTTCGGAAAAGCGCTGGGATCAAACGCCATGCCTCGACCCGCGCCCGCACCTTGGTAAACGGTGCCGCCATAGGGTGAGTTCATCTGCGGCGGCTGGCCAAACATGAGGCCCGGCACGCTACTTGCGACCATTCGACCACCGTTTTCGCCCTCAAGCATCATATCCGCAGTGAGGCGTCCATCCGCAATCCACTGGTTCAGAGTCGGAATATCGGCAGGACCATACCGCTGCCCGTCGCTGGCAATAACGAAATAACGCATTTCCTTACCAATGGAGACGTAACCCAGTGAACTTTGGCTTCAAATCAAGAACTTTCACAAAGTTCTGAAAGTTCGCCGATTTCAGCGGTATAATGCGAGAAGCAACATGGAGCAGACCGTTCAGCCTTGGAACAAGGAAGGTCAGGAGAAGCGGCAAGCCGTGCAATCCATGTTTGCCCAGATCGCTGGCAAGTACGACAGGCTCAATGCCGTGATGAGCCTCTCACTTCACCACAAATGGCGCCAACGTGCGGTTGAACTCCTACAACTCCAACCCGGCCAAAAGGCTCTAGATGTCTGTTGCGGCACTGGCGACTTCCTCCCCCCTTTGAACGACAAGGTGGGACCCAGTGGCCTCGTCACTGGCATCGACTTTTGTCTTCCAATGCTCAGCCAAGCGAAGGACAAGTTCGGCACCCGACGACTGAGCCTTGGCGATGCCTGCGCCCTCCCCGTCCAAAGCGAAAAGTTTGACGCTGTAACCGCGGGCTGGGGGATCAGGAACGTGCCCGATATTGACACGGCCCACCGAGAAATCTTTCGCGTGCTAAACCACGGCGGGAGGTTCGCCAGCATTGACATGTCCAAACCGAGGAACCCGATCCTGCGAGTCGTCTCCAACTTTGTAACTCGCAGGCTGTTGCCCCTATTGGGGTCGGTGTTCGGGCAAAAGTCAGCCTACACCTATCTTCCCGAGAGCACTCAGAAGTTCAAGTCGAGACTCGAGTTGGTGGATTCCATGGAGCGCGCTGGATTTGTTGACGTCAAATATCACGACCTCTTCTTCGGTCAAATCTGCATCCATTTTGGAAGGAAGCCATGATCGCTCCTTCCTTTCTGTCGGGCGAGGCTGGTGACGCTGCCAAAGCAATTGCCGCGGCGATTGAAGGCGTCGAGTCGGAACTGCAGCGCGTCCTGCGAAGCCAGGTCAGGTTGGTCGAGCAGGTCAGCCTTCACACGTTAAATGCTGGTGGCAAGCGACTACGTCCCGCCTTGGTCACGCTTTGTGCTGCCGCAACAGGGTTGCCGTTCGACCAAGGCCGCGCCCGCAAACTTGGCGCGTGCATGGAATTGATCCACATGGCGACCCTCATTCACGACGACGTGATTGACAATGCGCCGACTCGTCGCGGAGTCGCCACTGCCAGTGCGGTCTTCGGAAACACGCCAGCCATTCTTAGCGGCGACGTCCTTCTGGCTAAGGCCATGGCGATCCTTGCTGACGACGGCGACCTCGAAATCATCCGACAGGTGTCTGGTGTAGTTGTGGAACTCGCAGAAGGCGAGGTCCGGGAACTCGAAGTCCGTGGTGATTTTGAACTCAGTGAGGCCGACCATCGCGAGATTCTTCGGATGAAGACGGCCACGTTTATCCAGTGCTGCTGCGAACTCGGCGCGAGAATCGCGGCTGCCCCGGAGAACGTCCGCGAGGCTCTCGGCGGATTTGGTCACGAAATTGGGATGGCGTTCCAGCTGGCCGACGACCTTCTCGACTACCGAGGCGGCAAAGAGACAGGCAAACAGCGCGCTGGCGACTTCACCGAGGGTTGCGCCACGCTTCCGCTCATCTTGCTTCGAGATCATCTAACCGAGTCTGAATTGTCGTTTGTCGCCACCAAGTTTGGGGAACATTCAACCGACGAAGAACTGGACCTGATCTGTGCTTGGATGGAGGAGCGAGGCGCATTTGCAAGTGCTCAAGCATCAGCCGAGCACCATATTGACGGCGCGCTGGCACGACTAGACGATCTTCCTGCGTCAAGCCACGTAACCCTGCTTCGTGAAGTCGCAGGGTTTGTTGTGAAACGCAAGTCGTAAGGCTCTCGTTAGAGGCCCTTCTTGACCATGAAGTCGCAGAGGTCAGCGATACGGCATGAATAGCCCCACTCGTTGTCGTACCAAGCGACAACCTTCACGAAGTTGCCCATCCCAACGGTGTCAACCGCGCTGAAGATGGACGAATACTCGTTGCCGATCAAGTCGCTCGACACCAACTCCTCGTCGGAGTAGAGCAGGATTCCTTTCATTGGGCCGTCTGCATACTCTTTCATCGCCGCATTGATCTCTTCAACCGAGGCGTCACGGTTCAAAATGGCAGTGAAATCTACGACTGACACCGTTCGAGTCGGCACTCGAAACGCCATTCCGGTGAACTTGCCCTTGAGTTCAGGAATCACCAAGCCGACCGCCTTGGCAGCACCTGTACTGCTCGGCACGATGTTCTCCGCTGCCGCACGTGCATCCCGAACATCGGGCTTCGCAGTATCCACCGTGCTTTGCGAGTTCGTGTAAGCGTGAACCGTCGTTAAAAGTCCACGGTCAATGCCAAACCTCTCGTGCAGAACCTTGGCTACTGGAGCCAAGCCATTCGTGGTACACGACGCATTGCTGACGACGTGGTGGTTTGCCGGGTCATACATTTCGTTGTTGACTCCAAGCACGATCGTAACGTCCTCATTCTTGGCCGGTGCTGAGATGATGACCTTCTTGACGCCTCGCTCCAGGTGGCCCTTGGCAAGGTTCGCGTCCGTAAATCGTCCCGTAGACTCGATGACGATCTCGCATCCGAGGCTGTCCCAGGGAATCTTGTTCGGCTCCTTTTCAGCGAACACTTGAAGTTTGTCGCCATTGACGGTAATGGAGTTTGCATCATGCTCAACAGTGCCCTTGAACGGACCGTAGGTCGTATCGTATTTGAAGAGGTGAGCGTTCGTTCGCGTGTCGGTCAGATCGTTGATCGCGACGACATCAAACTCCCCGGGAAAGCGGTCGATCAACGTTCGAAGGGAGAGTCGTCCAATACGGCCAAATCCATTAATGCCGATGCGCGTTGCCATAACCAAGAGTTTACCGGTGCGCGGGTGCAACCGAATATGCCTTCGCCGGGTAAGTTACTGGCATGCTCCTCCATGCAATAGCACTTGCATTGACTGGCCAAGATGTTCAGGAGATGCGCCTCATGCGCTATCCCGACGTTCATGGTCAGCAAGTTGTATTTACCTACGCCAGTGATCTATGGATTGCGGACACGAACGGCGGTTTTGCCCGGGGGCCTAAGTCCCTTTCCGTCATCGAACTGTGGAGGAAGCTTTCCGCTGGTGTGCAATAGAGCCCCATCCATCGGTTTG
>CALMEF010000278.1 GCA_937862825.1 uncultured Armatimonadota bacterium
ATAGAAAGGTCGTTGCAGGTCACTGGAGCGACAAGTTAGTTCAACGTGAGATTGAGCAATGGGCAAGGGTCGCCAGAGGTTGGTCGGACCTCCAGGGGGCGAGGTTCGGAAGATTTGGGGACAACATGCGCGAGGTGTCAGTCACCGAGGGTGACAAGGTTGCGGCGGAGGCTCGGTTCGGATTCTCGGTTAACACTTACGGCGTTGGGGACCTAGTTGAGGTGATCAACTCGGTTTCTGACGCTGAAGTTAAGCAAACGATTGACATATACCAAGAGTCCTATGAAGTGATCGGCAATCCAGAAGCGATAGCAGTCGCAGCCAGACAGGAGGTTGGAATTCGCAAGTTCCTTTCGGAAAGGGATCTCAAGGGTTTCACAACCACCTTTGAGGACCTTCATGGACTTCGACAACTTCCGGGTCTTGCTTGCCAAAGATTGATGGCCGAAGGTTACGGATTCGGCGCGGAAGGCGACTGGAAGACGGCAGCCTTACTCCGATTTGCGAAGGTAGCGGCTGACGGTCTTTCGGGTGGCACTTCGTTTATGGAGGACTACACCTACCACTTAGATCCGAAGGACCCATTAGTATTGGGAGCCCACATGCTCGAAATCTGTCCATCCATTGCCGGTCAAAAACCGCGGCTAGAAGTCCATCCTCTTGGGATTGGTGGCAAAGAGGACCCGGCGCGATTGGTATTTGATGCCCAAGTTGGACCGGCCGTCAACGCATCATTGGTAGACATGGGCAACCGGTTCCGGCTAATCGTCAATGAGGTTGAAGCGGTTCCTTGCCCGCAGTTGCCAAAGTTGCCGGTCGCACGTGCCCTTTGGAGGTGTCGCCCCGACTTCAAGACTGCGGTTTCCGCATGGATTCACGCGGGTGGCGCGCACCACACGGTTTACAGTAATGCTCTTGGCAGTCAGCATTTCATGGACTTTGCGGAAATGGCTGGAATTGAGTGCCTGGTGATTGACGATCAAACTGAACTTGAGGGTTTTCGAAACCAACTCCGTTGGAATGAGGCCTATTATCACTTCACAAATGGGCCGGTAGGTTACTGATGCCACAGGTCGTTCTCGGGCTTGATTACGGCACCAACAGCGTAAGAGCATTGCTTGTTGATACTCACAGCGGAGAGGAGTTGGCGACAAGTGTCTTTGACTACCCGTCGGGCGAAGCGGGAATCCTCCTTGATCCACGTGATCCCAACCTGGCCAGGCAAAACCCGGCAGACTACATTGGCGGCTTTGTCGAAACCGTTCGCGCCGTTTTGAGAGGCATGGATCCCTCCCAAATCGTCGGCATCGGCGTTGATACGACAGGCTCAAGCCCTATTCCGGTTGACGCGAGGAATCGGCCACTGAGTGAAGATGCTCGTTTTGCGGGCAATCTTGCCGCGAACTGTTGGCTTTGGAAGGACCATACCAGTCATGCCGAATCAGCGGAAATCACCCGCGTGGCGAGCGAGCGTGGGGAACCGTACCTTGCGAAGTGCGGCGGAACCTATTCCAGCGAGTGGTTCTGGTCGAAGATTCTCCACTGCGCTCGGACCTCCCCGGATGTCTTTGAAGCCGCCCATTCATGGGTGGAGTGCTGTGATTGGATCACGTCTCAACTGGCGGGCATTGCCGATCCTGCACAAATCGTCCGGTCTGTTTGCGCGGCGGGACACAAGGCTATGTACGCTGTTGAATGGGGAGGATTGCCCTCAAAGGACTTTCTCGCAACCCTTGATCCGCGCCTTGCCGAACTTCGAGACAGGCTTTACGACGTGGCGGTTCCCAGCGACCAGGTTGCTGGCACTTTGACCGAGGAGATGGCGACCAAAGTTGGCTTGAACCCTGGGATTCCGATTGCGGTGGGCGGGTTTGATGCCCATTTTGGCGCAGTGGCTTCTGGGGTTCGCCCCGGAGTCTTCGTCAAGATCATTGGCACAAGCACCTGTGACTGCTTGGTCCACCCCAAGGACGAGCCACTTGCCGACATCCCCGGTCTTTGCGGCATCGTGGATGGAAGTGTTCTCCCCGGGTATTACGGCCTTGAGGCTGGTCAGAGCGCCGTTGGGGACATCTTTAACTGGGTTGTTCGGTTTACGGGCAGATCGCATGAAGAGTTGTCCGCAGATGCAAGCGGCTTGAGGGCGGGTGAGTCGGGCCTTTTGTCTCTTGATTGGAACAATGGCAACCGCACGGTTCTTGTTGACCCTCTCCTCACGGGTTTAGTTTTGGGGCAGACCCTTCATACGAAGCCAGCCGAGTTGTATCGCGCCGCGATCGAGGCCACGGCTTTTGGCGCGCTTAAGATTATTCGCCGAGTCGAGGAGTATGGTGTTCGAGTTGACGAGGTCGTAGCCTGTGGTGGCATCGCTGACAAGAGTGATCTCGTCATGCAAATCTACGCCAATGTCTTCAATCGTCCGGTGAAGATCTCCCAATCGACTCAGACTTGCGCACTTGGTTCGGCGATCTTCGCATCCGTTGTTGCCGGAGTTCACAAAGATGCTCAGTCCGCTCAGGAGGTTATGGTGGTCAAGCCCTCCCGGGTTTTCGCGCCTGATCCGACCGAAGCAACGACTTATGCAACGCTATACCGCCTTTACCAAGACCTTCATGATGCCTTTGGATCAGTCAAATGGCAAGGCAACCTTGCCCACGTTATGAAGCAACTCATCCAGATTCGCGACGAGGTTCGTCGTGGATAATCTCTCCCTCCGCGTTGAAGTCACCCAGGCCAACAAAGCACTTCCGGTTGCTGGTCTGGTCACGATGCATTCGGGTAACGCCAGTGGCTACGACCCGGAGCAGGATCTTCTCTACATCAAACCGAGCGGGATGGACTACGATGCGATTACGCCGGAAGCGCTTGTTGCCGTCCGAGTTTCTTCCGGCGAAGTGCTGTCCTCAAACTTTCGCCCCAGCGTTGATCTGCCTCACCATCTGTTCCTGTACAGAAACCTACCTGGTATTCGAGGCGTGATCCATACTCACTCAAACTACGCTACCGCGTTTGCCGCTGTTGGCCGAGCGATTCCGCTTGTATTAACTGCGATAGCCGATGAGTTTGGAGCCGAGATCCCATGTACTCCCTATGTTGACAATGAGGGTGAACACATTGGCGAGGCAATCCTTAAGCACCGAAACCGTGCACCCGCCATCCTCCTTGGCAACCACGGGGTGTTCGCTTGGGGTGATTCGCCTCGCAGCGCGCTCAAGGCAGCGGTGATGACTGAGGATGTTGCCAAAACCGTGTTTTTGGCTATGCAACTCGGTCAACCGCACCCACTTTCTGCAGAGGAAGCCGAGAAGTGGTACGACCGGTATCAAAACCGGTACGGGCAGTAAGCCGCGACCCTTGCGGATGGGTGAGTTTCCACGTTCGCCGCACGGTCAAACTTGAGTGTGAGCAAACCCGTCACAACACCGTCACAACGGACAGTGCAGACTGTCATTGTTATGCAATACCGCAGATCGCACCGAGCGTTGGCAGGAGGAGCGGCGCTCATCGTTTCGGCATCTCTAGTCGGCTTTACGAGCTCGGCACCACCGGCACCGGTAAGACAGATTGTCTTTGTTAGCAATCGGCAAGGCGGCTATAACGAAGTTTACGTGATGAGGGAGGATGGCAAGAACGTCACGAGGCTAACCAACACGACCGGGCAAGAGTGGGAACCTGAGTGGTCCCCCGACGGAACCAAGATTGCGTTCACCAGCCAGCGAGACGGGAACTACGAAATTTACGTGATGAACGCAGACGGAACTGGGCAAACTCGATTGACCAGTGACCCAGAATCCGACTTCCAGCCCAGTTGGTCGCCAGATGGCTCGAAGATCGTGTTCCATTCCACACGTAACTCACCCGGCATCTCGGATGTATGGGTCATGAATGCTGACGGCTCAAATCTCGTGAATCTGACAAACAGCCCGGAGTGGTCCGATTATCAAGCCACTTGGTCGCCCGACGGCAACCAAATCGCCTTTAACTCAAAGCGTGATGGGGGCGAGAATGAGTTGTATGTGATGGATGCTGATGGAAACAACCCCGTTCGGATCACGTTCAACACTGCGAACGACTTGATGGACGATTGGTCTCCGGACGGTACGAAGTTGTTGTTCACGAGTTTTCGTGATGGCAACAGCGAGATTTATGTGATGAACGCAGACGGCTCTGGTCCCCAAACCAGGCTTACCAACAACGCTGCCACCGACGCCGAGGCTAACTGGTCCTCTGACGGAACTAAGATTGTGTTCTGGAGTACACGAAATGGATCTCAAGACGTTTTCACGATGAATCCAAATGGGTCAAGTGTCAAGAGGATCACCACCTCAGGCGCCATTGATTGCGACCCATCGTGGAAGCCCTGACGACGGTGTTTATGACTCTTGTGCCGGAATGTTGGTTCGACTTGAGCCTCGGTCCTCGGAGGGATACGTCATACCCCTTGGCGTAAGATAAGATCGATGGCAGAGAGTACGACCTTCTTCCGGCCGGGAGGGACCATGGATCCCGGAGCCGCAAGTTACATTGAGCGACAAGCCGATGCTGATCTGCTTGCCGCCCTTCTGGCCCGAGAGTATGTTTTCTTACTGGATTCGCGCCAGAAGGGCAAGTCCTCAATGGTTGCGCGAACCATCGTCAAACTTCACGAGGCGGGCGTCCGCACCGTAAAACTTGACCTTCAGCGCATCGGGGCGAATGTTACGCCAGAGCAATGGTACGCGGGCCTACTCGCGGCAATTGGTCAAGAACTCGATGTGTCCTCGGCATTGTTTGAGTATTGGGCCGCGAACCAGTCGGTGGGTCCACTCGCGCGGTGGATTGGCGCAATTAAGGACGTTGTGCTCACCAAGGGTGAGGATCCACTTGTCATATTCGTTGACGAGGTTGACTTCGTCCGAGCCCTGCCTTTTCCCACTGACGAGTTCTTCGCTGCCATCCGCGACTGCTACAATCGCCGCGCAGATCGAAAGGGATTCGAAAGGCTTACCTTCTGTCTCGTGGGAGTCGCAACTCCAGGACAACTCATTCGCAACCCTGAGATCACACCGTTCAATATCGGGACGAGGATCGAAATTTCTGACTTTTCTCTTGAGGAGACTATGGCCTATGCCAGTGCCCTCGGAGCACACGGAACTGCGATCTTAGAACGGATCCATTATTGGCTAAATGGCCATCCCTATCTTACGCAGTTGGTCTGTAGCAAACTTGCACAGAAAAAACTACCTAAAGGACCCCGAGCTGTTGACGATATTGTCAAATGGATGTTTTTGTCGGTTGAGTCAAGGCAAAATGAAGCGAATCTGGCTGACGTAGAACGACGGCTCCTGACTCCGCAGATAAGTGGTGCTGACCCGATAGAGGCTCGAACACAGGTGCTTGGCCTGCTTCAACGTATTTTGCGTGGCTCGCGAGTAACATACGACTCTGAGAATCCGATAATTGCATCCCTTCGGCTTGCTGGGGTTGCCATTGATGCCAATGGTCAGTTGAAGTTACGGAACAGATTATACAGGCAGATTTTCAATCTCGGATGGTCTCGGGCTAGTATGCCTGGAGCCGAACATCGCCGCCAAGTGTATGCAGCAAGGCGGGCAGCTTTGCGGACTGCACTCGCTTTTGCTGTCCTGTTACTGGTCGTAGGGTTTGCGGCCCTAAGTGCGATCAAAAGTGCCGAAGTTGCGAACAAGGCGCGTTCGAGTTCGGAGTACGAAGCATATTGCTCCGCAATGTTGTCTGCAAGTCAGTTTTGGAAAGACAACAATGTGGCTGGCGTTATTGAGTTAGTTCGACGGCATCAATCCAGTCCATTCAAGGGCTGGGAGTGGGAGTATTGGCACCACCTCGTGATTGGTAAGACTCTGATGGGTGATGACGGGAAGAACCTAGACTTTCGATGGTCACTGGATGGGAAATCCATTGTTGCTCGTGGGAAGTCTGGAATCACTTGGCTAGATGCTTCAAGTGGAAGAGTTGTTCGGTATATCTCAAGCCCATCAAGTCAACTTAGCGCGGCCTTCGAGATTGTTGGTGACCGCTTGGTGGACATTTCTTGGGCTGGGCGAATCGATGTCTGGGATACAGTAGGGCGGCGAAGGCTTTGGAGTGATCAGGTGCCTGATCTCTATTGGCGACCCAACTCGATAGTGTCTAGGGATGGTCGCTTCGTAGTGGGCAAGAAACGAGGGCAGCTCTGGTGTTACGATGTCCAAACAAGGCAGGTAAGGCGGGCGTCTAACTCCTTGTGGGATCGTCCCACCATGTCCCCTTCCGGAAAGAGCATTGCCGTGATTGCAAACACGCGGAACATTTCTGACAGTAAAGTCTTGTTGATACGCCTGTCAGACTTGGTTGCGACCTGCGCTATTCCCGTTGGCAAGCCTGCATCAAGCATTCAACTTTCCAGCGATGATCGCTTCCTCTTCGTCGGCTTCTTTGACGGAGAACTTGCTGTTTACGATGTCCTTTCCAAAGCGAGGTGCTTCGGTATCTCACTGGGTAACACTCCTGTGTGGCGCATGGATCTTTCGAGAGATGGCCGGAAACTGAGCGTTGCCACTGCTGGCCTAGTATCGCACTTTTTTTTGGTTCAGGGGGAAAACCTCAAACCGCTTGGTCGGATATCGGGTTGTAGAGACGCCTACTGGAGTCCAGATGGTGAGTATCTTCTCTGCTTTTACAACCATGCTTGGGTCGTGTCCTTTTCTGAGGCATGTGCAGAGGAGGTGTTTACGAAGGAGTATGAACCCGACTGGATTGATCCTGAAACCTCTAATCTGTTCTCTGGGAGTGGTGAAGAGTTAGTAGTTCATGACTTGAGAGTTCTACAGCCAGTCCCTCACAAGATAAAAATAGGTGGACGCTCCTCTGCTGACACGAGGGTTGATGCTTCAAATCGACTTATGGCGTTTGATTCGAATTTGGGGAGGAACTGGGTTGATCCAAGGTTTGGGACTGTTGTGGTGACAAGTCCGAAAGGCTATGAGAAGGGCCGAATTTGTGTACCGCTGACCAACGGGCAAATAGTTTTTGCGGGCTGGCCTTTTCAAGCCGAACAGGTGATGGAACCGAGAATTTATGACCCTGTCAAGCGTTCTTTTCGCGAGCTGCCTGCTGACAGCCCGTCATCAGTCTTGAGATCCCCAGGTGGCCGATGGGTTGTCTTCTGCGGATCTACCGGAATTGTCACAATTTGGGATCAAACGTTAGATCGAGTGATCCGAACCGCCGAGTTTGCCCCCTTTACGATGCACGATGGTGTCTTCATAGAGCGTTCTTCGGTGATCGTTGGTGCTCTGGACGATGGTCATATACAGGTCATTGACCTAAAAACAGGCAAGGCGATAAGGACATTGTCCCGGCACGCATCAAACGCGAGAAGTGTAGCCCTATCGCCTGACGGAAAGCGTCTTGCTAGTGGAGGCGGTGATGGGACGGTTCGCATATGGGACGTTGAGACGGGCAAGATGCTAACGGTGCTCTACGGGCATAGTCGCGAAGTTGAGCACTTGTCATTTATCGAAGGTGGCCAGACTTTGGTTAGCATTCAACCTGATGGTCCAATTAGGCGCTGGCGAACTACCCCCTATCCCAAGAAGACTGACGCAAAATAATCTTGGTAGGCAGGCACTCGGAACTCTGGTCTTTCGCAACTTGTAGTTTTCAACAAGCCGGCTGACCAAAGGTGTTGGGCCGCCTGAGGCGAATCCAAACATTTGCCGTCGAGTACACGTCTCACGCATTCCACACTTTGCTGGTCTTGCCTGATTAAGTTTGATAAGTGCTTCAAATGGTCCGAAAACGGTCCGTCATTGGATGCCGCAAGGCGTCGGAGTTCCTCAACTGTTCTTCCGCCAAAAAGGAACGAGAGCGCCCGCCGGGTTAGAAATGGGTGCCCGCACGTGATATCAAAAACGTCCTTCGAGAAACGAGCAACCTCGCCAAAGTGGTTGGCCAAACTAGCCACTTGCTCGTGTGAAAAGTCTCTCAGCCTCACTCTGACTCCGACATTAAACGGCGATTGATTCAAGTCCTTCATGAACAGATGAGCCTCCGTTGCGTAACTAATCACCAGGCTCAGCCTGCCGAAGGCACCGGTTGGCTCAAGGGCTCGACGGTTGTGCCAACTTCGAACGAGTCCGAAGAAGTCATCGGCATACTCAGTTCCGAACACGCGGTCTACCTCGTCCATCGCCCACACGACCTTTGTTGGAACTTGGTCTAACAACTTTCGGACCTGATCATCCAAGTTCGAGTTTGCTCCGACCCACTCATTCCAAGAGGGCTCATAGGTCAGGCCAAGTTGCGACGCCAGACTGTTCAGGAGGGCTCGGTAGAGTGTCTCCTGACGTTCAACTTCGGAGCGTCCGAAGGTTTGGAAGTCGGTGATTACCACCTTGCTGTTGTCCCTTCTAAGGGTCCCAGCCATTCGGCCAAGCAACGAAGTTTTTCCCACCTGACGGGGACCAAAGATCAGAATCACCCCTTCGTTATTCTCAAGCGCCCTCTCAACTTGATAGTCAGAGTCTCGAAGAATGTAAAAATCTGTTGAGTTCGCTGATGGCGGGTGCTTTTCCTTGACTGAAGCGTGCTGGATCGGCCCGTCAAGAGCCAGATGGGCCTCCGTGGACGGCGTCTGACCAAAGTGATCATCAAGCATCCTCTCCAGTGCCTCAAACTGCTGGAGGGCCATTGAACTGTTGCCCAGCGCGACATACGCTCGAATCGAGGCAAGATAAGGCTCTTCTCGAAGGGGGGCACGAATGGTGGCCTCAGTCGCGATACGAACGGCCTCTCTTGACGATCCCGTTTTGACCAATCTCTCGCAAAGCCCTTCAACAGCACTGCAGTAGAGTTCCTCGAACTGCCGCCGATAGGCAAAGATCCAGTCATCTTCGAAGGTTTCGAGCAGGCAACCTCGATACAGAGCCAGCGCAGACACAGCGCGCAAATCTCGGTCGCCATCGCCATCCTCGTTAAGCAACAGCGTCAGTTGCTCAACGTCCGATTCAACATCGGATTCGATCAGGGTCACAGTGCCGGGCCCCGTCTGGATCAGATCGCGCGATTCGCCCGCTTCTTCAAACGCATCACGTAGGTCAGCAATCGCCCGGCGAACATTTTGGTTTTGCCGATCCCCATCAGAATCTGGCCAGAGAAGTTGCTGGATCGTAAACGACGAGACTGCCTTCCCCTTGTGAAGTCCTAACAATGCGAGGAGCAAGCCAACCTTTCGTGACCGAAACTTGACTTGATTTTCACGCGCAGTAACAACGAGTCCACCCAGTAGCCCGATGCGAACACTCACCCAAGCCTCCGCACGCTCTTGAAGGAAACCCGCTCCGGGCGATTTCCAAAGTTAGAGTCGTGCCCCAACATTTTAGCCAACGTCTCTGTAAGTTAGCAGAAACTAGAACTTCAAGACACGTCGAGCAGCATCCAGCACCTTGTCGGTGTTGGGGAGCACGAAGTCTTCCAGCGGCTTGACCCACGGAACTGGCGTGTCGAGTCGGGTGACTCGAAGCGGAGGAGCGGCGAGGTGCTCAAACGCGAGATCACTGATCCTCGCTACGACCTCTCCAGCGAATCCGCAGGTTCTCGGCGCCTCGTTGACGACGACAACCCGGTTGGTCTTCTTGACCGATTCCAGGATTGTCTCTTCGTCAAGCGGAACCAAGGTTCGAAGGTCGATCACTTCGACGCTGTAACCCTCTCCAGCGAGCGTGTCTGCAGCCTCCAGGCAGTGATAGACGTTGTTTCCGTACGTCACCAACGTAAGGTCAGAGCCTTCACGCCTGACTGAAGCCTTGCCGATCGGGATCAACTCGTCGTCGGGAATCTCCTCCGAGATGTCGTTCTTTCGATAGAGTTCCTTTATCTCGTAGAAGATAACGGGATCAGGATTTCGAAGAGCCGACTTTAGAAGCCCCTTCGCATCGCGCGGGGTTGAAGGCACAATGATCTTGAGGCCGGGAGAGTTCGCAAACCATGCCTCGTTCATCTGGCTGTGATAGAGCGCACCCCCACCGTAACCGCCAGCGGGTCCGCGGATAACCAGCGGCATGGAGACTTCACCTGCGGTGCGATAGTGATAAGTCGCGCACATGTTGACGATTTGATCAAAGCCACACGAGATGAAGTCAATGAACTGCATCTCGACCATGACCGTCTTGCCGTTCAACGCTGCACCTACTGCAGTGCCGACAATGCCGCCTTCGCTAATGGGCATGTCATAAACTCGATCCTTGCCGTACTTTGCCTGCAGACCTTCTGTGACGCCAAAGGCACCACCCAGAATGCCGATGTCTTCTCCCATGCACAGCATATGCGGGTTTAGGGCCATCTCTTCGTCCAGCGCTTCCTTGAGGCCGGTGAGGTAATTCTTCTTGACTTGGTCGGTACTGGCAGGTGCTGACATGGTTCGTTGTATCTAGAGTTTACCCGCTGCTGGTTACGCCAAAGAAGCAAGAGGCGCCGCCGCGACCCGGGCGGCTAGGGTAGTTGGGTCACAAACGGCGCTTACTTGACTTCTTCCATATTCGGCGGTCAAGTTTGAGAACCTCAGGGCTGAAACTGGGGCAAGCGTCGGAGATTCGGTCGTGGAAACCGGTGGCGAACGCCAGTGCCACAAAGGACTTCATTGCTTCATAATGAACCTGTGCAGGTTGCCGATGCGTTCCGAGATCGGTTCGGAACAGAGCCCGAAATCATCGTCGTTTCGCCTGGTCGCGTGAACCTGATTGGGGAACACACCGACTATAACGACGGCTTTGTCCTTCCCGCAGCGATTGACAAGTACGTGACGTTGGCGCTCAGCAGGACCGACGGGCCAACTCTCCTTTTCTCGAAGGAGCAGGGCGAAGCCGTACCTTTTGACGTGGCGAAGTTGGTGCCGGGCCAAGTTCAAGGATGGGCGAAGTACCCTGCGGGGATCGCATGGGCTCTAAACTCGAAACTGCCCAATCTGATCGGTACCGTTGCCGCGACGCTCCCTATGAGTTCGGGGGTCAGCAGTAGTGCCGCCATTGAACTTGGCTTTGCGACGGCATGGAATCAATTGGCGGGACTGGGCCACTCACCCTTGGAACTGGCGAAGATGGCGCAGCGTGCCGAGAACGAGTTTGTTGGGGTCAACTGCGGGATCATGGACCAGTTGGCGGTGGCGATGGGGAAGTCGGGCCACGCGATGTTCATCGACACGAAGTCGCTGGAAATTACTTACGCGCACGTCCCGGACGACTTAGCAATTGTGTTGTTGGATACGGCAACTCCAAGAGATTTGGCAGAATCGGCCTATAACGAGCGTAGAAAGGAGTGCGAGCAAGCCTGCGAGGCCCTTGGGGTCACGAGTCTTCGGTACGCGTCGGTCAACTTGGTGGAGGAAAACTGGGGGAACATGTCAGAAACAATCTACAAGCGCGCCTTGCATGTTGTGACTGAGAACGCCCGGTGTATCAGTTTCGTTGATGCTTTGGACAAGCGAAATCTCCTGAAACTCGGTTTGTTGATGCGTGCCAGCCACGAGAGTCTGCGCGATCACTACGAAGTAAGTTCTCCTGCTTTGGATGCAATGGTCGAAGCGGCATGGGACGCCCCGGGCTGCATTGGTGCCCGAATGACCGGCGCTGGCTTCGGAGGATCTTGTGTGGCCTTGGTGGAGGCCTCTCGCGTGGAGTCGTTCTTGTACTCGACGTCCTCTCGCTATGAGTTAACAACAGGGAAGCGTGGAAATTTTGCGGTGTGCAAGCCGGCTCTGGGGACTCACATTTTGGCTGGTGAGGGGTCCAGGGAACATTAGTAGCCTCTTAACAATCGTACACGGTGAGCGCTCGACCATCCTACAAAGAGGTTCGAAACAACGAATGAAGATTGAAGAACGCCGAAAGTTTCGGTGTGCATGTGAAAACAACCCGGAAGGTGTGGAAAGACTTAAATGGCGGTTAGAAAACTAATCAAGGAAGAGGGTGGGTCAAGAAACATGCCAATGCCTAATGCAGCGCGACCGGATGCTCCACAGCGTGCGGTTCGCCTTACAAAACGGGAAATCGAGGTACTGAGTTTGATCGCACAGGGCCACAGCAGCAAGGAAGCCGCTGACGTTCTGTTCGTATCCAAGCGAACTGTCGATTTTCATCTTGCCAACATTTACGACAAGTTACAGGTTAACAACCGAGTGCAGGCGTTCCGCGCGGCAACTCGACTGGGTCTAATCCCGTTCGAGCCAACGTTTGGACACATGCGCGGCGAAGCCTAAGTACGTCGGACGACCGAACCGGCTCCCATTGGCCTGACACACTTGGGGGACGACTAGAAAACTTGGAAAGGCCACCTCGACTATCCATCGAGGTGGCCTCTTCTGCTTCTAAGGGCGGCCTAAACTCGCCGATACTCGGCTTTGTTTTGCGAGTCCCCGACTTGCTGGACCGAGATGCCTCGCCAGGTTTTGCTGACATTGAACTCGATCCCCTCGATCCTGAGGCGTCCATTGCGATAGCCGCCTGATTGTCGCTGGCGTCGACCATCTTTATAGTTCACGTAGACGGTTGCTTCTCCGCCTTTGGCAACCGTGATCTCAACATCAGCATCGTACAGGTTGTTATAGCCTCGGAAAGTGCCGGTCATCCAGCCTGGGGCGTTCTCCCAGGAGCCCCAACCGCCACCACCACCACCAGAGCCGTGTCGGGTGTACTCCATCCAGTTGTTGCGGTCGCCAAGTTGCTCGGTCGTGAAGCCGTTTCCAGTCTTCTTGACGCTGAAGCCCACGCCGCTCAGCGTGAGGCGATCATTTCGGTAGTTACCAGTCTGGGTTTGACGCTTACCATTTCGGAATCGAACGTCGGCGACGGCGTATCCGTCTCGGCGCACGGTCAAATTGATATCAGCATCGTAATGACGGTTGTAGCCGTCGAACTCTCCAACGATCCAATCGGGAGCATCGACTCCACCACCGCCTCCGCGAAGCACACCCTGCGAGCTCTCGCTCGCCGCTGGCTCGACCTCGACGCGGAGATCGCCGCTCATGACGCCGTGCTCGACGACCTCACCGCCCAGGCGTCACCCACGTTGCGCGACGCCTACGGCATCGGTCCCGATTGCGCGGCCGAGATCCTGATCGTGTTCGGCGACAACCCCGAGAGAATCCGTTCCGAAGCAGCGTTCGCGAAGCTCTGCGGCACCTGTCCGATCCCCGCGTCGTCAGGCCCTGACGAACAAGCACCGCCTCTACCGAGGCGGTCACCGCCAAGCGAACGCAGCGCTCTACCGGACCGGGAGTGTCCGCATG
>CALMEF010000279.1 GCA_937862825.1 uncultured Armatimonadota bacterium
CTGCTTACACGGGTGTTGGGGTGGGTGTTGGCAGGCGGTTTGGGGATGCTATTTTTTGTGGGCGTTTAGTTGGGGGGGGGGGGGGGTACGCTTGAGATTACGTCCTTCGGTGAAGTCAATCAGGTCAACATCGGCTGTCACCTCATTGTCATTGACCGGCCAATAAGGTTTCGTGGTTATCACGTTAATGGCAAACTGATCTCACAGCGCAAGTGGCGTTTTTGGCTCATCCGAGCCCATGACCAGATCGGCATTCCCTACGGTCCCGCCATCAAAAACACCGACACTGGAGCCAGAACCTTTGGCGATACGGTGGCAAACAACTCACGTGACAAAGTTGGAGTTTGCCCGGTCTGGACACCCACGGTCGTACGAAGGCTTGCGGCATGTGGACTGAAAGTCCAACTTGGTCTCGGTGGGGAGGGTCCTCCACATAACAGTGCCAACTGGAAGCCATTCAACAAGAGCGGCACGGGGGGCACGGATCAGAACTGGAAGAGTGTGAAGCGTCCGCCTTTGGGCAATGACGGTTTAGGCAATCCTGATTCAACAACTGCCTTTGTCCGCAGGTGCGCGTACCTGAAAAACGCGGTCATTGCGAAAGTCGTTGAAATTTACGTAAGTTACGGTCTCAATCCAAGCGAGTGGATCATCCTTGAATTGGGCAACGAGCCTGCGATAGGAGGGGCGGGCGCTCCGCCTTTAAACGATGCTTTCTACTCGACGTTTGGTTTAGATTACGCAACTGGAAACACGGCGGATGAAGGCCTATGGGATGCCCAGAGCGACTTGACAGGTGGGAACGTTTACGACGGTGCCGCTTATTTGGAGTTTTTCACGATCGAACTTTCGGAAATGGACCTTATGGGACTTCCGTGCGTCAGCCCAGCGTTCACGGCCAAGAAACTGAGCGTCGAATTGTCTTCCTTTGACCAGGCGGCGACAACCGGAGACAACTGGATCGACTTGGTTCGGGCCAACAACACGCTATCTTACGGGCTGAACTGCTATTACAATGCATTCGACCTTGAGACCACAGGCATCCATCCAGAGTTGTACGTATGGCCGACTCTCGGGCCGGTCGAGTATGCCGAAATGGCGGTTGATGGATTTGACCATCGTGGTGTTGACAGCGGAGACTCTCAATGTATTCACTATAAGATGAAACTGTTGCGAGCCAACACGCGAATTAATAACAACGTTGTTACCATTACCGAGGCAGGGGTACATAGTCGTTTCCTGGGCATGACCGATGATAAAGCCAACTACGGTGTGGGATCACGAGACGCTAACTATTTCTTGAACTACGAGATAGTTGGACAAGCACGCCTAGCATACTTAGACAAACTTCGTGGGCTAGATGTAAATCACGTGATTCACTTTACGGTTTCGGACACGTTCACTGACTACACGGTCGGAGCAGGCAACTGGAAGGAAATCTACGGAGAAATTCGAGGGGACATTCAAATTGACGTCTTGCCAACACTGGTGCAGAGAACTTATCTCTCAGCAATGGCATGGGCTAAGCGTGCAGGTTTGCCCGAGACATCGCGAGATCCTTTGATCACGCGACAAAGCAAGGGCAGTTTCTGGAATAAAGGAGTCAGACATGGCGACAAAGAAGAACCCTAACTTATTATTGACCTTAGCACTTATCACAATGGCTTCTAGCGCTCCGAGCGTTATGATCGACTCATTCACGCCAATTGACCATACTTACGACCGTACTCTGAGTACCCCATTTAGTGGCAGATCCGTGGTCGATGTGGTTACGGGCGACATGCTCGGCGGTGAGCGAGACCGTGAGATAAGACATTCACTCGATTCTCAATTCGGAACTGTATACGCACGCTACGAGTACAATAGTTTTTATCAACGAGAGTTCTATGCAGTGGGTGGTGTAGGAAGAAGTATTGCGAATGGTGGAAGCGCTGGCAGTGCTGTTGTTACTTTGCAATACGATGGAACTGGAGATGAGCAGGGAAACACCGGATTTGGCAAGTCGATCAATAACAGCGGTGTTCGGCAAGGCTTAGGACTTAGCGGCTTAGGCGGCTTTAGAATTTGGCATACCTCTGATTCAAGCCAGATTTTTGAAGTCAGGGCACTTCTGCGTAGGAATGGGGAAGTCCTTGAAACGGTAACAAATTGGCTGGGATACGCCAACCTCTTTATTGAAGCAATGCCGTTTGCCTTCTCTGAGGGGAGCCTAGCCGCGGCAGACTCGGTTTCCTTCGAATTCTACTTTCCAACAGACTCCGGTAGTCCACGCTGGGAGCAGATTTCTCATATTGACACGATCCTTCCGGAACCCGGAACGTGGCTTGCGATGGCGGGTGGGCTTGCGCTGCTTCTTCGGAGGGGGAGGAAGGTACGGCGGTGAGGCGGGCAGATCGTACGCTACACCAAAGGCCTTGCATTGACGCTATGGGGCTTGCCATCACGAAATCTGGTTGATAACCGATTCTGCCAACGGTGCCCGGTTAGCGAGTATGCGGACTGACTAGAAAGGCTGGAAGCATGATGTCGTACGGGCTGAACTGTTACTACAATGCATTCGACCTTGAGACCACAGGCATCCATCCCGAGTTGGACGTATGGCCGACTCTCGGACCAGTTGAATATGCCGAGATGGCAGTTGATGGCTTTGATCATCGTGGCAACGACAGTGGGGACTCTCAGTGCATCAAATACAAGATGAATCTCCTGCGGGCTAACCCGCGGATCAACAACAACGTTGTGACGATGACAGAAGCAGGCGTTCATACCCGTTTCTTGGGCATGGCGGACGACAAGACTACGTACCCTGTCGGCTCCCGAGACGCTAACTACTTCTTGAACTACGAAATAGTTGGTCAGGCCCGGCTCGCTTACCTTGACAAGCTGCGTGACTTAGATGTAAATCACGTGATTCACTTTACGGTTTCGGACACGTTCACTGACTACACGGTTGGAGCAGGCAACTGGAAGGAGATCTACTCAGAATTTCGAGGGGACATTCATTGACATATTGCCCACACTGGTGCAGAGAACTTATCTCTCAGCAATGGCATGGGCTAAGCGCGTAGGTTTGCCCGAGACTTCACGAGATGCTCTGATCACGAGATCAAACAAGGGCAGTTTCTGGAATAAAGGAGTAAGACATGGAAATGATGAACAACCCTAACTTGACGGCGGCGCTCTGGCTGTTAGTATTGTCTTCACCCGCTCAAGGTGTTATGATCGACTCATTCGCGCCCATTAATCACGCATTTGACCGCACTCTTACTACACTGTTTGGAGGTAGGTCGGTAGTTGATGTAGTCACAGGTGATATGCTCGGTGGTGAGCGAGACCGTGAGATTAGCCATTCACTGGACTCGCAGTTTGGTACGGTTTATTCTCGCAACGAATACAATAGTTTCTATCAACGTGAGTTTTACACGGTCGGTGGATATGGGAGACCTATTGCTCTTGGCGGCTCACAAGGAAGCGCCATAGTGACTCTCCTGTACGACGGGTCTGGAGATGAACTTGGGAATACTGGATTTGGCAAGACTTTGAACAACGCTGGTTCCGGACAGAACCTGGGACTCAGCGGCTTAGGGGGCTTTCGAATCTGGCACACCTCAGATTCCGGCCAGACGTTTGAAGTACGTGGCATCTTGCGAAGGAACGGTGAAGTCCTTGAAACTGCTTCAAACTTCCTTGGGTACGCCAACCTCTTTATTGAAGCAACACCCTTGGCCTTCTCAGAGGCAAGCCTAGCCGCTGCTGACTCAGTTTCTTTTGAGTTCTACTTCCCGACCGATTCTGGTGGTAGCGAAAGGTGGGTACAGATTTCTCATATTGACACGATCCTTCCTGAACCTGGAACGTGGCTTGCGATGGCGGGTGGGCTTACACTTTTGGTTCTGCGCCGCAGAAAACCTTGAGGTGTTTAGGCTAGGTGGTCCCGAGAAACCTTGTGAGAAGAGTGCGTCAGGAATCTCTCTGGAGAAAATTGGTTGACAAAATTGCTTTGCGACGGCTTAATAGATGTGAGGCAACAAATATCAAGAAACAGATTCGTCCCCTTGGCGGCCTTTGCGGCTTTGGGAAACTTTCAGCCGAGAAAATGCGCAGACCTTCCACTAGCGTCCTCTGCGAGAATCGTCAGCAGCCGCTCTTTTGTGATACGGCACGTGAGGATTTGAACCTGTTGGTCGCTGTTGGGCAACAAAGTGCGTGTGAATGATGATACGGCGAACCTATTTTGAACCTAAATTTTTGGACACATTTGAACCTAAAAGCCGTGCAAACATGCGAACAGTTAAAACCGGGCAAAAGGCGCTCGATAACGTAGACTGAACGCAATGGACTATCGATTGCTCGGCAGAACCGGCATGCAAGTCTCCGTGGCTTGCATGGGCACCATGACCTTTGGCTGGGAGCCGAATGATTGGGGCTCCCACGAGAAGGAATCCCTCACCCTTGCCGACAAGGCCATCGACCTTGGTATCAACTTCTTCGATACCGCCGACGTCTACGCACGAGGCGTCAGCGAAACCATCCTCGGTAAGGCGATCAAAGGCAAGAGGGACAAACTCGTCATTGCCACCAAGTGCCACGGGAAGATGGACGACACCGACCCCAACGCGTGGGGCAACTCATACAAGCACGTCATCGAGGCTTGCCATTCTTCGTTGAAACGGCTCGGGACTGATTGGATCGACCTCTACCAAATCCATCGCCCTCAACCAGCGATCCCGATTGACGAGACGCTGCGAGCGCTGGACGACCTGACCCGTGCCGGGAAGATTCGATACGCGGGTTGCTCTACCTTTGCAGCCTGGCAGGCCTGCGAAGCCCACTACGTGGCCAAGCAACTGGGAACACGAGGATTCGTCTGCGAGCAACCTCCCTACAACCTGTTGGATCGCCGAATAGAGCGTGAACTTCTGCCGTTCTGCCGAACCTATGAGTATGGCGTCATTCCCTGGTCACCGCTTGCAGGCGGTCAACTCAGCGGCAAATACCTGGACGGTAAGCCAGGCGACGGACGGTACACGAAGTCCGACCCGATGAACCGTGTCAACGCGACGACGACTTCGATGGTCAAGAAGTTGAAGAAGATCGCCGACCGGGAGAAGATGTCCCTGACAACCCTCTCGCTGGCTTGGGTCGCTTCACAACCTGGTATCACGTCGCCGATTATCGGGGCGCGTTCAGAAGCGCAACTCGTTGAGTCCGCTGAAGCGTGTTGCGTGCAACTCAGCGAGAAGGTTCTGAAGGAGATCGATCGAATCTCGGCTCCAGGTTCGCACGTGCTTGAGTATTACACGGCGAACTTTGGACCGAACGCGCGGGTGTAGCGTGGAAACTGGGAGGTAGGAAATTAGGAATTTGGGGAATCGGAGCAGATCGGAGCCATCGCACGACTCCCTTATCCTCCCAACTCACCAAATTCCTAACTCCCCAAATCCCCGGCCACCAACATGTCAAAATTGAGGGCATGTCCGCCACTGCTCCTTCAAAAGTCCCGCTCCTCGACATGTCTCCCGAAATCGAGTCCATCTGGGACGAACTCATGGAGTCGGTCCAGAACGTGTTCCGGGCCGGGCAGTTCATCATGGGACCAAACGTCAAAGCGTTTGAGCAAGAAGCGGCAACCTACCTTGGAGTCAAGCACGCCGTTGGACTCAACTCTGGCACCGACGCCCTGATCCTTGGAGTCCACGCTTTAGGCATCAAGCCCGGCGACGAAGTCATTACCACTCCGTTCACCTTCTTTGCGACAGGTGAAGCCATTTCCCACTTCCGAGCCACGCCGGTCATGGTCGACATCGATCCTGAAACATTCAACTTGGACGTTGACCAGGTTGCCGCGGCAATCACCGAGAAGACGAAGATGATCCTGCCAGTTCACCTGTTTGGCCACTCTGCGGACATGGAGCCGCTGCAGAAGTTGGCTGACAAGCACGGGCTCACGATCCTCGAGGATTGTGCCCAGGCGTTCGGCGGCGACTATCACAACCAAAAGGTTGGTGGCATTGGCGAGGCTGGCGCCTTTAGTTTCTTCCCTTCCAAGAACCTTGGTGGTTGCGGAGACGGCGGCCTCTTTACTACCAACGACGATGCGCTTGCCGACACCGTCCGAATGTTGCGAGTCCACGGCGCGAGAAAGAAGTATTACAACGAAGTCGTCGGCGTGAACTCTCGGCTCGACGAACTCCAAGCTGCCATTCTTCGCATTAAGTTGCGGCACATTGACGAGTGGAACCAGGGTCGACGCTCGGCCGCCGAGCGCTATAATGCGTTGCTCAGCGAGGTTGATGAAGTCACCACACCTTACGAGGCTGGCTACACGACCCACGTGTACCACCAGTACACGATCAAGATTGGCGGCGGCAAGCGTGACGCCGTTCAGAAGTCACTCGAAGAGGCTGGCGTCTCTTCGTTCGTTTACTACCCGGTTCCAATGCACAAACTCCCGGTCTACGCGGGAATGAACTTGACGATCCCGATTGCCGAGCAGTGCGCGGCAGAGGTGCTGAGCCTTCCAATCTGGCCGAAGATCACCGAGGAGACCCAGGTTCGCGTGGTTGAGGCGCTAAAGGGAGCGCTCGCACGGTAGATTCCCCACCCCTGCCCCTCCCCACGCACAAACATCGTGGAGAGGGGTTCAGAGAAGAGAAATGTGGCTTATTGGCTCATGAAGTCCGAACCGGACACCTACTCCATAGACGACCTTGCGGCGAAGAGCCCCAACATGTGGGAAGGGTGTCGCAACTACGTCGTCCGCAACTACCTTCGTGATGAGATGAAGGACGGTGACTTGGCCTTCTTCTATCACTCAAGTTGCCCGGAGGCTGGGATTGTGGGCACGATGAAGATCGTTGGCGAGCCTTATCCCGATCCGACTCAGTTCGACCCTTCAAGTGATTACTTTGACGAGAAAAGCCCCAAGGACAATCCGCGTTGGGTCGTCCACGATGTAGAGTTTCTTGAGAAGTACTCCCGGGTGATCAGCATCGCAGAACTCAGGGCGGAACCTGGACTTGAAGAGATGGTCACTCTCAAGAAAGGAAACCGACTCAGCATCACCCGCGTGAGCGATGCCGAATGGGCAATCGTCGAAAAGATGGCCAAGAGGTAAAACTCCAACTCGATGAGCCTAGTTGGTAAGGTGGGTAGAAGGAGGCCGAGGGCGCGTGTCGCCATGGCGTTCCTTTATCTCATCCTCGCCGTTGGGGCGATTACCACTCTCTATCCCTTTGCCCTCATGGTTTCGACGGGCTTGAAGGGCCCAACCGACCAGAACGACAACGTCCTCGTTCCCAAGTATCTGAAGGACGACGTCGAACTCGAAGCCAAGTACCTCGACGACAAGTACGCCGGGGACAAGGCTCAAATCGCGTCTACACGCATCGGGACAGACGGCGACGCAGCCGCGTATGAGAAGTTCCTCTTGAGCCTTCCCAATGACACTTGGACGGCTGGATTTCGGACGCCTGGAAACGGAGTGACGAGCCGCCTCACCGAGCGCTATCGCGGGTGGCTTCGTACGAAGTTCGCAACCGTCGAGGAACTCAACGAAGCCTACGTTGAAGAGAACGTGGCCTTTCAAACCGTTGTCCCTCCTACCGAACTCTACGAGCGCGGCAACTGGAAACCGACCGCCGGCAAAAAGTGGGACGATTGGCAGGTCTTCAAGTCCGATCTCCCAGCCGAGTTCCGTATTCCAGTCCGGATCGATCGGCTTTGGCAGTTGTTTGTCGCGGGCAAGGTCCAGAACCAGTTTGCGGAAGTGCCTCCGTTCATTAAGCGCGACGCCACCAAGTTTGAAGAGTTGGTGTACGCTCCCGTTCCCGATTCTGGCCTCTACGAGGAGTTTCGGCGTCAACTCCCGGAACGCTACCGTGACGGCGCCGCCGAGCGATACTGGCGCGAGGGAACGCCCATGCCCATCGTCGCGTATGAGAAGCAGGTCCTCGCGAAGACTGCCGACACGATTCGGTCCGAGTTCAAGGGTCGCAATTATCGGTACGTGCTCGACTACATGGCCCTCAATGGTCGTGCGGTGTGGAACACCGCGATCTTCTGCCTTTTGGCCATCCTGACGCAACTAATCGTCAATCCGCTCGCCGCATTTGCGCTTTCACGTTTTCCAATCAAGGCAAGCGGCAAGATCTTGATCTTTCTCCTCGCGACCATGGCCTTTCCTGCCGAAGTCGCCATGATCCCCTCGTTCCTTCTCCTCAAGGACCTCGGGCTCCTTAACACGTTCGCCGCGCTCGTGCTTCCGACCGCTGCCAGCGGCTACATGATCTTCCTCCTCAAAGGGTTTTTTGATTCGTTGCCACAAGAACTTTACGAGAGCGGCCAGATCGACGGTGCAAGGGAGACCACCATGCTATGGAAGATCGCGCTCCCCTTGAGCCGTCCTGTTTTGGGCTACTTGGCCCTGCTGGCGTTTATGGGCGCCTATGGCGCGTTCATGTACGCCTTCCTGGTCGCTCAAGACCAAAGCATGTGGACGATCATGGTCTGGATCTATCAACTTCAGATGATCGCTCCCCGCGGGGTCATCATGGCTGCCCTGACTTTGGCGGCGCTACCCACCCTGATTGTGTTCTTGCTTGCCCAGCGGGTCATCATGCGCGGCATCGTGTTGCCCGGCGAGCGCTAATTGTTGGCCTCCGGTAAGGGGTGTGATTTCTGCCCAACTTTTGAGTTCAGTTTTGTCCAAATTTTCAGGTTCAAAAGGAACCTAAAGGTTCATCATTCACATTGCATTTTATGGGTCATTGTCGAAAATAGGTTCAAAAGTCGTCCGGGCAATTCACGAGTTGCGCCTTTCTAGCCCTGCTTCTTCTGTTCGGCCCCTCGGGGGAATTAGATTGGTGCCCTACTTAATTGCCGTTGAAAACGAAAAAAGTCAACCAAGAATTTGGGGATAGTTGGTAGTTTTTGGGTTTGTTGGCTAACAATCACAGTTTCACCACCATTTCCCCTCCTCGAAGGTTCCACTTTCCAAGGGAACGGGGAACCGGTGCCTATTCCTAAATGACCACGCCGCCCAGCAGGGTAACGACATGGTTCCCAGCCGAGGTGGAGGGGAATCGTCAAATAGGCGGTAAGGGAGTTGACTTAGCTGTAGATTTGGTTCGGTATTCTTGCCAGCAACCGTGACACGCTCACGCTTCGTTATGGAGTACTTCGGGCGATTCTTTGTCGCTGCCCTTCCCGGTGCCGCGATTGCCGCGGTCATTCTCGCGTCGGCGGACGGCACTTCAATTCTTACTCCTTTGTCACCGATGCTTCTGATGACCGCGATGTTTGCGCTGATCGCAGTTCTTACTGATCAAAACAGTATTCGCAGTGCCAAACACGAGGTTATGGCGGTCTTCAAAGATGCCCTCAAGGTAACCGATCTCTGGGTCCCACTCTCGCTAGTGCTCTTTTCAACACTTCAATTTTTTGTCAGACTTGCGACGGGTAAGGACTTGGCGGAGCCAGTGGCTATGGGCGCCTACTTCTTACTTCTGATGCTCCTGAAGCGGCACGTTGTCTCGAAGTGGTTGGTTGAGAACTTCGGCGCTATCGCATCACTCTCTCAAAGGTAGCACTCAAGCCCAGCAAGTATGAACGAACCTCATTCATACCGGACGAGAATCGTCCTTGGATGCAAGGTGGACGCCATGGTGGCATGGCCGAGACGGCCATGGAAATCACAGCGAGGAGGAACCGTCTCCCCCGTTTCGGGGGAGTCTTGTGGGCGCCAGCGAACAGGTGGGGGTTCTGCGCTTTGGCCCCAACCCGTTCACTTCGTTCACGGACTTCCCCCCAAGGGGGAAGACCCTCGGCAAGGCTTGTGTCAGCCACGGGTGGGGTTCTGCGCTTTGGCCCCTACCCGTTCACTTCGTTCTGGGGTGCGGCGATATTTGTGGACACCAGTTATCGTTGCATGGAGACAATAGAGA
>CALMEF010000280.1 GCA_937862825.1 uncultured Armatimonadota bacterium
AGAGGGGGTTGGGGGTGAGGGGTTCTTCGGGTGAGTCAGAGTCGTCATCAGTGATTTGGGCCTCTCGGATCACTTCCTCAATCTTGCCGCCCTTACCGAGTTTGAGTTTGGTTCGATAGGGCTCCTCGTCGGCAGCCCCGTTCTCGATGAGGTGCTGGATGCACTCCTCGACCTTCCCGGCGTCGTGGAGGGATTGTTCAGAGAACCAGGTGTCGTATTCGACACCGAACTCCAATAAGTCGCCCTCCTGGTTTCCGGTCATCGCGGTGCCTGCGAGGTGCTGTATCTCCGCCACACTCATATCTCGCAGAACTTGTTCTGGATTCTTAGTTGATTCATAAAGGTCTGCAACGGCATGCCAGATCTTTGCTCGACCATGGGCTCCAGGTCTGGAATCGTGTTCTGCGTTGCGGGCGTTTCCGCGCGCATTTGGTAGCCAGTGGGACTTTAGAGTCTCGGCAGCACGAGCGACGTAGTCACCTTTGTATCCATTCTCTGGAACTGCTTGGCCGGTTCCGGCTGCCCTCACACTCTCCGCGAACAGGCGCATCTGCTCGCTGTTCACGCCATCGTTGATGTAATACTCCCGGTGCACCGTGTGGCCAGCGGCTTCGAGCACATTCCCCAACGTTGAGCCGTAGGCTGCGCCTCGCCCCGATCCGATCGTGATCGGGCCGTTAGGATTCACCGAGACGAACTCGAGGTTGATCCGGGAAGGGGCTTGGGAAGTTGGTGAGTTGGGGACTTGGGAGAGCGATTCGCCTTTGGCCAGGATTTCGGGCACGAATGACGCGATCCAGGCTGGATTGAGCCGCAAGTTGATGAAGCCCGGGCCTGCGACTTCGATGGATGAGAACGGATTTGGGGATTTGGGGAGTTGGGGAGTTGGTTGGGGGTCTGATCCTAAGTTCCCAATTCCCCAAATCCCTAACTCCCCAGACTGCCCCTCACCACCGGCCCCTCTCCCCGCAGACGGGGCGAGGGGAGAGTCCAAGTTCCTAACTCCCCAACTCCCTAACTCCCCACTCAACATTTCCCCCAACTCTCTGGGGTTCTTGCCCGCGACCTTTGACGCGGTTAGGGCGAAGTTGCAAGCATAGTCGCCGTGCTCGGGCTGCTTTGTATCCACGATTTCAATCGCCGGATAGTCACCCGCGGGCAACTTTCCAGACTCAATCAGGGACGCGACAGCATCCGCGACAATGGCTTGCAAACGACTTCGAATCAAGCCTAAAGGTTACCTTTCGCAACTTACGCGAGCCCCCGAACGTTCTTAGATTCGTGGTGTACGGAGGATTCGGAGTTGGAGCGCTCCTGCTCATTGGGCTCGTAGGTGCTGCCCTGGTTGGCGCGGTGCTGATGTTCAACGGCATCGTGGGATTGCGGCAACTGGTGCGGAACGCTTGGGCTGACGTTGATGTTTATCTCAAACGCCGGGCGGAACTTATTCCCAATCTGGTCACGGCGGTCAAGGCGTTCGCATCGCACGAACAAGCGCTCTTAGAGTCCGTGGCCTCAGCACGCTCCTTGGCAATCGCTCTGGATGGCCCAACGTCCGAGAAGGCGTCGGCTGAGTCTCGTCTCGGATCAGAGGTCACGAACATGCTGGTCTTAAGAGGGCGATATCCCAAACAAAACTCAAGCGAGAACTTTTCGAGGCTTCAAAACGAACTCGCGAACACCGAGAAGATGATTGCCAACGCTCGCCAGTACTATAACGCCTGCGTTCGGGATTACAATACGAAACTGGAGGCGTTTCCGAGCAACATGGTCGGCGCGATGATCGGAGCCAAGCAGGAGCAGTTCTTCGAACTTGAGACGGCTGAAGAGCGGATAGCCCCCGGCGTAGGTTAGCGAATGAAGATTCTAGTTTGCGACGACGAACGGCACATCGTTCGTTTGCTTCAACTGAACCTGGAGAGACAGGGTTATGAAGTGGTTTGTGCCTACGACGGCGCGGAAGCAATTCGAAACTTGGAGTCCCAAGATTTCGATGCGGCCGTCATTGACCTCGTGATGCCAATCCATGATGGAGTTGAGGTTCTGCAATGGGTTCGTGAGAACCGACCCAACCTTCGGATCGCGATCCTCAGTGAGCAGGCGGACAAGATGCGGGTTCGGGAAGATCTGCCGCATCATCCCGACATCTGGGT
Organism: uncultured Armatimonadota bacterium; assembly: GCA_937862825.1. Lineage (GTDB taxonomy): Bacteria > Armatimonadota > Fimbriimonadia > Fimbriimonadales > Fimbriimonadaceae > CALMEF01. Next base: position 2,154 of record CALMEF010000280.1, read on the forward strand.
CACCAAGGAAAATGACCTGTGGTCGTGGCTGAAAGAGTGGCTCTAAGTGGTCAGTTGTTAGTTGGTGAGATCGCTTCAGAATAGGAAGCGCGGTATCCTCGCTGGCGGCATGGTCCAACGGCTGTGGTACCACTTCGTTTTGTTCACGACTCGCAACTTGTTTTTCAGGCTGCGAGTCGGGAAGTTTACGAGCATTACTCCGGAAAACCTTCCTCGTCAAGGCGGAGTGCTCATCGCGCCCTTGCATGTCAGTCATCTTGATCCTCCTGCGGTGGCGTGCGGTGTAACCCGACCCATGTGGTTTATGGCCAAGGAGGAGTTGTTCAAGCACTGGCTGATCGGTCCTGCTTTGCGAAGCGTAAGCGCGTTCCCGGTCAAGCGTGGAGAAGGCGACACGGAGTCCATTCGTCATGCGATGGGTTTGCTTGAGAAAGGCGAAGCCGTCCTCATCTTTCCCGAGGGGACCCGGGGTGATGGGAAAGTGATGGGGCCGATAAACAAGGGTGTTGCCCTCATTGCGAAGCGCACTGGGGTTCCAGTTGTCCCCGTGGGGGTGGTTGGCACTCATATTGCTTTGCCGCGAGGGGCGAAGAAACTCAAGCGGCACTCGATCACGCTGATCTACGGTAAGCCGTTCACCTATGCTGAGGTTACCGAGGGGCTCAGCGATCGTGAGGCACGGGAGCGATTTGCCGAGGTGCTGAAGGATCGAATCCGCGAGTCCTGCGCGACTTATGGTTTGATGCTCGAATAGGCTCTCCGGGGTACCCTTTTAACTCCCATGACTGCCGCCCCGAGTCAAATTGAGACTGCTTGCATCAACACCATTCGCGGTCTCGCGATGGATGCCGTTCAGGCCGCTAAATCGGGCCACCCGGGTATGCCCATGGGAGCCGCTCCGATGGCGCACGCTCTGTGGACAGAACATCTCCGCCACAATCCGCGCAACCCAAAGTGGATGAACCGTGACCGGTTTGTTCTCTCCGCAGGGCACGGCTCAATGCTTCTCTACGCCCTATTGCACCTCACCGGGTACGACCTGTCGCTGGCTGAGATTCGGAACTTCCGGCAATGGGGCAGCAAGACCCCGGGGCACCCCGAGAACACGATCACTGCCGGCGTTGAGATGGCGACGGGGCCACTTGGACAGGGATTTGCCACGGCGATCGGCATGGCGATTGCCGAGAGGTATCTCGCGGCGACATTTAATCGAGACGGGTTTCCCGTTGTTGATCACCACACGTACGCCATCGTCTCGGATGGGGACCTCATGGAAGGCATTTCGAACGAGGCGGCCTCTTTAGCCGGTCACCTTGGCCTGGGCAAGGTGATTTTCCTTTACGATGACAATCGGATTACGATCGATGGAACGACCGACATTGCGTTCACCGAGGATGTCGCCGGACGCTTTGAGGCACTGGGTTGGCAAGTTCAAAAGGTGGATGGGATGGATCCGAGTGCAGTTTCCAAGGCTATTCACGTGGCGAAGGCTGAAACTGGCAAGCCCAGCCTCATCTGTTGCAAAACCGTCATCGGCTTTGGAAGTCCCAACCGAGCGAACACATCAAAGGCCCACGGGGAACCGCTTGGTGACGACGAGGTCCGACTGAGCAAGGAAGCGCTGGGTATTCCACTTGAACCCAAGTTTCTTGTTGATGACGAAGTCAAGGAGTTCTATGGTCAAGCGGTTCAACGAGGGCAAGCCGCAGAGACGGAGTGGAGCGACCTGTTCGCTCGATACCGCGCCGAGTTTCCGCACGAGGCAGAGGCATTGCTCGGCAACGTCAACGACACCTGGAAGCAGGACATCCCTATGGTTTCTGAGCCAATGGCCACTCGGGCGATCAGCGGCAAGGTTCTCAACGCCGTGGCGCATTCCTTCCCTGGCTTGATTGGAGGGAGCGCGGACCTGGCAGGGAGCAATAACAGCGTCCAGAAGGAGTACGGGCACTTTCAGAAACAGACTCCAGGAGGAAAGAACCTCTCCTTTGGGGTTCGGGAGCATGCGATGGCCGCCATCGTGAACGGGATTACCTTGCATGGCGGTGCACGCGGATATGGCGCCACGTTCCTTCAGTTTGCGGACTACTGCAAGGCGTCGCTCCGGCTCGCGGCACTCATGGAGTGCCCGTCAATTTTCCTCTTCACGCACGATTCAATCGGCTTGGGAGAAGACGGTCCGACTCATCAGCCGATTGAGCACCTGGCTGGGCTTAGGGCTATTCCGAACTTCAACGTCGTCCGTCCATGCGACGGTGCAGAAGTAGCGGCAGCCTGGATAGCGGCGCTTGAGTCTCAGCATACGCCCACCGCGTTGATGCTGACTCGACAAGCGGTTCCGCCTCTTGGTGGATCGATTGAAGGTGCTTTGAAAGGTGGTTATGTTCTCCGCGAAGCGTCAACCAACCCCAGAGTCATCCTTGTTGCCACCGGAAGCGAGGTTTCGATTGCAGTTGAGGCTCAGGGCAGGCTGGAGTCCGAAGGATTTCCGACCCGGGTCGTAAGTTTGCCTAGTTGGTTCGCCTTCGAGACACAGCCGGAGGCTTACAGGTCTTCCGTGTTGCCAAAGGGGATCCCGACGGCATCTATCGAGGCCGGGAGCACGTTCGGCTGGGCCAAGTACGCCGACCTTCAGGTAGGGATTGATCACTTTGGCGCATCGGCACCGGCGGATCGGCTCTACCAGGAGTTTGGCGTTACGGTCGACAACCTCGTTCGAACTGCGAAGTCGCTGTTATGATCGCATCTCTGTTACTTGGTCAGATTGTTGTGACGCCAAAGGACGACTTGGCGATCTCGTCAAATTTTAAGGTGAAGCCGGGGATCTACCGACTCGATGATGTGAAAGGGGACGGCCTGTTCAAGGTCACCAAGGATGGAATCAAGATTGACTTCACCGGTGCAAAGTTCATCGGGAAGGGCACCTTGATGAACTTGTCTGGCCGTCAACGCGTGCATATTGTTGGCCTCCACGGACAGGGTTACGAGGGTGGACTGAAGGTTAGTGCTTGCTCGAAGATCACCATTGAGGATGCGGATGCTCGGCTTAAACTTAACGAATCCACAAAGTGCGACATCCTGTTCACGAAATCGGAGGCTTTGAGTGCGAACAAGTGCGATGATCTCTTTGCTCTGGGTATCGAAACGAAGTCGGCGGTAGTTCTTAGCAATTCAGATCGAGTTCTTCTCGGATACGTCAAAGCTCCAGGGTTTCGATTGGATACGGTTACCGTTGGAACCTTGTTTCGAGTCGAGTCCAACCAAACGCCGGTCGGGGCAGAACTGGTGAACTGCACGAGTATTCACTCGCAGTATTGCGATTTCTTACAGGGTGACGTTGGGATTCGGATTCAAGGCGGAGAAGACAACTGGGTTTTGAACTCGAACATCCGGAACCATCGAATAGGAGTCGAACTCGTCAAGACCCGTGAGGCCGTAATCGGTGCGAACACGATTCGTGATTGTTCGGCGTACGCCGTTGAAGTTTCTGGCGCTGGCGACATCTACTTTGAGTCGAATGCCGTAAAGAATGCGCCAATTCCGCCGACGTTCTCCCCCCTCGAAGAACACTCTGAGGAATACCATCACCGCGAGTGGCTTCGCACGGTTGTGGACCGGGCCAAAGAGTTGTGGCAGAAGCGATTGGGTCGTTAGAACATCTGTTCGCGATGTCTGGACTGGACATTGAGTGCCAGGCCGATCAGTGCCAAGCAGAGCCATGTCGCCGTGCCCCCAGAGGACATCAAGGGTAGCCAAAGCCCGACCACAGGCAAAAGCCCAACATTCATCCCGAGGTTGGCGATCGTGTGGAAAGCCAAAAGGCCAAGGATTCCTGCGGCAATCATCCGATAGTACGGCTCAGCCGCTCGGAACATGATGAGCCAGAGGCGGAAGAACAAGAGCCCAAAGGCAGCAAGCACCAAGGTGCAACCCACCAAGCCACCTTCCTCGCCGACGACAGTAAAAATGAAGTCGTTGTGTTGTTCGGGGACAAATCCGCCCGGCTTAACCTGACCTTTGAGGTACCCGGTCCCAGTCAACCCTCCGACTCCAAAGGCGATCTTCGCTCGATCGGGTTGGTAGGTATTCCCCTTGGTGTCGTCAACGAACATGCCGATGACGCGCTTGCGTTGGTAATCGGACATGACACCAGGAATAGTAAAGGCCAGACCCAAAAAACTGAGCGCGGCAACGACGGTTCCGACGAGAAATCGGAGCCGTACGCCAGCAGCCAGGCTGATAGATAGCCATATGGTCAGCAAGACGAGTGAGGCACCCAAGTGAGGTTGTTTGAATACGAGCGCCAAAGGCAATGCCAAGTGGAGCAGTGACAAAGCAAAGGTTGAGAATGTGTCAATGCGGTCTCGTCGATTGATAAAGAACGTTGCGAGAGTCAGGATTAAGAAGAGTTTCGCAATCTCGCTGGGTTGAAACTGAAGCGGCCCAATATCTATCCACCGGCGTGCCCCCTTGATCTCCTCGCCAATGACAAAGATGGACGCCAAAACGAGGACCGAGAGGCAATACAGGGCGTTTGCGATGCGTTTCCAGAACTCCGGGTTGACGAACGCAAAGATCGCAAAGGGCACGACACCGATCGCGACGGAAACGAGTTGCTTTTTGAACTGGCTGGCCCCTCCCCCATGTTCGATGCTGAACAGCGACATCAGACCAAAAAGGAGAAGAGTGATCACGGCCAAGACCAGCCACCAATCCCACCGAGATATTGCTTCGGCCTTTGAGTTCCTTACGTTGCTGAGGGGTACCGTGGCCATTGGGTGTTCACCATGCCACCGGGCTTCTCAGAGCCGGGCCAAAGCGGCGCTGGACGACTCCCCGACCACGGACGAACCAAAATGCGAGGTCTCTGGTGGTGTCGTTGCGCTCGTTCAGCGTAAGGACAACCGAGACCTTCAAGCCTTCCTCGCCCGAAGGGGCAAACGCTGAGTCGCGGAGTAGGTTGATTGACGCCATTGCCTTGGTGGAAAGGACTCCTGATCGAAGTTCGCCGTCCCAGTTCCACTGAGACCCCACCTGCACCTTTTGGCTTAACAACTTCATCGGCGGGTGAAAGGTCTCACCTGCTGCCTGAGCAAGGTGAAACTCTTCGTTGAGGAACTGATAGCGTTCCTGCTCGATTTCTTGACCATTTGACGTCAGGTGGTAGATGAGGTCTGAACCACTTCTCTCAACTTCCACTTTGACGTTGAATGACTTGTCTCCAACAGTGATTTTTGCCTCTGGCGGCGGAGAGCCGTCTGGTTTGAGCGTCGCCATCTCTAACGGCTGACCAACGACCGTTACCGGGCGTTTTGACAACAAATAGACCCCCAGACCGAGGGCGAATGCTGCGATGAGCCATCCAAGCGTTTTCACGGGGAAGTGGGTGATTCGAATTTTAGCAGGCGGAGATTCGACTTTGACTTCTGCTTTCCAACGGTTTGTTCACTCTGTAACTCAACCAAGCCAATCCCTTTTGCGTAGACCGACGTTTGCCGACCATTCATACCAAGGGCCTCGGAGGTTGCGACTTTCATATCGAGGCGGACTTCGATCGACTCGATTTGTCGGTCCAGAACCTTCCGTGCTTTTGGAGCTGAAGATGTTCCCTTGAGATCAATGGTGGCACCAGCGCCCATAAAACTGGTCTGCCCGCCGAACGACCAATCCTGTTTGGTTGCGCCGACTTTAAGAACTGGTTGCGGGTCGACAAGGGGCTTCTTTGGGTCTTCGGCAATGAGATACACAGTGTCGCCGTCAACGCGATAGTACGAAGTGCCGACCGTTCTTCCGTTCACTTTCGTGACGATCGGTGTGGCCTCGCGCCCGTCAATCTCGATCTTCGTGCCGACTTCGTCTATCTGGGTGGCCGACAAACCTCCCGACTCTGAACGATAGGTCCACTTGGTGCCGGTCTGCAGGGGGAAATAGTCCGAAGCAGAGACGGCTTGAATCGAAGTCAGGGCGAGGAGAGCGGCGATCATGATACTGAGACTGCTTCAATGACGAACTTCCGATCCTTGCCGCCGACTTTTGTGGTCATCTCAATCTTCACTTCGCCAATCGACTTTGAAAACCATGCTTTGGTTTGCAGGTCCATTTTTTGACCGTCAATCGAAACGCTACCCTTGATTTCGATCAACATGCATTCATACGAGCCAGCCTTGGTCTTCACCTGCTCAACCTTAATGGCTTTGTAAGTGTTCTTCTGCTCAAACTTACGCCCGTCCAAGGTGAACTTGTTTGCAACCGACCAAGTAGTGCCAGGTTTGAGTTCTGCGGGCATCTCCATTTGTGGAGGGTCAATTTTCTGGCCCTTGATTTCGGTCGCAAGAACTCCTTTGTCAGTGACGACGACCTGCTGATCCTCGCCGAGCAGTTCGCCGAACGAGCCTGTTCTTGTGACCTGATAGATGCCCTTGCCGTCCTTAACCTCGACCAACTCAGACTTCTGGGTGCCTGTGCGAACGTCTCCAGCGTCGTCCGTAACTTCGTAGGAGACGGTTTTGGCGGAGTCTAGGCCAAAGAAAAGAAGACCGTCGTGCTTGAGGTTGGCTGGTAGGCTAACTGTTGGTTTGGGTGGTTCCTCGGGCTTCGACTCGATCGGGTTTGCTGCCCCCCCACTTTCCGGTTGGTTCGTCGGTTTTTCAACCACTTCTTTGGGTTGACAGCCGACCAGGAGGATTGAACCGAAAAGCAGGAAGAGCAGTGTTCTTGTCATGGATTCTATTTTGACGTGAAGTTCTTTAGGCGGAGAGTAATCGTTCCGGCTGCCACCTGTTGTTTGTAACGCGCAAGTCCGACTTTCGGTACAAACCAGACCATTGACGCGGTCTTGAAGGCTTGATTGCCGACTTTACCTTCTGACGTCTGCTGGACGGCGATACCGCTCATTGCCCCGGTGCCCGTGTCAATTTCCTGGGGTCCCATGATGGTGGACTTGATCGTTGAAGTTCCGATTTGTCCTCCACTGGTCACGCCCTTGCCTTGCCAACTGAAAGTTCGCCCCTGTTCGGCAGGAAACAGGAGTACAGGCTGCGGCGGATCAAAAGGAATCTGTTGAGGTCCTGAGGTCAACTGAAAAATGCCTTTGCTGTTGATCAGCCAGGTTTGGCGATCAATCACCTTGCCGCCGTTCTCCATCTCAAACTGAACCTTGTTGCCGTCGCCGGTCGGAATAACTTTGACGGCCTTGAAAATGACTTCGCCAACCTGAGTGCCTTGAGAAGTGACCTGTTCGGTTTCATACACCCATTGCGACCCTTCCTTTGTTGGGAACAACTCGGCCTCGTTACCGGGCGTTACCTTGGCTGGTTCAACCTTCTTCGCTGCAGTTGCCTGATAAGTGCCTTTGCTCTTTGAGCCACAGCCCACCGCAACAATGGCAGCAAGGCCAACGATCGTAATATTTGCTATCTTCATTCCTGTTTATCTCCTCCGTGAGCGTTGAGTTTATCAACGACTTCTTGAACGATGCCTTCATCTGGGAGTTGGTTGATTTCCACTTCCCCTTGGGTTAACTCGTGTTCTATTTTCGGCGCAGCAACGGCAATTCCATCCATTACCAAGAGAATTTGATCGCCAATTCTCCGTTTGCTGAACTGCCACAACCTACGTCGCCCCTCGTCGTTCAGTTCCAGAGTCATGGCGAACGACCGCTTTCCCTCAACCTTCGCCTTCTCCACATACGACGCTTTACGAACGTGTTTGTCAGTTACGACGATCATGGCATTCTTTACAATGGCCTGGGGGGCGAGCGAGAGAGCCTCTGACCGGCCCTTCGTGATCTGCGCCTGGAGGCTCAAGC
>CALMEF010000281.1 GCA_937862825.1 uncultured Armatimonadota bacterium
ACGCTGCTTGGGCAGACGGTCAACAGTTACGGTAAGAATCTCCTTGAGGGACGGGTTCCCCTCTCCCAACTGCTTTGGAAGATCGCGGAGATTGATGGCATTGAGCGCATTCGCTACACGTCTCCGTACCCACGCGACTTCAAAGACGACCTCATCGAGGCGATTCGGGACTGCCCGAAGGTGATGGAGCATTGCCACCTTCCGCTCCAGTCGGGCAACGACGAGGTGTTGAAGGAGATGAAGCGGCTGTATTCGGTGGATGGCTTTCGCACAATCGTCGGCAAACTTCGCGAGGCGGTTCCCAGCATGGGGATTACGACCGACCTTATCGTCGGTTTCCCTGGCGAGACGGAAGAGCAGTTTGAGGACACGCTCAAGTTGTATGAAGAACTGCGGTTTGACGGCGCATACATGTTCATCTATAGCCCGCGTCAAGACACTCCTGCCGCCGACATGGAGCAACTTCCTTATCCCGTGAAGCAGGCGCGGCTTGCTCGGTTAAACGAATTGCACAATCGGATCGCGGTTGAGCGAAACGAGGAAGTGATTGGCAAGACGCTTGAAGTTCTCGTGGAAGGCAAATCGCCGAAAGACCCTGGTTCGTTGCAGGGCTACTCCCGTGAGTTCAAGATGGTTCACTTTCCGGGCAGCGAGTCTCGAATTGGTCGCCTCGCGCAGGTGAGGGTTAAGTCTGCGCACCTTTGGGGTGTTCGCGGCGAGTTGGTTTAGAGCATCGGTCTGCCAAAGGTTCCGGGCTTTGGAACGAAGACTTCCAGTTGGACTCCTTGGAGCGCTTCGGCTAGTCTGGCGGCAAGTGCCACCACTCCGGGCTGCTCCGTCGCGTAGTGCCCCGCAGCGATCATGGCAAGGCCCGACTCTGTCCCTTCCAGCGCAATGTGCTGTTTGATTTCTCCGGTTAGGAAGACGTCGGTTTGGGCGTGCCTCCACTCTCCATCCGCCGCGCCTCCGGCAACACCAACGGTTGAGACGACTCGGTCGGGATCACCCCACGTCGTGCACCAGGTCTCGAGTTTGGTCTCGACGAACTTGACGAGGTCCTTGAGAGCCATTGGGGTGGGAAGCACTCCTCGGCGGCCGATTTGCCCGGCGGCTCCTCCTTCTAATGGATAGAAGTCTATGACGGGCTCCTCATAGGGATGAGCCGATCGGATCGCTCGGTCTACCGCGCCTCGCATGGACGCATGAAGTTCCGTTTCGATGCGGATTTCTGAGGCGTTTTCGATCTCACCCGTGCGTCCGACGACGGGATTCGAGCCATCCATGCCTAGGAAGGTTCCTGTGCCCGCACTTGAGAACGCACACCGTTCGTAGAGACCGATGCGCCCTGCTCCTGCCGTTGCGCTGGCATCGACAATCGCATCGGCGGCTTCCTCTGGTGCGAACGTCACGACTTTGAGACGCTTCGACTCAGGTCGCGATCCAAACGGCTCGATGTCTTGTAGGTTGAGGGCCTCGGCCAGGGCGTCGTTGATTCCGCCGGGCGCGACGTCCCAGTTGGTGTGCGCGGCGATCAGTGACAGGTCGGACGTGATCAGCCTGCGAATCAGACTCTCGATGCCGCCGGTTTCATTGAGGGAGTGGAGGGGGTCGAAGATCAGGGGATGATGCGTGACGACCAGTTGGGCTCCGACTTGGTTGGCGAAGTCAATTAGGCCGTTAGAATGGTCGAGGCTGACAACCACTTTGGAGACCTTTTGAGAAGGATTTCCTACTTGCAAGCCGATCTTGTCGAAACTGTAGGCCAGCGACCGAGGGGCGAGGTGCTCAATCGCCTTCAGGACGTCGGAAACGGTCATAGTTCCAGCACGCGATGTTGTTCGGCGATCAACTCGTCGATTCCCTTCTTGGCCAGTCTGAGCATCTTGCCCAATGTCTCCGCAGAAAAGGGGTTCTGCTCGGCAGTCCCTTGGATTTCGATGAAGCGTCCCGATGCGGTCATGACCACGTTCATGTCGGTGGCGGCAGAACTGTCTTCATCGTAGTTGAGATCGAGCACTTCGTTGCCTCGGACGATTCCGACGCTGATTGCCGCACAGGGCTCGGTTAGGAGGATCTCCTTGATCATGCATTGCTTAATCATCCAGCGCATCGCGTCGTAGGTCGCTACGTAGGCCGCGGTGATTGCGGCGGTTCTCGTGCCGCCATCTGCTTGAATTGCATCGCAATCGAGCGTTATCGTACGTTCGCCCATTTTGTCCAGGTCCACGATGGTTCTTAATGATCGTCCAATCAGTCGTTGGATTTCCATGCTACGACCGTTGGGCTTCATGGGGTCTCGGTTGTTTCTCTGGCGGCCGGATCGTGGCAACATGGAGTAATCCGCGGTCAGCCAGCCGCGGCCCTGATTCTTCATGAACGGTGGAACGCGGTCTTCGACGGTCGCGGTGACGAGCACATGCGTGTCGCCCATTTTGATAAGACAAGACCCTTCAGCGAACTTGGCATAGCCACGTTCCATGCTGAAAGGTCTCAGTTCGTCCGGTTGTCGTCCATCGCTCCGCATTTGGGAGGAATTGTACCGGGGTGTGCCGCTTACTTCTTTCGTCGTCTGAGCGCGATTGCTGCGAGGCCCAACCCCATGGCGACGAAGGTTCCCGGTTCTGGCACGGTGGCTAGATAGCCCATGTTGTGCCCGGTTTGGATTGAGCCGTTTGCAACCCAAGAACCGCTGTTGTTCATGAACCTTCCGATGCTATTGCCCGTGTGGCTTGAGACATACATTTCTTGCCCGTCCGGGCTGAAGGTGACGCCGATTGCCCCGTTATATGTGGCGACCGCGTTCGAACTCGTGAGATTGTAGTTCGCATCCACCATGACTTGGTGCACAGAACTCGTATTGAAACTCGTTACGAAGATCGAACCGCCCATCCAGGTCATTTGGTGCATTGCTCCAGCACCGCCGACCGCAAATGTCGATGAGGTTCCGAAACCGTTGGCCTGAATCTCGGTGATCATGATCGACCCATTCAACAGTGTTTCGTACATCTTGCTGCCATCTGGAGCGATGAGAACGTCTCTCACTGAGCCAGAACTGGTGCCTCCGATGTCTTGGAATCCGGAGCCGGAATCGCGGAATCGTCGAGTGCCACCGTTAACGGTCGAAACAAAGAGATCGCCGTTCGGGGCGACATCAAGTCCATGGAAGCCCTGATGTGCGGAGCTTGCCGCCGTAGCCAAAGTCGACCCTCCACTCAGATTTGAGCCATCCCATGCAAAACCTTGAATTGACCCGGTGCCGAGCGTATTGCCATGACGGTTACCTACAAACAAGTTGCCGCCGCTGAATCGCAAGCCAACCGGATCGTTGAGTTGAGAAGCCGCAATTCCAGTTCCCAATGCGGCGCTTCCTCCTGCACTTGCGAAGTCGTATCGTTGCAACCCTCCGTAAAGGGACGTGTTCCCCCCAACGCTACCTGCCGCCGTTTCGGCAGCGATGACCGAGTATTGGGCCAAAGCGGGCGTGACTGCAAGCGCCATCGCCGATGCAAACAAACCTTTTCTCATCTTTCGAATCTCCATTTAGCCCCAGAACGCAATCCATAACCGGGCTGTCCCTAGCATACACGTCTTGCGCTAAAACTACGCTAAAGAAACCGATATCCCGTAAGTTCACCTGCCACCAGCCAGCCGTGCCACAATTGAGTGATATGGCTGGCCACTCGAAATGGAAGAACATTCGTCTGCGCAAGGGCAAGCAGGACGCAATCCGGGGCAAACTCTTCACCAAAATTAGCCGGGAAATCATTGTCGCGGCTCGGGCTGGCGGTGGAGATCCCGCGCTGAATCCGCGCCTGCGCGTCGCGATCGAAAAGGCGAAGGAAGCATCGGTTCCAAGGGAGAACGTTGAGCGTTCCATCAAACGTGGCACTGGCGAAATCGAAGGCGCAGCCTATGAAGAACTCACCTACGAAGGCTACGGCCCAGGCGGTGTAGCGATCATGCTAGAGGTGTACACCGAAAACAAGAACCGTACGGTGGCCGAACTGCGACATGCATTCTCAAAGAATGGCGGCAACCTTGCCGAGAACGGATCGGTCGCTTGGCAGTTCAAGCGGCTGGGCCAGATCATCGTTGACCGGGCTGGTCGAGACGAGGATGAGTTCCAACTGTTGGCCATTGACGCGGGTGCCGAGGACATTGAGTCGGACGAGGAAACCTTCACGGTTTACACGGCAATGGAAGACCTACATGCCGCTAACGACTCTCTGGGTTCCAACGGAGTCAAGTCCAGTGAGGTCGGGCTCATTTACAAGCCAACCAATATGGCCAATCCTACTACCGAGGACATCCCCAAGGTGCTGAAACTCCTTGATGCCCTTGAGGAACTTGATGACGTTCAGGAGACCTATGTGAACGTTGAAATCACGGAGGATATGCTCCAAGAGGCTTGAGAACAGCCCCACGGTTTCCGGTCGCTACGATTATTCTGATTGCCGTCAGCATCTGCGCGGCGTTCATTGGGCTGTTTCAACCTGAGATGGTTGAGTCTCTGGGTTTTGTTTCAACCCAGCCGTCGCTCCCGAAGGCGCTCTTCTCCCTCTTCATTCACGCGAACCTGATTCATCTGTTCTCAAACATGGTGTTTCTAGCCGCAGTTGGACCCGCTGTCGAACTCGCTGCCGGAACCGCCAGATTCCTTGTCGTTTATCTGCTAGGAGGCCTTGCTGGCGTTCTCGCTCACTATCTTCTGGCCAGGACCGCCGATGTCCC
>CALMEF010000282.1 GCA_937862825.1 uncultured Armatimonadota bacterium
ATCCTCCAGCTTGGCGCGCAGAGCCGCGATGCGGCGCGGCTGCGTGATCTGTCCGCCGCCCTCCTCTTGGCCGTAAGCCCCGCCCAAGGTTCAACCAAACTCGTCACCATCGTGTGGGATGGCGCGCCAAGGCACATCGTTGAGCGCCTTGTCGCGGAAGGCAAACTGCCCAACGTCAAGCGCATCGCCGACAATGGTGTCCAGTCAAGCAGCGTCGTTCCCGCCTGGCCCAGCAAGACCGCGTGTGGTCACGCGGCTATGTTTACCGGAGCGTGGGCAGACGTTAACGGAGTCTCCAATAACTCGGTTCCGCTCATGCCCGCACATGAGCACACTTATGCCGAATCTCGAAGGGGTTTTGACGCTAACTCGCTGACGGCGGAACCAGTTTGGCTCACGGCTGCGCTCGCTGGCAAGAAGGTTGCGGCGCTTTCGGCAGCGGTAAGTTTTCCTCCAGATCCATTCGTCGCTGCGATTAAGGCCAACGGCGGCGATCCTAAGAAGTTCGTGGAGTTTAGTGGCTTCGAGACCACCATCGCAGCCCCAAGAATGCACCGGAGCCTTGAAGGGACAAAGGACGGAGCCCACATCAACTTTACGATAAGGGTCGGGGACACCGATGTGCAAGGAGAGTTGTTCGACGATGCGACGTTTCCAGTTTCCGGATTGGACTCTGTCCGATTTGGGGCGGACAACGTCATCCATGTTAAGGAGGCGCATGATTCGATCTCTGGTTGGTCAAAGCCAATTCGTGTGAAGAAGGGTAGCGATGTTGGGAACGTGTACTTCAGGCTCTTCGCTCTCAACCCAGACGGGACCGGACTCGAACTGTATCAACGCCAAGTCTCTGCCATCCGAGGAACCGAAGACCCGACCGAAACGGAGAAGTACATTGACGCCTACGGGGCGCATCATGACGACCCGTTCTTCAACTATCAATCTGGCATGTTTGGCACACCACTCTATAAGGGTGGCGACGGTACTGCCGAGAACCGCATTCTTGAAGTCGTTCGCCACGACTGCGAGATGCTGAAAAAGGGCTTCGCCTATGGCTGGAATCACTGGAAACCCGACCTGCTCATGCACTACACTCCCATGAGCGACAGCGCGGGGCACGCGTGGATGGGTGCCCTTGACCCGACTCTTTCCGGCCACGATCCATTGCTTGCCAAGCGGATCATGCCGTTTTACGAAAGAGTCTTCCAACTTCAAGATGAATGGCTAGGATTCATTTTGGATACGGTTGGTGATCAAGTCACGGTGGCCCTGCTCAGTGATCACGGAATGACCGGAGCAAACAAGACGGTTTATGTCAACAAGGTTCTCCAAGATGCCGGTCTCCTGACCTTTGACGCCAGTCGCCGCCTTGATCTGTCCAAGTCTTCCTTGTTCGTGCCGTCGTGGAGCGATTTTTTCGCTGTCATCAATCGTGAAGGCCGAAAAGGCGGCATTGTCAACTCCTTTGATGAACAGGCGTTGCTTGATCGAGCGAAACAAGCCCTTCTTAACGCACGTGATCCACAGACCAACCAACCCATTTTCACTGCGGTGTTTCTTACTCGTGATGCGGCCGGGATGGGGCTGGGGGGCCCAGCAGGTGGCGACCTGTACTATGAACTTGCACCGGGTTATTACCCTTCGAATCGTCAAAGCGACAACCTGATCGGCCCCTATGGGAACGAGATAGGAGGCGGAGTTCATGGGTACATGCCGTACAGAAAGAGCATGTCGGCGGTCTTCTACGCGTCTGGCCCTGGCCTTAAGAAGGGGGCCAGCGTCCCCAGCATGCGGCAAATCGACATCTTCCCTACTTTGTGTACTGCGGTCGGGTTCCCAGTTATGAAGGATGCTACAGGTGGAGTTCTGCATCAGTTGATCCAAAAATAGGCCTGGTTTGATGAGACCATGGCATCACTTGATGCGTTTGGTGGTTACCCTCAACGTATGAAACGAAAGACGTGGATCCGCATCATGCTTGGACTGGTGGGGCTCTATCTGGGGGCGTGTATCGCTTTTGGAGAGCGTCTCATCCATCCGGCCGGACCCGATCCGGCTCGCCCGGTTGGATTTGCAGAATCGCGACTAGGAGGCGTAGCCTGTTGGACACTGCCCTCTTCGAATCGTGATGTCACCTTTGTTTTCGTACACGGGTTAAAGGGCTCCCGAGCCCATTGGGTGAACCTCATGAAGGCACTGCAGCATCACGGATACGCCTCGGTGAGCGTGCCGCTGCCAGGCCATTCGGGCAGTGATGAACGCGTCTGCACAGTGGGACCCCGCGAGCGCGACACCGTCATTGCCGTATGCAAGGCGATTCGAGAAAAGGACCCGAAGATGAAGATCGTTCTCTCGGGAGTGTCTCTTGGGGGTGCAGCCTGCTGGTTGGCTGCCGAGTCAGACAAAGAAATCGCCGACGCCATCTTCACTGAAAGTGCCTTTGCTTCCCTTCCTCCCGCTATCGATCACTGGTTTGACCGGGTGGTTCCGCTTGGTCACGTCATCTTACGACCGGTCATCTGGTGGGCACAGTTTCGAACGGGTACTCAACTAAGTGAGGTGCATCCGGTTAGGGGTGCAGCGGCCTGGCGACACAAACCGGCCATCGTGGCCCATGTCGTTGGAGATTCGGTGATCCAGGAGTGGCATGGTCAACACTTGTCGAAGGCGGTGGGCGTTGAACTGTGGCGAATTGAGGGTGTCGATCACTCAACCGGCGTTAGTTCGGCCCGTGCCGAGTATTTAGCCCGCTTGATAGCATTGGCCGAAACCGTTTCAAATTAACTTGATTTGAACAGAAACGTTTGATACAATGAGGTGTTTTGAGGGGGAATAACAACATAGATCGTCGAACCTTCCTGAAGGTTGCGGGCCTATCTGGGCTTGCTCCTATTGCTACGCAGGCATCGTCGCAAACGCGTCGGACTGCTTGGACACGGTTCGCATTCCTGAACGACATTCACCTACCTTCTTCCGGGCAAAATCACAACTTCAAGCGGCTCATCCGGTCTGTTGAAGACGAGCACAAGGCGGACTTCATCATTTTTGGAGGAGATAATGTCTTTGCCATTGAGAGTGCTGACCAAAAGATTGCCAAGGCTCAACTGGCGAACTGGTCATCGCAGGTTGCTGAAAATGTGACCGTCCCCTTTTATACATTGCTCGGAAACCATGACCTTTGGGGCTGGGCTCACAACTCTCCTGGGGACAAATCCTTGGCAAGGCGGATGGCTCAGGATGCTTTCCGCATGCCAGGGCGATACTACACCTTCGAGCGAGGAGGTTGGCGATTCATCATTCTTGACTCGATCCAGCAGGGTCCCTTCGGTTACTCAACATCCATTGACGAAGAGCAACTGTCTTGGCTATCCAAGGAGTTGCCGAAGACTGCCGTTCCCACAATTCTCTGCACCCATGCGCCGCTACTGTCCGTCACCGGGATGCTTCTTACGATGCCTGGACCGACGCACCTCACACCGCGCTTTGCCCCAAATCGTCTCGTCTCGAACACTCGACAAGTGTTGAAACTCCTTGACGCTAACGCAAATGTGAAGGCGGTATTGAGTGGCCACACCCATATGCGCGACGAGGTCAAGTACAAGCATGCTCGGCATGTGTGTGCTGGAGCAGTCTGCGGAGCCTGGTGGAAGGGCGATTACGAGGGCTTCGGGCCGACTGTTACTCTCGTTGACATATCCGCTGACGGCCATTTCCGACATCGGTTCCTAGACTGGTCACCAGGTTAGAACCCGCAAATTATTTGGATTTGTGCGCAAGACTCTGAACTTTTCGGTGTGCTTTGCTGAACTTATATATGTGCCCTGCGTACTCTCTAACATGTTTTCCTTGCTAGACCCATCCCTACAACTCGGATACATTGATTCCGGAACGGGGAGTCTGTTTGTTCAGGCGGTCCTTGGTGGACTTTTGACAGGTGGATACGTCGTTCGCACTCGATGGAACCAAATTCGCACCTGGTTCGGCAAGCGTTCCGACCGCAGCAACTAGTGCATGCAGGTTCGCGACGCGGCCTCATTTAGGGACCCGGCGGGCTATGTCTTTTACGAGAATGGAAAGGTGTTCCGGAAGGTTGCTCCCACTGGAGTACCTGACTTCGAAGCATTCGTGAATTCTGGCTTAAAAGGCCGTCTTGAAGAGTCTGAAATGCTCGTGCGTTCGACTCCTGTCGCGGAATCAGAACACGGCCTCGTTCTGGAGTGCGATGAAATGTGGCCGATCACCTACCCATACGAATGGGGCTTTTCGGAACTCAAATCTGCGGCCGTGCTAACACTGCAGATTGCTGAGCAGAGTTTGACCCATGACCTGTCGCTAAAGGATGCTTCTGGATACAACATCCAGTTCCGAGGCAACCGGCCTGTTTTTATCGACATTCTTTCGTTTGAGTCTTATCGAGATGGACAGCCGTGGCAGGCTTACGGACAGTTTTGTCGCCACTTCCTTGCACCGTTGGCGCTCGCCTCAAAGGTGGACATTCGGCTGCTTTCCCTGCTTCGTTCGTACATTGATGGCATCCCGCTTGACTTGGCAGCCGAACTCCTTCCTGGTGCCACAAGACTAAACGGTGGACTTCTGACCCATATCCACTTGCATGCAAAGGCGACAATGTCCTTAACAAGCGGAACCGTCAGGTCCGTGCCCAGGGTAACTCTACTGGCACTCTTGGACAGTTTGCGTCGGACAGTCGAGTCCTTAACATGGACACCACGAGGTATTTGGGCGAACTACTATTCGGAGACGAACTACGATACTGCTGCAACCAACTCAAAGCATGAAATCGTTCGAAGATTCCTTAGACTTGCAGGTGGCGAAACTTGCCTTGACCTCGGTGCCAACGATGGCACTTACTCGGCAATAGCCAAGTCGCTCGGCATGCGATGCGTGCTTTCCGACTCAGATTATGGAGCGCTGGAAGGTGCGTTCAAATCAGGTAACGGTGTTGCAGTCTATTGCGACCTGGCGAATCCTAGCCCAAACCAAGGTTGGCATGGATACGAGCGCAGCGACTTTTTTCGACGCTTTGCGTCTGATACCGTTTTGGCACTTGCCCTAATACATCACCTCAGGATCGGCAACAATACGCCGCTATCAATGATTACAAGGATGCTCGCAAGTCTTGGCAATCATCTCATTGTTGAATTCGTGCCAAAGGAGGACTCGCAGGTCCAAAGGATGCTCGAAACTCGGGCAGACATATTCGATGATTACAACGAGGTTGACTTTCGTTCGGCGTTTGAACAAGATTTCGAGTTCGTAGAATCAGCCTCCGTCACCAACACTTCACGGACTCTCCACTTACTCCGGCGGAAATGAAAAGGCCCTCTCATCCCCTCCTCTTTGGCCCGTTCATCGTCCTGGGTGTTCTAAGTCCGAATCTCAACCTTGTCCCTCCGAACGAGGCACTTCGTCCGATGATAGCCCTCGTGGTTTTGACGACGTTGCTCTGGATCGCGAGCCAGTTAGCCTTTCGGAATTGGGTGAAGTCAGGGGCATTTGCTTCGACCACTGTCTTGTTTTTGTTCGCATTTGGGTTCGTTCCGTTCAAAGTTCCATTGCTTGCTTATCTTCTCGTTACCCTTTCCTGTTCGGCGCTCATAGCCAAGCGTAGCCGGTCACCAGAGTTGCTCAACGTTTTGGCGATATCCCTCTTCGTTGTGTCACTAGGCAATGTTGCGATTAAGGTGGTTCAGGCAAGAGCGGCCACGGCTCAGGTTCTTTCGAGCACATCATCCGCGCCCCGGCAAGCCCCAGATGTGTACTTCATCGTTCTCGACGGTTACGGACGATCTGATGTGCTGAAGGAGAAGATTGGATACGACAACTCCCGCCATATCGCGAGTTTAAAAGAACTCGGGTTTAAAGTGCTCACCAACTCGCGCTCCAACTATTGCCAAACGGAGCTGAGTCTCGGAGCGACGTTAAATCTCGAGTTCATTCAAGACCTCATTGAGGTTCCCGAGGAAAGTTCAAATCGTCTGCCGCTACAGCAGATCATCGCAACAAGTCGAGTTCAGCAACGGTTTCGGGATATGGGCTACACAACGATAGCGATCACGACCGGATTCCCTCCTACCGAATTCCCGAACTCAGACCTAAACTTGCAAGTGCGCGGAAGCCTTTCTCTTTTGGAAGATACGCTCATCAATCTGACCCCGCTGAAGGCGCAAACCGTCTTTCGCGACTCAATGTTCAGCGAAAGACGCCGCACGCTCAATGGAGCGTTCCAGAGTCTTTCCCGAACCAAGGGAGACGCATTGCGTCCAAGATTCATTCTCGCTCACATTGTCGCGCCACATCCTCCCTTTGTCTTCGATGCCGACGGTAATCCCACGGAGAATCGGGGGCTTTATGGCTACTGGGACGGAAGCGATTATACAAAGTACGTTGGCGACAAAGCGTCATACGCTAACGGCTATTCAGCACAGGCTGATTACATTACAAAACGCTTGCTAGCGAGCCTAAGGGACATCCTAAATGGCGACAAAACACCGCCAATTATCATCATCCAGGGTGATCACGGAAGCAAAATGGGCCTGCAGCAGAACAGCCTTGACGGGACTGACATTGACGAATGTTTCCCTATTCTCAGCGCGGTATATGCACCCGACACGATTGCCCACAAGTTTCGAAATGACGAGAGCCCGGTGAATACCTTTCGTCACCTCTTCTCAAGTTTGTTTAGCGAATCATATGAGCCACTTCCAAATCGAAGCTGGTTCTCTCCGTTCTATACGCCCTACAAGTTCACTGAGGTGACCGAAATGCTGAAGCGCTGACCGCTGACACTCCATAATCATACAATCCATGATTCAGAAATCTCTCAACATGTGGTCGTTCCCAGGTGGCCTCGAAGGAACGCTCTGCCCATTTGACTTCATCAAGCATGCTCATGAAAACGGTTTCGCGGCTGTTGAACTGTGCATCGGTGAAGGAACGCACCTAGATACCAGCGCCGATGAAGACTTTTGTCGAAGGCTTGCAAAGGAGGCGTCCGATTTTGGGATGAGCATTCCATCCACTGCATCGGGACTCTATTGGAGTCGAGCACTGGGTGATACCACTAAGGGGGCACGAGAACAAGCCTTGGAGGACCTGAAGAAGATGCTTCAGATTAGTTCTTGGCTCGGAGCCAAAACCCATCTGACAATTCCTGGCGCTGTTGAAGTCTTCTTTCTTCCGGACCGCCCGATCATGCCGTATGACGAGGTGTTCACAAACGCCGTGTCTGGCTTGCGAGAGGCGCTTGCAGTTGCCGAGCGCGTTGAAGTTCGGATGGGAATTGAAAACGTCTGGAACAAGTTCCTTCTTAGCCCGGTTGAGATGGCCGAGTTCATTGATCAGTTCGAGTCTCCTTGGATTGGTGCCTATCTCGACGTCGCAAACATCCTTCCGTACGGCTACCCTGAGCAGTGGCTACGCATTCTCGGTAGCCGCGTTGTTGGCGTTCACTTCAAAGACTTCCGCAAGTCTGTCGGAACCATTGACGGATTTGTGGACCTGCTTGAGGGCGACGTTAACTGGCCAGAAGTGATGGCTGCGCTAAGGGAGATCGATTACGACGGACCGGTCGTCGCCGAAATGATTCCTTACTACCGGCATTGTCCGGAAGTTCGCATTGCTAACACGTCCAGAGCAATGGACGCCATCCTTTCGCTCTAGCAAAACAAAGCGGGGATGCTCAATGATTGAGCACCCCCGCTTTTGTGCGTCAACTAGGGAGCAAGTTCCCACTCAACGACGTCGAAGCAGTGAAGCCATCCGTCTTGGGACGGATCTTCGTCATTGATGGGTCCAAAGGCGACTTTACTTCGGAGCGCTCCAGCGTTGCCGACGTAGTCGCTGCGATTGCTACTCAACACGATTTCAACGGACGTATCACTCGTTGTTGCTGTGTTGCCACCAGCAAAGACGTACGCTCCAGTCGTCCATCGATAGAGCGAGGCCGCATAGGCGAGGCCAGGTCGCGCGACGTTGTACTCAAATCGGAACTTGAACGTGCCCGGGTTAGTAACCGTCGTGCTACCGTCGAACTGGACACCTGCGTTAAGTGTAGTCGGATCGTTAAACACGCAGAGCTTATTGTCGTCGCTTGAAACGAGCGAGTTCAGGTCGCCCTCAAACTCTTCACCATCAAGCACAGTGTAGCCACTTGGATTGATCACCGAAGAACCTGCTTCAGGCGTCCAAGCCACGCCTCGGAAGATCGTATTCGTTGGACTCGTTGCGAGCACAGTTGCCGTTGAACCAGGACCCAAGTCGCTTACGACGAGCAGTTGGTTCGGTGCGGTGGTATTCGTGGTTGCTGTCGTCGCATAGAAAGTCGTAATTCCAGCAGCAGTCACGGCTGCAAAGCGACGAATCCCTTGCGTGCCGTCATTCAGCGAATACTGATACGTCCAAGTACCTGCGACGTCAACCCACTTCTGGATACCTCCGCCCGTAGCCGCCGTGCGGTTATCTGCGACGTAAAGTGTAGCCGCGTCAGCAAAATAGAAGTCATAAACGTCCTGAGGGGATCCGGTGTCTGAACTGAATCCGTTGAGCAAGGTAAATACCTCTCCTGTTCCGGTCGGGAGTCCAGTTCCCACCGTGTTCACACCTCGAAACGCACCAGTCATGGTTGAAGCGTACAACTGACCGTTCCAGACGCTGACAACTCGCGTGTTTGGGGTCTGTACGACGCTGGTGCTGGTTGATGCGCCCAGAGTTGCGTATCGGATACCCGAGGTTGTGGCATTGCCGTTGCCCGCGAGCCAGAAGCCTGTCCCATCAACGGAGTACACACTTCGGATTCCCGCTGTGTTGGTTGAATAAGCATCGGTAAGCGCAGTGGTCGTATCAATGTTGCAGTTGGCGTCAACTCGCGCAACGACGCGATTGATCACAGTTGAATCCGTGTTGTTGACGACTGTGCCTGGCGTCGCGTCATAGCCACCAAGGAACAGATACTGGTTGTTCAGCGACCGGGTAAGCCCGAGCGCAGCAGTTGAAGTCCCGTTGTGAGTGAATGCTCGGTTTGCTCCAGAAGTGCTGGTAGGCATTGCAAGCGATTGGATGGTGCTACCACCGGTTGTGAACTCATCCAAGAACAGCGCGGTGCCAGCAGTCGTTGGCGCTGCTGAGCCATCGCCAACGCGAATGACGACGAGGTTACCGGGAGTAAAAGGGGCAGAGATTGCGCTAAACGCCGCCAAGGACGCAAGCGCGCTAAGAATCATCTTTGAATAGCGCATAGTTGGATTTCTCCTCTCCAGAATTCAAAGCCGAAATGTGTGCTTTGGTCCACAAATTATTGCATCAAACGCATTCGAAATGCCCGACTGAGGATGCATCTTGAACATCCCTTTACAAACCTTTAGCATAAATGCTGGGTCAGGCATCTTAACTTCACGGGAACCAAACGATGCGGCATACTGTAAGCCTAAGCGGAAAAAACCACTATGAAACTCATCAAGTTGTGTGTACTCTCAATGGCCGCACTCATGGCCGTTGCGGCGCAAGCCGGTATCGGAGTCGGCGACAAGGCTCCAGCCATTAAAGTCGCCAAATGGAGCAAAGGCAAACCGTTCAGCAAGTTTGAACCCGGTCAGATTTATGTTGTCGAGTTTTGGGCCACATGGTGTGGTCCTTGCAAGACGTCAATTCCCCACCTCACTGAACTTGCCAAGAAGTTCAAAGGCAAAGTGAACTTTACCGGCGTTAGTGTCTGGGAGACCGAGCCTGGAAAGACGGACACGACCTACTTCGCAAAGGTTGACAAGTTCGTGAAGGACATGGGCGCAAAGATGGATTACAACGTCGCCATTGACGGACCCGAAGGAACTATGGCTGACACATGGATGAAGGCTGCAGGTCAAGACGGCATTCCAGCAGCATTTGTCATTGATCAAAAGGGAACGATCGCATGGATTGGTCATCCGATGTCCGAACTTGAATCCGTTCTTGATCAAGTCGTTGCTGGCAAGTACGATCTCAACGCTGCCAAAGCCGCTGCAGACAAGGAAGCCAAGGAACGAGAAGCGGCGAAGGCAGCACAACAGGGCATCGCCAAGGACATGGGCGAAGTCATGGAGTTGGTACAGGCTGGCAAGGGCAAAGAGGCGATCGCCAAACTTGAGCCATTGATCACCAAGTATCCCGCCTTCAAGAATGAACTTCTCAATATCAAGTTCGAGATGCTCTTGGAGCACGACGAGGCGGCGGCCTACCCGTTCGCCAAGCAGTGTGCCGAAAATGAATGGAAGGATAATCCGACCATGCTAAATCAGGTTGCGTGGACGATCATCGAAGCCAAACCCCCGGTGAAGAACCCCGACCTTAAAATCGCAGTGGCGATTGCCCAGCGAGCGGTCGAGTTGACCAAGTCACAAGATCCGATGATCCTCGACACGTACGCTTTTGGCTTGTTCAAGACTGGCGAGAAGGCCAAAGCAATTGAGCTTCAGACCAAAGCGGTCGAACTGCTAAAGACGCGAACGGACATTCCTGATGACATCAAAAAGGAGATCACTGATCGCCTAGAGATGTTCAAGAAGGGCTAACCTGCGCTGATTCGACGATCGACACTTACAAATGCCTCCACACTTTCAAATGTGGAGGCATTGCGAATGATCCTTCTGCACGCAGGGGAGAATATGAACATCCTCAGTTACAGCCGAGATCACTTCGCTCGAAAGATCATCGAGCCAGTGTCGACGGGTAACTCAAGGATCAACTTCCCGTCTTGAAAGAAGTAGGACTTCGCGTCGTTCAGGCACTTACGAAAGCGTGGGGCTATGCTGTTGTCGGGATCTGCCATTAAGGTCGAAATGAGTGGACCGAGACGCAACTCGCGCTCTCCCATGGTCTTGTAGGGGCCAGCGATACGGTTTCGTCCGCCAATCCCAGAAACTCTGCCAGCACTGAATGTAATCTCGTAGACTCCGCCTTTCTCAGGAACCAGAACGGTGTCGTCATTAAAGGCAATCTTCTCCAACACCCAAGTTACATCGGTGAGCATTGGGGTAGCGCTGAACAGTCCACCGAACTGCCCCTTGTAATCAAGTCCTTTGAGAGCCGAAAAGGGCACGTCAACCTTGATCGCACCCTCAGCCTGGCTCCCCAGTTCCCCTTGGTTAAACAAAAAGGTCAGACCCGTTCGTGAGACGACGAATCTCTTGCTTTGAGCAGCGCTTAGCTCTTTCCATGTTCCAATCTGAACGTCACTGCCTTGACCCGATCGGAGCAAAGTCTCGAGAATGGCAAACGATGCCTCCTTGCGACCATCTACGCCCTTGGCAAAGAAGTCCTGCAAAGTGAGCGATTTTCCTGTAGCACCGATGTTGATCACGTCAAAGGTTGTGTTCCCGTGAGCACCGCCTGTATATGCGTATTGAGTCGCATATCCTGAACAAACGATCGCTGCGTCAAAGGTTACCGTCCCCGTGACTAGCAGTTCATACATGGCGGATGAACGCAGCCGCTTTAGTTCAGGAACATCTTTCTTGGCCATAGCCAGGAACTTGTTGAACACGGCACGCTCTCGATCTGTTGATGCCCGATTTCCGTGGGCGGCAGTTAGGGACCGGTTCCGAAACTCCGGATAGGCGACCTTCAGACTCCACCAATCCTTCTTCACGTCTTGAAGTTGCGCTTGAGATACTACGGAGGCACAAAGAAGCAAAGTTGTTCCTAAACTTTTCACGGCATGCATTCTATTCGATACGGAAGACATTCCGAAAGCCTCTCGGAACACGCAGATTTTCAAAGGTGTCCATCGCAAAACGATCGGTCATTCCGCTAACGTAGTCAATCGCCCCCTGAAACCCTTCAAAGCCAACAGGCAAATGACCCGGCTCAAGGTAGTGACGAAACAGTTCCTTGACGAGGTCTTTGGCTTTTTGCGTATCTGGGAGAACGGTTGGATACTTGAAGTAGACGTATTGGAACAGCCAATCCTTCAGATCGTTGAGCATGGCCATTAGGCTTTCGGAGAGGTGAATGGACGGTCGGTCAAGGCTGTTGGTGATCACATCTCCAACCATCAGGCCGACACGCTCGCTGTGTGTTGCTCCAAGAGTTCCAAAGGCCTTCGGGATTTCTTGAATGATCCCCGAACGCAACGCATCGTCCAAATCGTGGTTGACGTACGCGATGCGGTCGCTGATTCGAACAACAGCAGCCTCCAAAGTTGACGTAGGTTCACCGTCGTGCGCCGTAAGGTCCCTTTGGCCCTTGCTGTGGCCCCCGATCCCCATTCGAGTCTCCTGCGTAAGATTCAAGTCGGGTAAGTGGTCAACGATCCGAAGCGACTGTTCATAGTGCCTGAATCCTTCGGATCCTCCTGCCTCGCGAATGGCTTCATCAAGGGCAGCCTCACCAGCATGTCCGAAGGGAGTGTGTCCCACGTCGTGACCAAGTGCAATCGCTTCAATGAGGTCTTCATTCAGACGGAGTGCACGACCGATCGTCCTTGCGATTTGACTGACCTCAAGCGTATGAGTAAGCCTTGTTCGGTAGTGATCCCCTTGAGGAGCAATGAAGACTTGTGTCTTATGCTTAAGGCGCCGAAAAGGCTTTGAGTGAAGAATCCGGTCGCGATCCCTTTGAAAACACGTTCGAACTGAATCAGGCTCCTCAATCTTTCTTCGCCCGAGACTCTCGTCAGAAAACGATGCGTAAGGAGAGAGCAAAATGCGTTCGAGACGCTCGGTGGCCTCTCGAACGCTTCCCTGCATACAACTAGAGACGAAGCAAACGCCTGACCTAGACCTTGGACTTTAAAACTTCGACTGCCTTTGCGAGTTGCGCGTCCTTCGCGATCTCGCCGAAAACGGTCGTCTTTTCTGGGTCCAATTCAATCGTAACATCCGGCTTGAGCCCGCCCGAAACGTATTGGCCGTCCTCGTCGACCTTTCGAGAAATGTCCCCGGTGCTAGGCAGGAAGTAGCGCGCGATCGTAATCTTCGCGCTGGCTCCGTCAACGAGCATCCGGACGTTTTGAACGCTTGCTTTGCCGTAGGTGTGCTCACCCACAATCGTGGCCAACCGGTAGTCCCTCATACAGCCTGCAAATATCTCCGAGGCGCTTGCCGAGTCTTCGTTGACCAAAACCACGATTGGAAACGGCCATGCCTTTGCCATGCCAACATAGGTTTTGGCAACTTCTTCCCGTTCTCCTCTTCCCTTCATGCGCACCACAACTTTGTCGCTCGCAAACCGGGAGAGCATTTCAACTGCCGTTTCGAGGAGCCCGCCTGGATTGCCGCGTAGGTCCACGACCAAGCCTTTCATTCCATCACCCGCAAGCGTCTGCATCGCTCGATCAAACTGGTCTGCGGTTGGTTCGGCAAACTGCGAAACCGCAATGCGCCCAAACTTGGTCCCAGGGATCATCGCACTTTCAACGGTTGGAATGATGATCTTCGC
>CALMEF010000283.1 GCA_937862825.1 uncultured Armatimonadota bacterium
GTTCGACGCAGCGCACTATGGCATGCTGGATCAAGTACTGCCGCGGGCTTGGAGACCAGGTGAAAGCAACCGTGCCGAAATGCGGTTTGAACCAAAATGCAATCACTAACCGAGTCTGACGTCACCGAACCCGGATCAAAGACCAAATAGGGAATCTCCAGCGTGAGATGCAGCCCGTCTTTTCTTGCTGGATGAAACGGGTGGCACGTGCCAAACGCAAAACCCTGAGTACCAGGCTGTCGCCCGCCCTTGGAGAGGCTGACGCGGGCACCCGCTTCTTGGGCACTTTCGTAAAACTGGGTGTAGCCTCGCCACCTTCCACCTACTGGTCGGACCGACACAATGTTGGGCACCGACGACAGTCTGCCAATGGCCGTGAATTGGATGTGCAACTTCTCAGGATGCCATCCGGACGTGTCGTCCGCATCATAAAGCAGGCCAACCTCATAGCCCCACGTACGCATCTGCCGATATGCGTCAGCAGGATAGCCCGGCATGGCCACTAGCCAAGTCGTCCTGGAGCCGAACATTGTCAGCATGCGCTGCATGCGAGACACATGGTCGAACTCAAACTCCTCGCAATCGAAGGTCACCATCGCCGCCCCGGTCGCATGGTTGGGCCAGTGCCAAAGGCTGAGGCTTCGAAGCCCTTTTGCTCCAATGACCTCATTCAGGAGCCTGATAAACAGTTCCTTGAGCGCATCACAGTGGGGATGCCCAAAAAATGGAGACGACTCACCTTCAACTTGGGTTCGATCCTGCTCGAAATCAAGGTTGATCCCGTCTTCCGAACGCAGAATTCCGTCGTCAAGGACCGCTGAGCCATCTACCGGGCCTATCGCATCGCACTCTACGCCTCTTCCCAGTTGCATGAGTTTGAAGGTCTGGCCTAGGTGCGGAGCGTAGTACCACGTCGAGCCCTCGCCACGCTGGCACGACGTGATGGCATGTCGTCCGCATGTCGTCGCAAGAAGGGTCTTGGCACCAGTCAAATGGGCAAAAAACTTACCGCCGAAGAAACGAATTGGCGCGGCATGTTCCGGCCAAAGTGGGGTTTGAACTGGCTGAAGCACCCCGTTCGAAACATGGTTGGGTGCCCCGGCCAAGCCAAACAGGTCTTCCAGTCCCCATGCAGAGCCACATGCTATTAACGAGCCGCCCTGTTCGACCCACGTCTCCAAGTGAGTGGACTCCGTCATGGAAGTTTCCCCGTACCCACAAAGGAGGACAATATCGCACCCTAGCGCGGCTTCAATGGAGTCAAAGCGCTCGGCGCGGAGTCCGAAATGCTCGATCACTTCGCGGAAGTAGATCGCATTCGAATCGCCTTCGGCCAATACATAGCCAACCTTCGCCCAGCCGTTGTTTCGCATGTGCTCACTGAGATTGTCGGTATCAAGCGGCAAATTTCGGAACGCACCGCTTTCGTAAAAGACTTGTTACCTCCCTAAATTCTCATAGGTCTTTAGGCCCAGTCAGTTTGGATTCCCTGAACTTCTGTTGTAATATGCCAGATAGAGTCCCCAGTAAGCGGGTCTCGGAGGTAATAAGTAATGGCAGGCAAGGGCGGGAAACGACCATATTGGCCAACGGACCCCAACCAACAACTCCGCGCAGAAAGCCGTTGGAGCGCGAAGACCCCTGGAACCCTTTCCTACCGCACTGAGTATGGCTATGATGGGAATGGCAACCGAACCGTGATGTTCGAGGATGGAGTGAAAGTGGCCTACACGATTGGCAACAACAATGAGATGACTGAGGCGGGCACCGACGACATTACCTATGATTTCTACGGCAACACTGTTTTCATCAACAGTGCGAACTCGTATGATCTGGCCTACGATTACCAGCGCCACTTGCTGGAGATGTACGAAAACGAATCACTCGTCTTCCGCGCTGAGTACGATGGCAATGGAAGACGCATGCGAGCGGAATACAACGATTCTGGAATCTGGACGAACTTCGTCCACTGCGAACTAACTGGTGAGATACTTGCCGAGTACACGCTCGTGAGTTCGACGTTTACGATTAAGTGCTTGAACACTTACGGAATCGGGTTGATCTCTAGCAACCGTGAAAGTACGAAGCGCTACTTCCACTTTGATGGACTTGGCAGCACGGTTGCATTAACTGACGCGAGCGAGAACATTACTGATACGTATGTTTACTCTGCCTTTGGGAATCTGCTGTCTTCGACGGGTTCGAGTGTGAATCCTTACCGCTATGTCGGCCAATGGGGTTACTACGACGACGGCGCAATGGGCTGTCCGTTCGACATGTTGCTACTCGGCGTACGTTACTATGTGCCAGAGTATGGCCGGTTCCTGACTTGGGATCCCGTAAGGCAAGTAAATCTATACTGGTATGTTCGGAACTCTTCAACGCGCTGGACTGATCGAACGGGTGAGGCCCTCGACTGGCCCTGCGTGAGAAAGTGCTTGGGGCAGGCTGCGGCAGTCCTAGTCAGCACAATCGGTGCATGCTTGGCACAATCGGGATGGGCTTGCAAACTTTGCCTCAAATTTGGCATCGCGGGGTGCGTCGCCAATCCGCCAATGTGCCTTGGGATAATTCACGGTTGCACGTCATTATGCGGTCGGGAGGTATTAGGCTGTGCCGCCGTTGCAGGCGCAGCAGCACTCACTGCGTTGGCAACTTGCCTCGCTGGTTGCTATGCGGAAGGGCCTAAGCCTTTACCCCTACCAGCACCATCGCCGTCACCTCTCCCAGTACCTCCTCCAAGTAGGCAGGACGAACCTGGCATGCAAATCCTGCCCTATCCCTTCAAGGAGAAAGTCCATGGGCCAGCGGCCTAACTATCAACAACTGTGGAACACATTCTTTGTGGCGTGGTTTGTGGCAATGTACACATCTTGGAATATGAGCGATTCCGTGTTCAGGACTTGGTTACCCAAAGGGTTGTCCTTGACTACTGCGTTGCTTTCGGTATTCTTGGGGATCATGCTCTTTATGGAGACGCGGAGTAAGCGAGACCAATGATGCGAATGGGCAATGCCATTGATGATAAGGGGGACCTCAATGGTCGAATCGAGTATCTGACCGACGGCAGGCTCAAGAAGATCACCCTCAGGAGCACGGCGGGATCAAACAAGGCCACGCGTGAATTCTTTTATCAGGACACGAACTCATCGCATGCCTATGTCGCGAGCAAGAACACGCACCTGAGGAAAACGCTCGACAAGAAGCAGGCTGGAACCGTGATCTGTTCGAGCGAGTATGACCTGGACCCCACTGGCAACCGACTTGGCAGAACCGATCAGGACGGAAAGTACGATGCTTGGAGTTATGACCCGAACCAGCAACTCCGAGCAGAGAGCCGTTGGAGCGCAAAGACTCCTGGAGCCCTTTCCTACCGCGCCGAGTATGGTTATGACGGCAACGGCAATCGAACCGTGATGTTCGAAGAGGGAGTGAAGGTGGCCTACACGATTGGGAACAACAAGGAGATGACTGAGGCAGGTGCCGACGACATTACGTACGACTTTTACGGGAACACCGTTTTCATCACCGGCACGAACTCGTACGAACTGGCTTACGACTACCAGCGTCACCTAATGGAGATGTATGAGAACGAGTCACTCGTCTTCCGCGCTGAGTATGACGGCAATGGAAGACGCATGCGCGTTGAGTATAACGGCTCTGGAATCTGGACCAACTTCGTGCACTGCGAACTGACTGGCGAGATTCTTGCTGAATACACGCTGGTGTCGAGTACGTTTACGATCAAGTGTTTGAACACCTATGGTCTTGGGCTGATCTCGTCAAATAGGGAGAGCACAAAGCGGTACTTCCACTTTGATGGACT
>CALMEF010000284.1 GCA_937862825.1 uncultured Armatimonadota bacterium
TTGCTGGGCGTTGGTCGAAAGGCGAACACCGACAATATGAACCTTGAGAAGATCGGGGTCAAACTCCATCGGCGCGGCGTTGAAGTGGTCGATGACACCTTGGTTACCCACGTGCCGAACATCTGGGCAATCGGCGACGTTCGTGGGTTCATCCAACTTGCCCATGTCGCTTCGGCAGAGGGCACCGTCGCGGCAGCGAATGCGGTTCGTGGCGAGAAGAACGCGATGGAGTTCAAAGCGGTTCCGAACTGCGTGTACACCGTTCCTGAGGTGTCTTCGGTAGGCTTGACGCAAGGCGAGGCTGAGGCCAAGGGCTACGACGTCGTGGTCGGCAAGGCCAACTTCAGGATCTTTGGCAAAGCGATGGCGATTGGCGAGGTAGATGGCTTCGTGAAGATCGTCGCCGAGAAGAAGTACGGCGAGGTCCTGGGCGTTCACATGATCGGTCCTCACGTGACTGACATGATCGCTGCTGGTGTTGCTGCGCTTCGGCTAGAGGCGACTTCGGACTTCATGGCGCAGACCATCCACGCGCATCCGACCTTATCGGAAGCGATGCTGGAGGCGTACGAAGACGCGGTCGGGCACGCAATTCACAAGATGTGAGTTGGCTGGCTAGTCCTACAACACTTGGTGCATGCCTTCATCGGGAACGATGGGGTTGCCGTCGTGCTTTCGGAGCACGAAAATGACTTCGAGGCCCGTCTTCGACATGGCCTCAATATCAAAGCCCAGTTGTTGCTCACGTTGAAGGTAGACCAACAGTTCGAACATCTCAGATTGGGTCCAAACGTGGAAATGAGTATCCTGACCTTTGGCTGCTAAATCGGCGGCGTACGCGTCCAGTGCGGAGTCCGGAAGATTCTTGAGGAACTTGCCGGCCTCGCGATAGTGGTCGAGCCGGGACCAGTCGGGCCCATCATCAAAGTCTCGAATCAAGTGGCTTAGCGGTGTAACGGGTCGCAAATGGTCAAAGGTGTACCGCTTGTCAGGCAGAGTCAAGAACAAGACTCCGTTGGGTTTGAGGACGCGTAACATGTTGGACATGGCGAGGATCGGGTTCTCGCTGTGTTCCAAGACATGATTGGCGACGACAAAGTCCTGTGAGGCATCTTTGATCGCCTCCAAAGTGTCGATTTTGGACACAAAATCTACTGGTGGAATGATCGCGGCAAACTCCGGGAACCGCAGACAGAGGTCAGCACGCGACATTTGGTCGACGATCTTGACGTCAACTCCTGCGGGAACGTCTTGCGGCCAATTGAGTGGCCCGATTTCGATGCCCTGACCCTGAATGAAGATGTGTGACAGCGGCTCGCGTGTGAGGTTCGTCCTTTGGGCAAGCCGCGCTATCCAAGCGCCCCGCCATCGTCTGGTCTTCTTGCGGAACGATTCGGGTAGCAGGCGTTTCAGTAAAGCCTTCATGCGCTAGGCATGTTTACCTTAAGGTGAGCCAGTATCCTGGCTCACCTTAAGAATGAGTTTACGACGCCGTTGTCAGGAAGGCGACGAAGTCGTAGCGAACTTGCCAATCGGTCAGGTCATCATTGTTCACGTCAACACAACGAATCCGGGCCTGAACGGTTCCAGTTGCAGCACTGCGGAATCTCATCGGGTTGGATGGCGTAATCGTGTACGACGAGTCCGTCGTGTTAAGCATCCGCGTATCCACCGTCACCCATTGGTTGGCAACGGTGTCGAACAAGTCCAGAGCCTGAGCAATGCCCGGTCGGGTCGCCGCGTTCTCAACAAGAACATCAATACGAGCAACGGATTTGTTTGTTGAAACCGCAGAGAATGTGGCAACGAGTGGCTCCCATGCTCCAGTGAGGTCTCGGCGAAGCGAGGCGTAGGAGTTGTCACTCTGCCCGAGGTTTGTTGCCGAT
>CALMEF010000285.1 GCA_937862825.1 uncultured Armatimonadota bacterium
CTGGGGGTCAACGTTGTTGATGCCAATCTTGCCGCCGGGCGATAAGTGCAGCCGACCATAAGCCACTCCGCTCTCCCCAATGTCGAGGCCGTTTCCATTTGGATGGCTCGTGACGATCCATTTGGTGACATCCCCGTTGCCCAGGGCAAAGTAGTTGGGGTCGTTGATGGTCACCGCCAAATCCGTTGGCTCGGTGTTGAAGCCAATCCGGCCGTTCACTCTCATGTTTCCGTTCGTGAGGGTGTTACCGAAGAAAGCCCCGGCAAAGCCGCCCGCTCCGGCGATCCCAACGAGAGCGTTAAGGCCCGAACTCATGTACGCCAAAGCACCCGTTGCGCTGTTGTAGGACTCGAATGCCGAACTCGAAGATGAACCGGAAATGCCCACTATTGAGTTATCTGAGCTTGAAAATGCGTAAATCTTGCGGTTTGGTCCGCTGAGATTCAACTGATCCCCCCGAATCAAGCCGCTAACATTGATGTTTCCCGTTTGAACTACACCTGGAAAACTGGATTGTAGTCGAACAAGGGCACCGGCTTGCCCTGCAGACGTGGCAATCCTGGCGGCACCAGCCAGAACTCCACATGTCGCGGCAGCAACGATTGTGAATGTGACAGAACGCTTCATTATCCTCCCTCCAACAAGACTCGCATTATACGACGCGTTGCGGGCTCCCGCCCCAAGTAAGACAACTTGGTTTGTCCCGTTGGCATGGACTGCGATTCAGTGTGCGGCGACTGGTCGCCGCACACTGTTTTGCTGTTCGCTAAGGCTTAGGCGGTAGCGGCCTCGACCCTTCCCGTTTGGTGACCTTGGGGTTGCTTGGGGCACGATACTTCATGGCCATCTCCTGCGGAGCGCCGTACAGGTCCGGGTGTTGGTACTTACCCTTCTCGCCCTCTTTCTTGTTTACTTCCACAGGGGCGCCGTACTTTTGCACGTAAGCGTCGTTTCGAACCGCTTTGACCTCCCAGTAGACCTTGATGTTGCCGCGGCTCGTACGGATGCGGAACCCGTTGCCCTTCACCCCTCCAACCGCCTTGACCATCACGAACTCATCAGACTCGTCGTCCACCGTTAGTTGGATTCGTGGATCACGGTTGATGTCGTTGTAGTAGCTGGGCAACTCAACCCATGCCTGACCTTGCTCGTCGGTAGTGATCGTGCCATTGTAAATATTCTGCGGCTCAGGCCCTTCTGCAGAATAGTGAAGCAGATACTTGTTCAGCGGATCTTGTGGATGGTCAATTCGGAACGTTTTTGTGCCCGAGGCACCGAGGGGCCCGATTGCGTAGACTCCGTAGCCACCGCCTTGGTTCTGACCAACAACTCCTACCCCACTATCGGATACGCCCCACACCCCATAAGCCAACGAGCCAGTGTTTGCTACTGCCGTAATGCCATTGCCGTCGGTTCCACTCGTGGTGCTGAACATTCCGTTGAATCCGTCTCCGAAGATAACAACTCCAGGATTACCACCTGACCCAATGACTTCAAGTTTCGCGGATGGGGTTTCGGTGCCGATGCCAAAGTTTCCACTCGTGGTGAGCGTTGCCTGGGCCCAACTATTTCCGGTAAAGAAGTGAAGGGAGTTCGGCTGAGTGCTTCCTACGTAGCCGCCGCTAGCGTCTACATATGTTCCGACGTTGGTGGTGGTTCCTTCCTGAAAAAACCCATAGCCTTCCGCGAAGACCCGCATGTAAATGTTGCTTGCGATGCCGCCGTTGACGTCAAGCGCGTGTTGAGGAGCCTCACTGTTGATTCCAACCCGGCCGCCGGGTGAAAAGTGCATCCTCGAATATGCAACCCCGTTTTCAGCAATATCCAAGCTGTCATAGTCTGGATACGACGAAACCATCCACTTGGTCACGCCACCATTCCCCAAGCCAAAGAAGTAGGCGTCTTGGATTGAAACTGGGAAGTCGGGATTATCCGTATAC
>CALMEF010000286.1 GCA_937862825.1 uncultured Armatimonadota bacterium
GCGTAATGACCTCGTGCATCATCGCAAAGACATTGGGGTCTTCCGGGTGGTAGCGAATCTTGAAACGCCGGTATTCCGCCTTCGCTGCCGCTCCGTTCTCAAACACGACCATCGAACCCACTGGGGCGGTGCCCTGAATGTTGGAAATGTCGTAGCCCTCAACTCGCGCAGGCGGCGACGGAAGATTGAGAACCGACATCAACTCGCCCATGGCCCGTTCGGCCCATTCCTCCTTAGCGGCAAGTTCCTGAGACATGATGTTGAGCGCTTGCTCGGCGTTGTCCGCAGCCATCTCGACCAGCCTCAGTTTCTCGCCGCCTTGGGGCACTTCGACCGTTACGGCAGACCCCCTGCGCTGGCGAAGCCACGCTTGAACGATGTTACGCTCCTCAATCTCAACCGGCAGCAACACCTCGCGCGGCACCTCCGGCGCGTCGGCGTAATACTGCTTCACGAACTCCTGTACGGCCAGTGATGGTGCCGCGTCGCTTGAGCCATCCAAGATGAAGTTTCGTTGTCCGATGAGTTTGCCGTTTCGGACGTACATCATTTGGATCGCCGAACCACGCTCATCCTTCACCACCGCGATGATGTCGCGATCTTCTTCATCAGTCTTTTGGCGCTGAAGGACGTTTTCAATTGACTGGATCTTGTCGCGAATCTTGGCAGCCTTCTCGAACTCCAAGGCCTCAGATGCTGCCGCCATCTCGACACGCAAAGCCTCGATGAACGTCTCGGCTTTGCCGCCCAAGAAGGTATTGACCTCTTGAAGCACTTCGCGGTATTCGGCTTTGTCAGCGAGGCCAGCGCACGGAGCCAAGCACTGCCCCATGTGATAGTACAGGCACGGCTTTCGCTCTTCGATACCGCTCCACGACTTGCCACATGGGATGAGCGTAAAGACCTTGTGCAGCAGGCCCAAGGTCTCGCGCACCGACCACGCCGACGAGTAGGGGCCGAAGTACTTGGCACCATCCTTCCGAACCCGCCGTGTGAACATGACACGAGGGAAGTTCTCGTTGGTGATCGTGATGTACGGATAACTCTTGTCGTCTCGCAGGCGAACGTTGTATGGCGGGCGATGCCGCTTGATCAGGTTGCATTCAAGAACCAGCGCTTCAAGTTCCGAACTGACGACCATCCACTCGATGTCCTGAACGCGCCGCACCATCCGCGCGATACGGTTGCTGTGGTTGGTGGAATGCTGGAAATAACTTCGAACCCGGTTCTTGAGGGATAGGGCCTTGCCGACATACAGCACCAAGCCCTCAGCATCGCGATAGATGTAGCACCCGGGCTCAGCGGGCAGCGCCTTCAATCGCTCGGCGAGGTGGTCAAATGGCTTGGGTTTCGTGGCGATGGGCATTAATTCTAGATGGTTACAGTATGTCTACGAACGATGAGTGGAGGTTTGATACGACGACCGCAACCAAGTTTGGTGTAGCACCTGTTTCCCCCTTGGACAAGGGGAAACCCTATGTGGAGTGCGATGATTCATCATCGCTTTAAACCTGCGTGATTCATCACGCTGGAACCCGGCGGCCAAATTGCTGCCTGGCACTTTACGAACTGCTGACTCCGCCGCCAAGGCCCGCCAAACG
Source organism: uncultured Armatimonadota bacterium (assembly GCA_937862825.1). Taxonomy (GTDB): domain Bacteria; phylum Armatimonadota; class Fimbriimonadia; order Fimbriimonadales; family Fimbriimonadaceae; genus CALMEF01. The sequence continues at coordinate 1,602 of CALMEF010000286.1, forward strand.
ACGGCAACAGGAATCAAAATTTCCGCCTTTCGCAAAATCCTGGGTTGACAAACTCGCACTCTCGCGGGATAGAAGTATGCGATCGAAAAAGCGACGAAGCGACGCCCAACTGAGTTGTGAATTTGAACGGGGCGATTTGAACCTAAAGACGATCAGCAACTAGAAAAAAGCACGATGATGATGGCACGCAGACTCAAAATAGGTTCAAAAAACGGGTCACTCTCAGGTTCAAAATGTGGTCAGCAATTCACATTTACTGAAACATTGAGGCCCTAATTGCATCTTTCATGTCTTAGGCGTCGCAACCCAGCTTGGGAGTAGCACCTGTTTCCCTTTGGACAACTGGGAATGGATGGGAAGGGTCTGTCAGAATATCCACGTGCCACGGCGAGTTCCTTACCCTGCCACCTATGGCCTCATCGCCCTGCTTTCGCTCACCTTTGTGATTCAGTGGTTCTCACAGAACTTCACGATGTTCGAGTGGATGATGCTAGGCACCGCCGAACTTGGCAAAAAGCCTTGGAGTTTAGTGACGTACCCGTTCGTTCAAGGCGGATCGTTCATTTGGTTCTTAATTCAGTTGCTGTGGCTTTACAGCATCGGCACGTTCGTGGAACGAGACCTCGGTGTGGCCCGCATGGCGATCATCTGGGGGATTGCGTCGCTTCTCGGTGGGTTGATGTTTGTATTGGGCCACGCCCTGTCGTCATCGGGCGGCATCCTGGCGGGAGCCTTGATCCCGATCTCGACGCTCACGGTTCTCTGGGCTTCCCGATATCCGACTATGGAAACCCGCATGTGGGGTGTCCTCCCGGTCAAAGCGATGTGGATCGGCTGGATCGCCGCCGGTGTGGTTCTCTTCGACCTTGGCAAGCCCCCAGCCGTGGGCGTCGTCTGCTTGATTCCACTGGTGTTGGCTTGGGCCTTCGCCTCAGGAAGGCTGCCGATAACCTATGGCGCCGGACCCTTGGTCAAGAAGAAACTTGGTCCCCGTGGCCGAGTCTACAAAGAGGAGTATTACGACGACGTGAAGCGTCGCGAAAAGGATCGAGAAGAGCGTGAGCGCCTGCGCAAACTCTTCGAAGACAGTCTCGGCGAGGACAAGTAGCCTTGATCCGGGCGCTCGAGCAACTGATTGGTGTCGACAAGGTCCTCTCCGATCCCGGAAGTCTGCGCGCCTACGATTGCGACGCCTACACTGTAGACAAGTCCAAGCCACAGGTCATCGTTTTGCCCGAGTCCACCGAGGATGTGGCGAAGGTCGTCCGCTGGTGCAACGAAAACCAAGTTCCGTTTACGCCTCGCGGTGCGGGAACTGGGTTGAGCGGAGGCGCATTAGCCGCCCTTGGCGGTGTCGTGATCAGCACCAAGCGTCTGAACCAGATTCTGGAGATTGACCTTCCCAACAAACGCCTGAAGGCCCAAACTGGCATCGCGAACAAGCGCATCTCGGACGCAGTGGCTTCGCACGGTCTCCACTTCGCGCCGGATCCGTCATCTCAATCCGTTTCGACGCTTGGAGGCAACATCGCCGAGAACTCGGGCGGTCCGCATACGCTCAAATATGGGGTGACGGTGCAGCACATTCTCGGGGTCACGATGGTGCTCCCCGACGGGGAAGTTGTCGAGTTCAGCGTCGACGACCCTGGATTCGACTTTGTCGGATTGATTGTTGGTTCCGAAGGCACGCTCGGGATCGTGACCGAGGCGTGGGTAAAACTTACGCCTAACCCGCTTGAAGTCCAGACCGCCCTGGTGTCCTTCGGATCGGTTCGTCAGGCAACCGAATCGGTAGCAGGAATCATCAATGCCGGTGTCGTCCCCGCTGCGCTGGAGATGATGGACAAGGGCATCCTCGAAGCCTTACGACTCGCATTTGGACTGAGTTTCGAACCCGGATCAGAAGCGCTCTTGCTCATCGAAACCGACGCGACCGTCGCCGACGGTTCTGCAGTGCGAGAACTGGAAACTGCGCTCGCAATCTGTCGGTCCAAGGGCGCTTTACGCTGCGACGTGGCCCAGAACGAGGCTGAACGCGCCAAACTCTGGACCGCAAGGAAGAAAGGTATCGGGGCGATGGGAAGGTTGGCACCGACAATCGTGACCCATGACGGGGTCATCCCTCGGTCAAAACTCCCCGAGATGCTGGACTTCGTCTATGAGGTCGCCGCCAAACACCAACTCGGCGTTGCAAACCTGTTTCATGCCGGGGATGGCAACCTGCATCCGTGCTTCTACTTCGACGACCGCGAGCCTGGAATCGTCGATCGCGTCGTTGAGGCAGGCGAAGAGATCATTCGCCGGTGTATCGAACTGGGCGGTTCCATCTCCGGAGAGCACGGAATCGGAGTTGAGAAAATGGACCTGATGGGCCTGATGTTCTCGGAGGCCGACTTACGCGCCCAGTCGCTCGCCAAGTCGATTTTCAACGATGGCGACCTCTGCAATCCCTGCAAAGTGCTTCCGAATCAGAAAGGCTGCGTCGAGCACCAGCGCCGCTGGCGCGGCGCGGCATGGTGAGTGGCCAACCGTGTCCGCGTATACTGAACTCATGCTCTTCACAGTCCAGTTTGAACAAGAGGTGGATGGCCGGTGGATTGCCGAAGTGGATCAACTCCCGGGTGTCCTGTCCTATGGCGGAAGCAGGTCTGAGGCGTTTGCTAGGGTGCAAGCACTAGCACTAAGGGTGGTCGCGGACCGGATTGAGCATGGCGAGTATTTGCCTAGCGACGCAACATACAGGTTTGAGGCTGCGTGAGCCAGTGGAAAGCAGTCAAAGCAACCGAACTGTTGAAAGCACTTGAATCGCTTGGCTGGCGGGTCAAGCGGATGAGCGGCTCACATCGAGTCCTTGAACATGAGGCTCATCCTGACTTTGTCTTTGCATTCCATGATCGCGAGGAAATCGGTCCCGTTATGCTCTCGCGGGTTGCGAAGCGAACTGGCCTAAAGCCCTCAGACCTTTGAACTAGCCGTGCATATCGACACCGCCAACCAAAACCTCGTCGTAAGCGCACAGACGGTGCTCGCCGAGATCCAAACTGCCCTCCTGGACCGCTCGTATACGTTGCCCTTGGGCAAACCGATCAACACGGCAAAAGCCATCGGCGAAATCATCGAGTGGAATGAGCCTCATACTTTGCGGGCGCAACACGGATCTTGGAGAGATTGGGTTCTCGGCCTCAACCTACGCCTTGCCGATGGCACGAAGGTCAAGACCGGAAGCATGGCCATCAAAAGCGTTGCCGGCTATGACTTACAGCGCTTAGTCATCGGAAGCAGAGGAAGCCTGGCAACCATTGAAGAAGTTATTCTCCGCATCACGCCGATCAGTGCCGTGCGTCAGGATGAAAGCGAAGAGTTGGGCGACCTAAGCACGATCCGCGGCTATCGAAAGCTCCTTCCCACCAGTTTCGAGGTCACCCCCGAAACCGTGTTGGCCGCTCGCCCATCGTCAACCGTCTGGGTTACACACGAAGTTGTCAATGATGTTAAGACACACGTGCGAGAAGCCATGCTTCGCGCCAAACGCCTGTTCGACCCTGAGGGCAAACTCAACCCAGGGGTTTGGGGGTTCATGTGAAGTCGCTGGATGACCTAACCGCCCAGTGCATTCGCTGCGGATTCTGTTTGGAGAGTTGTCCCACATTCGTGCTCTCCGGTGAAGAGACGGAGTCACCCAGAGGACGCATTTACTTGGCCCGCAGCGCCGCAGCAGGAACGATCAACTGGCAAGACGCGAAGCCCCACCTCGACACTTGCCTTGGGTGCCGAGCCTGCGAAACCGCCTGCCCTAGCGGGGTCAAATACGGCGAGATACTCGAACAGTCGCGCGAAATCGTCGAACAATCGAGCCCAAACCTGATCAAATCAAAGTTGATCGACGTTTCGACCGATGCCAAGAAACTCAAACTATCGGGCTTGTGGCCCGGCAAGCGGATGCCGGGCTTCGCCTCTCGCCTGATCTCAAGCGAGGCACCCGAGGCAGACATCCCACGGCCCGTCCACCGTGACTTTCCCCCCCTGATCAACGTGCCCGAAGTGAAGGAACAGGTTTGGCTACTCGAAGGTTGTGCCATGAAGGTTCTCTTTCCTTCGGTGCATGAAGCGACCAAGCGCTTACTTCGCCGCCTTGGGTTTCAAGCCAATCCTCTGCCATTTGAGTGTTGCGGCGCCTTGCATGCTCACAACGGTCACTTATCTGAAGGGACTCTGATGAGGTCAAAACTTCTTTCGAGTCTGGGAGACTCCAAACTGGTTTTGAACTCAGCAGGTTGCGGATCATGGATCAAGGAAGGTGGTTCGAATGGTGTCTTCGATCTGAGCGAGTTCTTGGTCGAGAACGGTTTGATCGAGTTACTGCGCCAAGCGCAATTTAAAGCGAAGATCACCTACCACGATGCTTGCCACTTGGCCCACGGTCAAGGAGTCCGGGAAGCGCCGCGACAACTCTTGGCCGCTATCCCCGGAGCCGAAGTGGTGTCGTTGCCAGAATCTGACATGTGTTGTGGGAGCGCCGGAGTCTATAACGTGCTCCAGCCCAAACGCGCCAGGGCGCTACTCAACCGCAAGTGGAAGAACATCGAATCAACCGGGGCGCAAATCGTGGTTCAAGGCAACCCGGGATGTCACGCCTGGATAGCTCAAGCCGCGCGGGAGCATGGGGGGACTGTTGAGGTCATGCATCTGGCAGAGGTCTTGGAAATCGCGCTCAGCAACTAGTCTTCGCAGACAACTCGCATCCCGACAAAAGGCCCGTCCGAAAGCCACCATTTCGACTTCGGAACGTGGGCATCGGCTTCCTGCCACTTGGGGTCGTAGTAAGCGCGAGTCGTGAAGTCAACCTTCTTGTCCAGATACGAACCCCCGCAGGTAACCGCCTTACCTTTGGCGTCGATCGCCCACTCCGTGACGTTGCCCAGCATGTCATAAAGGCCCCATTTGTTGGGCTTCAGTTTCCCAACCGGCTGCGCCTGATCTTCGGCGTTATCCCAAAACCACGCGTAATCTCCCAACGGATTGGGCAATTCGGTGGCACCCGCACGAGCCGCGTGTTCCCACTCTAGTTCGGTCGGGAGCCTAAACTTCTTGCCCGTCTTCTTCGATAGCCACTTACAGAACTGGTCGGCCGCGTTATCGGTCATTCCCAGGGCGGCATATCCGTAATGTCCGAACCCACGATCAGGGGCTCCATACGGCTTACTAGGCCGAGACTCCACATCAACCCCTCGAGCCTGATCCTCCTTGGACATATCAAGCCGATAGGCGAATAGGTCGTAGACGTCCCAAGTGACCTCGGTGGTTGCAAACCAAATCTTGGGCCCCTTGTTGTCTGGGATGCGGACCATACTGAACGACACGTTCGAACCTGGAATCGTAACCTTCATCGGTTCTTGTAGAACGAGCGCAAGAGAAAGAGCGGCCAGCATCACGAAATTATAGACGTCACAGAGTTTAGGCCAGGATCATTGTAGGGATTCCTGCCATCGCAGAGCCGACCTTGGACGTGTCTCGTCCACCAGCGGTCGCGAAATCAGGTCGACCTCCGCCCCCGCCCCCAGTAAGTTGGGCGAGTTGCTTCACAAGGTTGCCGCAGTGCGCCCCAGAAGACACCGCTTGGGCTCCGGCTTTTGCAATGAAAGTAACTTTTCCGTCACTGATGAGGGCAGCCACTGCGAGCAATGCAGGATCCGAAGCAACCGCATCATCAACCGCCGAGGCGACAATCTTCTGATCGAGATTTGAGTAAGTTTTTCGCCATAACTTGATGGAACCGAGCGTCTCGACGGCCTGTTCTCCTGAGGCCCCTGGGCCTCCGCCCTTCGCCATCGCAAACTCTGCTGCCTCCCGCTTCTTGCGCTCCTCTCGCAAGATATCCAGGTTCTTTTGGAGGCTGACGACCAAGTCTCTTGGAGTGGATTTGAGCATTCCCGCCGCTTCGTGGACGAGCGCGCTCTGAGCGTTTGCCCATTCATAAGCGCCTTCGCCGCTGACCGCCTCGATTCGCCGCACCCCACTGGCCGCGCTCGCCTCGTGGAGAATCTTGAACAGCCCAACCTCCCCCGTGTTGGCAACATGGATGCCGCCGCAGAGTTCCATGCTGAAGCCGGGAATTTCAACCATACGGACGAACTCGCCGTACTTCTCGCCAAAGAGCGCCATCGCCCCCATTGCCTTAGCCTGTGCGATGGGTAGGTCGTTGTGGATGATCACCGGCGAACCGGCGAGTGCCTGCTCGTTGACGATGCGCTCGACTTGTGCGAGTTCCTCGGAGGTCATCGCTTTACCGTGAGTGAAGTCGAATCGAAGATGCTCTTCGCTGACAAGCGAGCCCGCCTGGGTGACGTGCTTGCCCAAAACCTGGCGTAGCGCCGCGTGAAGTAGGTGCGTCGCCGTGTGGTTGCGGATGATCCGCCGGCGATTGCTGCCATTAACCTCGGCAAGAACAACTTCGGTGAGAAGAAGCTGGTTCAGTTGCTCCTGGCTCACTTGGTTAAGTTGAGCCGCAACGTTTGAACTCGGCTTGCAAAGATGAACGTACACGCCGTTCTGCTTGACCACGTCGAGAACCTCAACATCAAACTGACCAAGTTCTTCTGTTTTGAACCGAATCACGCCAGTATCACTGACTTGGCCACCCGACTCAGCATAAAACGGAGTTTGGTTCAAAGCGACAGCGATTTCGCCGTCCATTGCCGGTACAACGGCGACAACGGTGGCTTCACAGCGCGTTGTCTCATAGCCGACAAGGACCGTTGGGGTCGTGGATTCGCCTGTTTGGTCGCCGATATGAATCTCGACACCCACCCCACCATAAACCGTGTCCATCCCACTCGCGCCGCGACTGCGGGCCTGAGCCTCTTTTAGCGCAGCTTCATATCCCTCTTCGTCGACGGTGATGCCGGCTTCGGCGCAAAGTTCCTTGGTGACTTCAAGCGGGAACCCGTAGGTGTCGTAGAGGCGGAACGCGACTTCGCCGGAAAGCGTGCCCTGGGCACTCTGAAGCTCTGCCTGAAGCATTTCCGAACCCGCAATTATTGTCCGCCGGAACTGGTCTTCCTCGTTCTTCAGCGTCTCGACTATCGTCTCGCGGCGCTCGACCAATTCGGTGTAGTGGTCCCCCATCGCCTCAACCACACCTTCATACACGAGGTGAGAGAACGGCTTATCAAACCCAAGCACTCGTAGCCCCTTCAGAACCGCTCGCCGGATCAATCGGCGCAGTACATAGCCGCGACCGTTGTTAGAGGGCAACACACCGTCGGCGATGCAGAAACAGGCCGTGCGAATATGGTCAGCGATGATCCGCATGGCTGTAGCATGATCCGTGGCAACCACGTCCGATACGGACGTGCCACAAAGGCTTTCAATCTTCCTCAAGATTGGCTGGAACAAATCTGTCTCATACACCGACGCGTATCCACCGAGCACGGCCGCCGTCCTCTCCAGTCCCATTCCCGTGTCAATGCTCTGGAACGGCAGGTTCGGCATGCCCGTCTTCTTGAAGCCATCACTCGGCCGTTCAGGGTTGCGCAGTTCGCCTTGCCACTCGAACTGAATGAACACGTCGTTCCAAATCTCGAGCCAATTCTTTGCCGCGTCATCGCGGAGCCAATCGTCAACCGTATACGGTCCAGTTGGGGGCGGCACATCTTTGCGAGTCCAGTAGAACATCTCGGAGTTAGGACCGCAGGGTCCGGGAGGGCCCTTGCTGAACGCGCCCGCAGGCCAATAGTTAGTTTCCTCACCCAGACGGAAGACTCGAATCGAAGGGTCAACGCCCGATGCGGTGAGTTGGTCACACCAATAGCCATACGCCTCGTCGTCCTCCTCAAAAACCGTAAAGGACAGCCGGTCCTTGTCTAGCGCCAACCAATCTGGGGACGTCAAAAACTCCCAAGAGAACGCAATCGCCTCCTTCTTGAAGTAGTCGCCAAACGAGAAGTTGCCGAGCATCTCGAAGAAGGTGAGATGGGTAAGGTTGCCAACCTCGTCAATGTCTCCAGTCCGAACGCACTTCTGCGCGGTGGTCAGCCGAACGTTGGGTGGAGTCGCAACGCCTCGGAAGTAGGGCTTGAACTGCACCATGCCCGCGCCGTTGAAGAGAAGGGACTCGTCGAGCCGTCCGGTGACATCGTAAGGCACCAGCGAGCCCGAAGGGTGGATCGTATGTCCCTTCGACTCGAAGAACTCGAGATACTTCTTTCGCAGTTCGCGCGCGGTCATTTGAACCTATAAGGGTACCCGTGAACCTGCCATCATCAAAGGCAT
>CALMEF010000287.1 GCA_937862825.1 uncultured Armatimonadota bacterium
ACGACCCGCTGATTAAGAGTCAGCTGCTCTACCAACTGAGCTAACGATCCACGCGAAGATGTAAAGTATATCTCAGCGCCGGGGAATGGGTCAAGAAGGTCAGACACAGAAACGCCCACCGAGGACGGTGGGCGATGAGCAAAGCAAGATTACGGTGTGAACTCAAGACGGGCTGCGTCAAGAGACATCAGCCAGCCATCGGTTGCCGGGTCTTCATCGTTGATGGGGTTCCACGTCAGTCGCACCTCCACCGTTCCGTTCGCCGCAACGTAGAGTGCGCTAGCTGAGCCGGCCCCGGACTTAAAGAACCAGTCATACGGCGTTGCAACGCGACCACCCTTGACTTCCCAGTTCCCGTTCGTCTGGTTGCGGAAGGCGATTGATTCCTGGAGGCCAGGGCGGGCCGCACTGGTTTCAACTACGGCGGCAAGAGAACTCGCTGAGCCGATGCCGATATTCGCAGAGAGTTTCAGAGATCCTGCCAATGTGGTCGGGTCGTTGAAGAGGGCGAGGACGTTGTCATCACTGCTCGCAATGGACTCAAGGCCCCCGTCGAAAATCTCCCCTTCCAACACATCAACAGCGTCAAATCCTACCGAGTTAGGACCTACAGCTGATCCGACTAACCCCAGTGCGGCCACTTCCGAAGCCTCGAGGGATTCATTCCAGAATGCAACTTGGCTAAGTTGTCCGCTGGCAGACTCGCCTGATTCATCCATGAGCAGGTAGGTTCCCTGGAACTCATCCCCTTCCAAGAGACGCTCCGTGTACAGGGCCCATCGACCATCGAGACCCGCACCAAGCGGAACTTGATTCGCGAGATTACCGTCCACGTAGATACTCATCCTTGGGTCATCGGTCGTTCCCGCGCGGAAAAGATCAACAACGAGGACGATTCGATGCCATTGGCCAAGTGCATATCCCGCGATACCCGCATAATCCCCGCTAATACCGAAACCGCGGGTCAAATCCAAAAACATATCGCCGTCGTTCGAGTTGCTCTTGTTTGTGTTATAAAAAGATAGCCACCGCCCATCTTGCAGGGCATCGACCTTAATGTCCCACAAAATAGTGTACTGGTTGCCATAATCAAGTCCCGGCTCAGGGACCATTCCAAACCTGGCGAGAAATCCCTGATTGAATGAGAAGTTTACAACCTGCTTGGTTGTGCTTCCAACGGTCGCTGAGGAGTAAGTTGGACTAAACCCAATAGGGTTGGCAAGTCCTTCCTTTGGGAGCAAAGGGAAAACGCCAACGCTGGGTTCAAGATTGCCATGAAACTGATACGAGTGCAGTAAGTCAGCCTTTGCGAAAGTCGTTAGGGCTAAGATTGACAGGGATACAGTTGTAAACTTCATAGTGTGCCTCCAAACTGATGAATTCTAAGGGGATGGCCTTTAACGATGTGTTAGATCCGTAACGGCCTTTGGAACTCTTAACTGCCCGTTCACTTGGGCAGGTTCTGAAATGAGTCGGTCTCCTCTTTTGCACGACCCCGATCTGTACTTGCTTCTGATGCCTCAGGTGGCTTCGACGTGACGGACTGACGGTCTGTCCCGTCACCACAACCGACCAACGCAAGTGTCAAGACCAAAAGAACTAGTCGGCGTCCCATGACTCACCCCAGAATGCGAATAGGTTCCTTGCGTCCATCACTTGACAGTATTGCGCTACATTTGCAGCTTCGGTTAGCGATGGATCTCGACGTGAATAGCCAACAAACTTCTCTCGTCCGGCCTTTCCTGCATGTCCGTCTGCAAAGCCCACAACTAACTTGCTTGCGCGGTAGGTGCGGCGCGCATCCCACACAACGTTGTCCCAACTCCAACCATCAATGTATTCATCTATGTAGGGCCACGATGCATTTCTGGCGTAGAATCGGTGCCACCCATAGTTCAAGCGGCCGTATTGCGTAGGCATGAGGGCCGCTCGCTCAGCAATGGTCGATATGGAAGAAATTGACCGGGCTTGGGCGGGCGCATTCCAGTTGATCGCTGTGCACGAGCCTGCGTAGGCCTTGCTGTAGCCGTCCGTGTTCAGGCTAAAGTTTGTCGCCCACTCCCAACGATACTGGTCGCTGTAGTACGGATCCGCAAGCACGTCACTTTGAGGTTCCGGTTTCGTGCGATCCCAGAACACACTTCGATTCTTGACGTATGGCAGGACACGACCGACCCACGTGTCTCTCGAGGTGTATGGCTGCGAGCCGTACTCTGGAACGGTCATGTCGTCGGCGTCTGCGGAATACATGTGCAAGGAAAGTGCGAGTTGCTTCATGCCGCTAAGCGAGGAAGTGACCTTTGCAGAAGCCTTTGCCTGGGCAAAAACGGGAAACAGGATTGCCGCCAAGATCGCAATGATTGCGATGACAACGAGGAGTTCAATCAGGGTGAATGCGCGGACTCTCATCCCCTTCAGATTGATCAACGTATGTTTCGCCGAAGTTAAGCAGATTAAGTCAATGTAAAAAAGGCTCCTCCCAACTGGGAAGGAGCCTTTACTTACGAAGGTTGCGGCTGGTTACTTTCGCTTTCGGCGCAAAAGCACCAGGGCGCCGAGGCCAAGAGCGGCAATCGTGCCCGGTTCGGGAACGATGCGGATGCTTTGGTTGACGAGGCCAAGTGCAGCCACGTCAAAGTTAGCGGTATCTGGAGCCACAAGGGTGAACGCCTTCTTGACTCGGAAGTTCTCAACTTGTCGTGTGAACCAGATGGTTCCCGACCACGTGTTGCTGCTGCTTGCATCAAATACGCGTGAGACGCTACCGATGAGGCTATTCGAAACCTCGTTCATGTTCGAGTCAAGTTCGTGAACGGTCTCCGTGAAGAAGATCATTCCGGAACCTGCGCAGAACTGCTGGAGGTTTACAACCACGTCATCAGCATAGGCCATTGGCCCACCGGTTGAGCCATCGTATTGGAGATTCAGCGTGCCTGATCGAACAGGAGCCGCTGGATCACCGACAACAGCGCTCGGGGTGAAGAAAGTGATTGAGTTTGCGTTCGTGTTGAATGTCCAGTTATCGGACAATGGAGTTGAGTTCGCCATTACGTTCGAGAACGTAAGTGCGTGTGCTCCAACGCTAGCAACTGCGAGCGAAAGGATCGCGAGTTTTTTCATCTTACTTGCTCCTCCTTCGTCGAGCGACGGCAATCAGGCCAAGTCCAAGAGCGGCCAGAGCAGAGGGCTCGGGTACCACATTTTGGTTGACGATCTGGATCGCTGCGAGGTCGAGTTGGTTTTGCACGTCAGCAGCGTTCATGAAGAACGTCTTCTTGACGCGCAACTTTTGAACCGAGCGCGAGAGAGCGATATCGTTCGAATAGACGACAGGAGTGTTCGGGTTGAACAAGAACGCGTCTGTTCCAATCGGTCCGCCGACTTCGTTGTTCGCGTTGTCAAGTTCGAAAACCTGCTCCGTGAACTGTACGAATCCGCTTCCTGCAGTAACAACTGCAAGGTTCACACCGACTTGGTTCGCGCTGTTGCCCGTGCCCATGTCAGCATCGTATTGAATGCTAAACGGAACGAATGCTGCCGGAGCACCATCCATCAAAATTGCATTCGGAGTGTAGAAGTTGATCGCGTTCCCCGTGCTACTCCAGGACGAACCATCGGATAGCGGGGGTGACGCAATGATCACGTTGTAAAACGTGACCGCGTGGGCAGCCGCACCAATGGTGGCGAGGCTGGCAACCACAAGGCTGCGTATCATTCCTTTGCTCATAGTAGTAATCCCATCCCCCGTGGAATCCATCAACATTGATGCTCTCCGCGGAATAATGACTCTTTATTATAGATTCATTTCCCTTCAAATTTGTTCACGAAATCGCAAATTTCATGAAGAAATGATGAAGTCCGATGTGATCTGGTCAATTTGCTGGGGTGATTGAGACTTACTCTTGAGTGCGCTGGGTTTCCCACCGAACCCAGAGTGGAGATCCAAACTTGATGGATTCTCTTGCGTATCGTTTAACGCTACTGTCTCCATGAAGTATGTTCGCTCCCTGCCGGTGTTGACGCCCGAAGTCGTCACCGTTGGTTGCGGTTGTGCCCGGAAGAAGCAATCCATCATTTCTCGTGACCACATCCTCGTCAACGAGCAGGAAAGTTGAGGAAGGGAAGTTGACGACCGATTCGGAGAGTCCAATTTGTCCGATCCCGCCGGATCGGAGAGAAATGTAGTTCCCTCCAAAGTTCCGATTCATCGTATACGTGACCCGCTGGGTGGATGAGTTCACCGAAAAGTTTGCCCATCGATACCTGCCTTGTTGCGCAGTGGGGCACTTGTAGACCTGTTCATTTTTGACATAGGGGTAGATTGCTCCCAACTTTGGGTCAGCAATGCTACACAAATCGTTGTTCCACGCATCGACCATTGTGCAAGCAGGATTTGTCGTGCCCGCCAAGGGGTTTGCTCCACTGATTACCCACCCGGCACAGGGATACCGGTCGCAGTATGGGTTTGGATAGTAACCGTCGTTATCCGCCAAATAGGACATGACCCCGACTCCCAATTGCTTCATGTTGTTCAGGCAAGTTGTCGCCCTCGCCGACTCTTTCGCCTGGGCGAAAACCGGGAAAAGGATGGCCGCCAAGATGGCGATAATGGCGATAACGACAAGTAGTTCGATCAGTGTGAAAGCCTTTTTCACGATTCCTCCAGTGCAGTTGGCATTATATACCGACTTGCCGAGATTTCTTCCTTCGGTCTTGAGGCTTCGATGATAACTAGCGTCTTGGGCCAACTCCAAGCAGGAGTTTCGACCCGATGATCTTCTGAGCGTAAAGCGTGTAGCCAGGATTTCTTGGGTGGATATCGTCTTCACCAATCCACGTGAGGGCCAACTCTTGTCCAAGAAAATCGGTGTAAACCGGCACAAACGTAGCTCGAAAATGCTTCGCCAGGGTGATCAAAACTGCGTTGAGGCGAGGGATCGCATATTGCCCAATCAGGTTTTCCGGTGAACTTGGGAACGCGCCGTAGGGGTTGTAGTAACCGGGGATCTTCACCAAAGCGGTGGGACATTCTTGTCGAACCAGATTGAGGATCGAAACGAGTCGGCCCTCCGCAGAGAACAGAGTTGCGTCAACTATCGCGGTTTGTTGGGAGTGGGGAAGAGCGAAGAAGCTGTCGTCTTGAAGATCGAGTAGGTCGTTGGCTCCGAGAGCAACCGTGACATGAGTGATGGTTCGACCTGCGTTTCGCTCCGCTGCCGCCTTACTTCTAAAGGTAAAGGACTGACTTTGTCGGAACAGGATCGGATAGTTCGAATTGAGGAACCCACCTATCTCGCTGGTGTCGAAGAAACTTCCGGTTGACTCGCCAGGAATTGAAAGGTTGATAACCGTTGGCCGAGTACCACCCTGCTGAGTTGCGAGCCAGTCGGCGTATGGTTTGACGTACCCCTTATCGCCGTTTCCTCGGCTCGTGCTTCCCGGCTGATAGCCCCAACCGACCGAATCTCCGAGAGCGATGTAGGTCTTGTTCTGGGCAAGCGAGATCGCGGAAAGAGCAAGGCAGAGGCTAAGGAGTACGGAAAGTCGCCGCATTGGCTTCATTATGCTACGCTTAAGTCCACAGGTGGTCAGAAAGGTTCTCGGTCTGCCAGTCCTCTGGCTAACAATTGTTGTAATTGTTGGAAAGCCCATTTGGCTCGTTCCGGTAACCTCTGCATTCCTCCAATCCTTGGTCAATGACACCAGGGCAGTCATCTCATGGGTTGTGCTTTGTACGCTTCTTATCGTGGCTGTTGCATGTAACGTTGCGGCCTTCAAGAACTCAAGAGCGGGGTGGTCGAGAGCTGGCGCAAACCTCGCACTGGTCCCCTTCCTGTGCATCAGCTTAATGATCCCTCCAGGAGTTTCAATATTCGCCAACCAACTTCTAACCGAGTCCAAGCAAGAAAGAGCAGCGACCGTCCACGACATGATTACGAACATGCACGAAAGGCTGAGCACTCTTCCCGCAAGCGATCCTTGATTTCCCGAATCGGCGTAAACGACTCAATCGCCGGGCGAAGCCAATCGTTCCCGGCGAGGATGTCAATTGGTAACTTCTCGAACTCGTATTCGTAGGGCGGTTGATTCCATGCGAACATCGCCGGGTCCTGGCGTAACGACTCTTCGAGAATGGCGACTGTCGTGAGGACCGGTTCAAACTTTCGTCGATCCGTGACATGAATGAAGCATCCTTGGCACATCTGCCCTGCGTGTTTTTGAAAGGTCGGCTGGTACTCGACGGGTCGAAAGACAACGCCGCCAAGGCCGAGGCTGTTTAACGATTCCGCTAACTTCCAGCCGTCGAGCCACGGGGCGCCAAAGGTTTCAAATGGTCTCGTCGTTCCTCTTCCTTCGCTTAGGTTGGTTGCTTCGAGGAGACATTGCCCCGGGTACACCACCGCAGTGTGGACGGTGGGCATGTTTGGTGACGGAACCGCCCAAGGATAGTCGGTCTCGTCAAGGTAGAGCGATCGGTCCCAGCCTTCAACCTCGATGACCTTCAGATTCGACATGGGAAATCGGGTGTTGACGAGGTGCTTGGCGAGATCACCCGCTGTTAGGCCGTGACGAGTTGGAAGTGAATAGAGGCCAACAAAACTGGAGAAAGCCTCATCCAGAAGTGTTCCTTCGACGGTGACTCCATTGATCGGATTTGGACGGTCCAGAACGATCACTTCAATGCCCAGGCTCTCGCATGCTTTGATGCAAAGCGCCATCGTCCAAATGAAGGTGTAATAGCGTGCGCCAACATCGGGAATATCGACGACGAGCGCATCGAGTCCAGAGAGCATCTTCCGAGTTGGTTCCCGATGTTTTCCGTAGAGGCTATAGATGGGAACCGCACCGGAATCGGTGCCCTCCCATTCGATCATATTGTCCTGCGTATGTCCCCAAAGGCCGTGTTGAGGGCCGAACAAGGCGCGGAGGTTAACTTCGGGAGAGGTCCCAAAGATGTCAGAAGTGTGGCAGAACGAACGATCAATCGTCCCGGCATTGCTGAGAAGTCCAACGCGTTTGCCTTTCAACGGCGCAAAACCATCGCGTTGTAGAACATCAATTCCCGCTAACACCATTTAGATCGCACCTGCCAAGAGTTCACGAGCGTTCGCCAACGCACTTTCACCAATCGTCTCTCCCGCGAGGAGACGCGCAACTTCTTCAACGCGTTCATCTCCGTCAAGCAGGCGAACGTCCGTTCTAACGCGGCCTCCGGATTCGGACTTTTCGATCCGGAAGTGACTGTTGGCTTTGCTTGCGACTTGTGGAAGGTGGCTGATCACGATGACCTGATAGGCGTGAGATAACTCCTCCAACTTCTTTGCCACGACCGCCGCAGTACGGCCACTGAGACCACTGTCCACTTCATCAAAGATCAACGTCGGGACGCCGCCTTTGCCAGCCAAACACGTTTTGATCGCCAACATCACGCGGGACAGCTCGCCTCCGCTGGCGATTTTCGCGAGTGGTTTCAGGTCTTCACCAACGTTTGCATTGAAGAGAAACTCAACTTCATCCGCACCGCTGGAGTCAACCGATTTCGAACGGAGTTGGACGGAGAATCTCGCTTTCTCCATCGCCAAATCGGCAAGTTCTCGTTCGACCATCGTGGCGAAGTCAACTGCGGCGCGTTTCCGAAGATCGGTCAAGGCTGAGGCTCGTTCCGCCAAGACGTTTTCGATCGAATTCAGTTCGGCTTCAAGGCCTTCTTCGTTGGCTTCAGAGTCTTCCAACGTCGACAACTCTTCAGATGCGGATTGAAGATAGTCGAGAATCGCGTCCTCGTTTTCGCCGTACTTCTTTCGAAGTCTGGCCAGAAGGTCTTTCCTCGAAGAAAGGTCTTCGAGAGCGCTGGGATCGAAGACGACTTCATCGGCATAAGCGCGTAACGCGCCGACTCCATCTTCCAGTTGGTACAACGCCTCGCGAAGCGGCCCGAGAGAGTCCGAAAGGGAAGGATCAAATCGTTGCAGGTCTTCCAGCGCCTTCACCGTTCCCGCCAACGCATCTTTCGCTGAGGAATCTCCGTCGGCCAAAGTGGTAAGTGCCAACGACGCACCCGCGGCGAGTTTCTCCGCATGGAGTTGTCGCTGGAGTTGTTCTTCAACCTCATTCCACTCATTGGGCTGAATCGCCGCCGACTCAATTTCCTCAACTTGGAACCGGAGAAACTCCGCGCGCTGAAGGCGATCGCGCCGATGATTTCGCAAAGAATCCAACTTCGACCGAAGGGAAGTGGCTTTCCGAAAGTGTTCATCCACTTCGTCGCGCAACGCGCGAGCCGGCTCACCCGCGAAGGAATCAAGAAACATCAAATGACTTTCGGGATACAGAAGGCTCTGATGATCGTGTTGCCCATGAAGGTCCACCAAAAGTTTCCCCAAGCGCTTTAGCGCGGCAACGGGAGTCATTTGCCCGCCCACTCGGCAAACTGATCGCCCTTCCGCAGAAACTTCACGTTGGATAAAAAGGAGGTTGTCCGTAAGGGGAATGCCTTCTCGATCGAGTTCGGCGATGAGGTCCGGTCGCGCAGAAAGGTCACAAACTAAACTCACTTTCGCCCGAGAAGAACCGCTTCGCACCAACTCGGAGGCGGCGCGCTCTCCCAAAGCCAACTCAATCGCATCAATCAGCAGCGATTTTCCCGCCCCGGTTTCGCCAGTGAGAACCGTGAACCCAACCGCAGGGGAAACCTGGGCATGTTCAATCACCGCAATGTTCTCAACGGTAAGTTCGACGATCATAAGTTAGACAATTCCGGAGCGAAGCAGATCTTTAAGCATAATGAGGCCAACAGGCTTCCCATCAGCGAGCACCGGCATTTCGCCGATCTTTTTTGGATGGTTTTGGAAGGACTCCAGCGCCTCAATGGCCAACAGTTCCGAATCAATCGTGGCCACTTTGGCATTCATAAGATCCCCCGCCGCCGCATCAAAAGGACGTTCGGACGAAATGAAATGGCGGCGAAGATCGCCGTCGCTGATCAAACCCAGTAACTCGTTGTTCTCCACCACAAGTGCGGCCCCCGCGCCAGCTTTGGTGATTTGCTGCATCACGTCCAACAGCGGCGTGGAGCGGGGAAGCATCGGACAGTCGTCGCCGGTTCGCATCACGTCGGAAACTCGCAATAGCAGGCGCTTTCCGAGGGCTCCACTCGGGTGGAACTTGGCAAAATCTTCCTTCGTGAAGCCTCGTTGTTCCATGACGGCAACCGCCAGCGCGTCGCTGAGTGCCAACATCGCGGTCGTGCTGGTTGTTGGGGCCAAGTTGTTGGGGCACGCTTCGTGAAGGACTCCCGTATCGAGCACCAAATCGGCCAGACATCCCGACGAACTGTGTGCGCGCCCAGTCATGAGGATCGTAGTCGCGCCAATCGCCTGAAGCGGGACAAACAACCGAACGAGTTCGTCGGTTTCGCCACTGTGGCTATAGAGAATAACGATATCCTTGTTCGTCACCATGCCAAGATCGCCATGGACGGCTTCGCTCGCGTGAAGAAAGAGGCTGGGAGTTCCGGTGCTGGCAAGCGTTCCCGCGGTTTTTCGGGCGATATGGCCAGACTTTCCAACGCCACACGTAATGACTCTGCCCTGACACCGGAGAATCCAGGCCGCCGCGGTTTCGAACGCCGTTCCCAGCGTCTCAGCCATCTTCTCAATCGCCTTGGCCTCCTCCCGCAGAACCCGTTGCCCGTGTTCAAGAATCATCAAAAGGATTATGAAGCGTGACGAGCCTCCGAGACCTGCTTGTCTGAAGGTAAAACCGAGAGTATCGAAACAGACGAGGTGACTCAGTTCGTGGTGAAGGTGGTACGCGAGGCGCTCGGGGAGTGTCAAATCTTCTTGTTTGGCTCTCGGGCCAAGGGCCTGGCGCGGGCGAACTCCGATTACGATTTCGCCGTTCAGGCCGAGCGCGAGGTGCCCTTCAGCGAGTGGGCGCAGATCGTCAACCGCGTAGATGAAGAGGCTCCTACGTTGATGGCCATTGACATGGTGGACCTATCCTCCCGATCCGTCCATCAAGAGTTGAAGGACTCGATTCGGCGAGAAGGGGTGCGGGTCGGATGAAACGCGAGAACTGCCCGGCTTAACGGCGAGATGACGCGCGATCTTATCATGCCGTGCTCGAGTTGCGGGCAGGCAGGGCCGTTGCTTAGTCTCGCCCGCGACGTGTCGCGACCTCAGGGTTCTCGAGGTGAGTTCATCGGCCTAGGCTTTTCGTGCGGTGATAATGGCGGCACAAGTATAAGACCAACCGGCGCCTCCGTCGACAACTTCTCGATACATGCCTTGCTCAACGGGACTAACCGCTACGACCTCGAATCCCTCGCGCTCGAAGGCATTACACGCTGTCTCAATTTCGCGGGTTAATTCGCGCAGATCTACCCTCACCTCGCTGGTCATTACTTTGGAGCCGAGTAGCCCGCCCTTCTCATACTTGTCCATGCTGGCGTAAACGCAAACTGACTTGTACATGCGACCAATAGTACCTTGCGGTCGCGAGGGCGTTGAGCGACGTTTCGATATGAAGTTGACTATTAAACATCAAGGAGACGGCCCAGTTTAATCAAGAATCGAGCCCATTCAGTCTAGAAACTGTTTGAAGTAGTCTAGAAACAACCAGAAGTAGGCTAGAACAAGTTTGATTCAATCTCGAATCAACCGAGAAGAGTCTAGAATTCACCAAGAATAGTCAGGAATTGGATCGAAACAGTGAGGAAACTCTTAGCCGGGGGACTGTTTTTTTCTGCAACAGGCAAGAAAAGGCCGAATCTCTCTTAGAATTGCCAGGGGAGTGCGCTCCTGAATGCGGAAAGGCGAGGGTGAGGAACTTGAAATATGAAACTCTCACAACTCGGCAAACTCAGTGACTTGGAACTTGCGGCTGACGCCAGCGCCATGGCGGCGACGATCTCGGCGGCACCCGCCACCTTTGGTCTGACGGCGCCCCAAGCCGCGGAAATGTCCGACATTGCCGAACTCTTTAACGACTCGATTTCGGCAGCGGAAGCCGCACGAGTCGCGGCGGAATCATCGTCGTTCGACAAGGATTTGAACCGCGAAACGCTGCTCTCCATCTACTCGCAATATCTCAACCTGATGTATGCGACTCCGAGCGTGACCGCTTCGGAAATCATGACCCTCGGTTTGGAGCCGCGCTCGACGACGCGAACCCCGCTCGTTCCGGTGACTCCTGAGGACGTGCTGGCGACTCCGTTTGCCAACGGCACGGTGAAGATCACCTGGAGCCGAGGAGGCAACAAGTACGGCGTTGTGTATGAAGTCGAGTGCTCCGATGCCGACGAATCGAACTGGGCGGTTTGCGGAACGACGACGAAACAGAACATCACGCTGGCTGGATTCGAACCCGGCGTTCCGAAGTGGTTCCGAGTTCGCGCGACGAAGAACGGCGCCTACAGCGACTACTCGTTCAACTCGGGCATCTACATTCCGGTACCCGGCCTTTCGCTCGCCGCGTAAGTTTCCCGCGTCCCCTTCGCCAGAGTTATGGCGGAGGGGCTTTTTTGTTTGCGGACTTTGTCCGCGAGTCTCCCCTCGCCCCGTCTGCGGGGAGAGGGGGCGGGGGTGAGGGGTAAAACTTCGACGGTGCTTCGATGCACGAACAACGACTTTCCTGCACCTCACTCCTCGTTCCGATTGCCATGATCGCGGGCGCGATCATTGGGGCTAAGCAATATGGGGTTCTCGGCGCGATAGCAGGCATCGGGCTTGGATTTCTCGCAGCAACGCTGCTCATCTTGATTTCGCTTGGCGTTGCGTTTGTCTTGCATCGCGTTGAGGATCGCAGAAAGTAAGTGATATAGGGCAAACTAGTTTCGCTTTGACGCCGACACGCACCGAGTTCATGTACTTCGCCACATGGGAGAAGGCGATCTTCTATGTCCTCACCTTCATCTCCATCGGCATCATGCTGTGGCAGATTTGGAACCGCGTCAAACTGTGGCGGACGGGCAAGCCCATCGACTGGAAGCCCACCCCCATCAAGAACTTTATGGTGTACGTGCTCGGCCAGCGCAAAGTCGCCAGGCAGCGAGAATCTTCTGGCGCGCCGATGCACTTGATGCTGTTTTACGGCTTTCTCACCCTCTTCATAGGGACGACGCTACTGGCGATCAACACCTATTCGCCGGTCAAGTTCCACCAAGGCATCTACTACATCATCTATGAAATGACGCTCGACTTTATGGGCGTCGTGTTCCTCATCGGCTGCGTTTGGGCGTTCATCCGCCGCCTGGTTGCCGCTCCGAAGGGACAAACGAAGAACTGGACCGACCTCGCTGCGCTCGCCCTTCTGTTCATCGTTGGCTTCACCGGCTACACGCTCGAAGCCGCGCGAATCGCCAATGCTGGTCCGACTCAATCGTTTAACAAGTTCTCGTTCGTGGGAACCTGGATGTCGCCGTATATGGGAACCGTGGACCCAACTACTTACAAGTTTTGGTGGTGGTTCCACATGGCGTTCGTGTTTGTGTTCTTCGCGATTCTGCCCCAACTGCGAATCCGCCACCTCGTGATGGCGCTGTTCAGCACCGGCGGGAAATCCGAAGTTCCGATGGGACGGTTGAAGCCGATCTCCATGGAAGAAGTTGAGCAAACCGGGAAGATCGGCGTTGAAGTCCCCGCCGACTTTAGCCGATGGCACCTGATGTCGTTGGATGCGTGCATGGAATGCGGACGGTGTACCGAAGTTTGTCCGGCAAACCGATCCGGGAAGTTGCTCGACCCCAAGATGATCGTCCAGAACCTTCGTGGGGTGATGGGAACCGAAAGCCGCGTCACGGAAGCGCTTGACCCCGAAAGGCTCTGGGAATGCACGACTTGCAACGCATGTGTCGAAGCATGTCCCGTGACGATTCGTCAGGTTGACCTCATCGTTGATGCCTGCCGAAATCTCGTCTCAGAAGGCCAACTCAGCGGAACTGCCGCAGTGATGCTTCGCCAAACGAGTTCAACGAGTCAAGCCTGCGGAGCCCAATCGAGTTCACGAGAAGACTGGATGTCTGGGCTCGACGTTCCTTTGGCCCGCGAGAAGAAGGAGTTCGACGTCCTGTTCTGGGTGGGTTGCGCGGGTTCCAACGACCCCGGTGCGGTGAAGACCACCAAGGCGATGGCGGCGCTAATGAAGAAGGCGGGAGTGGATTACGCTTGCCTCGGCAATGAAGAAGCGTGTACAGGCGATCCGGCTCGTCGCGTGGGCGACGAGTTCCTTTTCCAAGAAAAGGCCTTGACGAACTTGGAGGTCTTCAAACAGTACAAGTTCAAACGAGTTGTCACTGCGTGCCCGCACTGTTTCAATACGCTGAAGAATGAGTATGGCGAGTTGCCTGATGCGATGTTCGATGCCGAAGTGCTCCACCACTCGCAACTGTTGGACGACCTCGTCAAGGAAGGCAAGTTGAAGGCTGCGGACAAGGTGATGAGCAATGTGGTGTTCCACGATCCGTGTTACTTGGGACGAGTCAACGACGAACATCAGGCACCGCGAAGGCTCTTGAAGCCGGGCAAAGAACCTGAGAATCGGGAACGCAAAACGCTTTGCTGTGGGGCTGGCGGCGGTCGGATGTGGATGGAAGAACCACCCGAAAAGCGGCCCGGAAACAAGCGAGCCGAGGAACTTCTTGCAACAGGCGCAAAGACGATCGCCCTCGGCTGTCCGTTCTGCAAGATCATGCTGGACGCGAGTGTCAAGCAGGTGACGGATGAGGAGATTCGCCTCGTTGACCTCGCCGAGATGATGCAGGAAGCGAACAACGTATAATTTCGCTTCATGCTCACGTTCCAAGAACTGGTTGACCGACTGAACCGCTACTGGTCGTCGAAGGGTTGCGCGATTTTGCAACCGTACGACGTCGAAGTCGGTGCTGGCACGATGCATCCGGCGACGACGCTTCGATGTCTTGGCCCAGAGGACTGGAACGTCGCGTATGTGCAGCCTTCGCGCCGGCCAGCAGACGGAAGGTACACCCGAAATCCCCAGCGGAGCCAACGCTACTACCAGTATCAAGTCGTCATGAAGCCGAGCCCGGACAACATCGTGGACCTTTACATGGGTTCGCTTGATGCCTTAGGTTTTGACACCAAGCAACACGACGTTCGACTTGTTGAGGATGACTGGGAGAGCCAAGCCGCCGGTGCGGCCGGTGTTGGCTGGGAAGTCTGGATGGACGGCGCGGAGATCACGCAGTTCACCTTCTTCCAGCAGATGGGCGGTATCGAGTGCAATCCGGTCTGCGCTGAGATCACTTACGGTCCCGAGCGACTTTGCTTGATGCTAAACAAACAAACGTCGTTTTGGGCGGACTTGATGTGGAACGAGACGCTCTCGTATCGGCAAGCCGAGTTCAATCTCGAAATGCAGAACAACGTTTACAACTTCGAGGTCGCCGACACGCAGATGCTGTTGCAGGTCTTCGACCTTTATGAGGCAGAGTCTAAGCGGGTCATTGAACTACCCATGTATTGGGATGAAGAGCAAGACATCATGACGTCGAAGCCTTCAACGAAGGAAGATGCGAAAACCTACTCGTTGGTTTATCCCGCACTTGACCTTGCGCTGAAGTGCTCCCACATCTTTAACATCCTTGATGCGCGTGGGGTGATTTCGGTGACTGAGCGGGCGGCGTATATCAATCGAATCCGCGCCCGGATTCGGGCTTGTTGTCTGAAGTACGTGGGCAAATAGGCTATAGGTGGCACTGGTTTGGTGCCACCTACGGAGAACTCAGAGGCTCTACTTTGCCACTCCCTTGGGAACCCACATAAATGATCGTTGCTGGCCTGTTTGGGTGACACCATAGCCAATGATCACTCCGCTTTCGTCCACGTCGACAGCACGACTCGTACGCATTTTGGAAGGAAGCAGGCTATGGAGGTCAACCGCTTCATGGTTTGGGCCGATCCAAGCAAGGGCGTGGCTATCTCGCGGCGTACCGATTGCATCGGTTGTGTTGCCATACCCAACGATTACATCATCACATAGCGCCAGGGCGAACGAATGGCGATAAGTTGAGAAGAGATATTGAAAGGAATCTGCGGTACCCGTCCAAAAGCCTGCGGAATAGAATCGTATGTCCCTGGGACGTCCCTCGTGTCTAACGCGGATATCAACTCCCACGTACCCAAGTTGTAGAACACCGTCTGTGTCGGTGGCGATAGATGCGTCTGCGAACTGTGGATGTAAATTCACCGCAGAGTTTCGGGTGTTCCGCCACATGGTTGCTGCGGTTCCTCGAGAAGTGAACTGATATCCGACTTGGATTCCATTGCTCACTGCAGAGACTGATGCATCTTGACCAAGGTCTTCAACTGTTCCGAGGGCGCGGTCCCAGAGGAGCCCGTGCTGAGTTGCTGTGCCTTCAACATCAACCTCGTAGGCTGAGCCCACGATTTGTTTGCCGTCAGTGGCAATCGCTCGTCCTGACACAAAGTCAAAGGGCACTGGAAGCGCGAAGTAAACGCTGTCGATCCAATAGGCAGGAGCAGATTGCGATCCAAGGAAACTGACAAAGCCAACGCTCTCGCTTCCGCTCCGACCGAGAACGCCAGAAGTGGATGCGCCGAGTGGATTGATGTCGGCCACGACCGAGTTGATCGCTTGAAAAGCATGACTGGGCGAACCAAGGTATCCCGCGACCACACCCTTTGAAATGGTGGTCGGAGTTGTTCTGGAGTCCAGCTCGATGACTCGATATTGTTGTGCTTGCGCAAGGTCTGGAACGAGCGCGAGCATCGTGGCGAAGAAGATAACGGACTTGTAATGCATAAGTTGAAGCCTCCAAGTGTAGGAGGTCAACCGACCGCTTCTTGATACACAAGGTTAATCAGTTTGTTCTCGGTGATAGCCGAATCCGGAAGTCCCGATCCCGGTCGCATATCAACTTGCCGTTCCGCACGTGAAGTTCCGCGGCTTGAATGGCAGAGATCTTGGCGGGCGTGGCCATGTATCCATCTTTTTCTGGGAAGTTCTGTCCGTAAGGGTGAGTGAAGTAGATGATGGTGGCGCGGTTTCCGCTGACGACCACATCAGCGTGCTTGCCGATAGACCCATCGCTGTTGCGCTTGCCTGGCTTGTCAAGGATCTTCCCCTGGTAGGTCCAGGTGTTCCAATCATCCGACCGATAGACGTCAAGTCCAGAGTCAGGGTCCTTGAGTAGCCATTTGAACCCGGCGTATTCGAATGCTTTGGGCGCCTCTCCATAGGGGGCCGATACGCCAGGATCAAGTGCAGGCACCCAAGTCTTGAAGTCCCTCGTATCCACCGCATAAGTCTTGGAACCGTGACCCTCATCCTTGAACCACATTCGCCACGAGCCATCGGGACGTTGGATGAGGCTCGGGTCGATGCAATAGTCGGACGGCAAGGGGACTCGCATTTGAAACTGCCAAGTGTCCAGGTTCTTTGAAGTGTAGTGAAAAATGTATCGATGTCCGCCCCAATAACGTCGCTCGGCGGCCTCGCCAGGCACATAACTGACAAAGAGATGGTAAGTGCCGTCCTTGTGCTGGACGATGTCGGGAGCCCAAAAACTATAACCCTTGTCGGGGTGGCTTAGCGGTAAAGTGCCCTGATACGTCCAAGTTAGACCATCGTCTTTGGACTCAGCAACGCCAATCTCAGTACCATGACACCAGGACACTCCCGGTTCCTCGGCTTTGGCCCGCCGCTGGGTGTAGAGCATCCACCATGCCTTCTTGGTTGGGTTGTAGACGAGCACCGGGTCCGCGACCCCGTCCCACACCGGATCGCGGTAGAGCGGTGCTGGCGTGGAAAAAGCGAGCGATTGAGAGAGTATGAGAGCGGATATCATGGTTGGGGTTGGCAACTCATTCTGGCAACAATCCAAATATTAGCCTCGCGGACACCGTAATCGTTGGATCGCGTAAACTTTCTGGCAGACATCCCACTTCAAAAAATGAGCACTGGACTTCTCCAAACGCATACAGTTGACTTCTTGGGTCTCATGGGCAATGGGCGAACGTTTCGGGTGCCAGCCTTCCAGCGTGACTACTCATGGAGCGAAGAGTACTGGCAGGACCTTTGGTACGATGTGCAGGAGCAGTCGCAGCCCGACTCGCGTCATTACATGGGTGCGATCGTTGTCGCAAGCGAAACGGATCGCGACTTTCTCGTTATAGACGGGCAGCAACGCCTAGCAACGCTCTCGATTCTGGCACTCGCAGTAATCAAGTCCTTGGAGGAACTCGCTCAATCGTCTGGAGATGACACCAACAAGGAACGTGCTATAGAACTGAGGCACCTTTTCATTGGAACCAAAGACCCGGCCTCGCTGGTGGAACGTAGCAAACTAACCCTAAACGATAGTGACCGCGGATTCTACCAAGACTATCTCGTTCAGGGGCGTGAACCATCCAATCCACGCACTCTCATTTCTTCAAACCGTTTGCTATGGGAATGTTATCAGTACTTTCGAAGGCAGATCAAGAGCCACAATGATTATAGGGACGGCAAGATTCTGGCCGAACTCCTTTCTGAAGTCGTAGCCAGGCGGTTGCTGTTCATTCTGATCACAGTGGGTGACGAGGTGAGTGCATACACAGTGTTTGAAACACTTAATGCTCGTGGGCTCGAACTGACCGTCACCGATCTCCTGAAGAACTATTTGTTTGCTAAGATGAAGGCTACAGAAGATCTGGAGTTCGTAAAGAGAACCTGGCAACGACTCACTTCGACTGTGGGGCAAGAGCACTTCAGCGAATTCTTGCGCTACCACTATCTCACACGCTTTTCTCAGATTCGATCTGGAAAGCTATTTGGATTGGTTCGAAGCGAGGTCCAGACGAATACTGATGTCTTGGAACTTCTTAAGACGCTTGAGCCTAGGGCAGAACTGTATGAAGCACTCTTCGAGCCTCAGAGCCCTTACTGGCTCGATACACCAGAAGCGAAACGGTGGCTGCGGGAACTATCACTATTTGGAGTAAAGCAAATGACTCCGTTGCTGTTTGCGGCCTATGAACGCCTCGATAGCAAAGCGTTTTGTTCCATCCTTAGGATGGTGGCAATTGTTTCGTTCCGATATACCATTATCGGCCGACTCAATCCAAGAGAGCTAGAGACTGTCTACCACCAAGGTGCCTTGGCAATAATTGAGGGGCGTGCGCGTACTCCGGAGCAGGTGTTTGAGACGATAAAGTCCGTGTACGTCCCCGACGACAAGTTTCAATCCGACTTCACCCTTGCTCAGTTCAAGACGTCTGGAAGAAGAAAGAAATTGGCAAAGTACGTGCTTTGCGAACTAGAGTCTCAGGCAACGGGTGGTCGGCTGGACTTTGAAACTAACCCTGCTACCATTGAGCATGTCTTGCCCGAAAACGTACTCGGTACCTATGAGTCGTTCCTGGTGCCCGATCAGCACAATGCTTTCGTCTATCGATTGGGAAACCTCACGCTTCTTTCCGACAGCATGAACAGACAAGTTGGGAATGCTGCATACGAAGAAAAAGTCAAGGCTTATCGCTGCTCTGAGTACCAGATCACTCGCGACCTAGCCGAAACTGCGCCGGGTGATTGGACCCCCGCGCTCATTGAAAGCCGCCAAGAAGATATGGCTGCAAAGGCAGTCAAACTATGGCGACTTGATTTTTGAGCAAGTCACTCTGTTTTGTTAAGCTTCGCCTTCAATGGCACACGAGCAATGTGGGCAGTAAGGCGATCGGGCCAACGAACCCGGCGCGTGAGCGTTCCTTGACTGGCAATGTAGGCTTCACGCAGTGAGGTGACGATGTTCCATAGTCCGAACAGAGCAAGAGCCAGCCAAACCGCTACACTCTTGAGTATTACCTGCCACCAGTTAATCTCCGACAGGTCAAAGCCTGTCTGGATCAGTTGGTAAACGGTGAAGGAAAGCGAGGTCGCGATGACCAAAAAGGTCAGGAGGCCTGCAATTAGTTGACCGACAAGTACGCGGACGGCATGGTAGCGCACAAACGGTCTGCCACCCGCAACTACAAGCGTGATCACGGGAGCCAGGTAAGGCGCAGGGATTGAGGCCAGGTGGACCAACGCGCCAAGCTGGCGGTCAGTTGAGGACGTTACCATGCTGAAGTCTGTACATCCGCAGAGCCGCTGGGGTTTCAGTGAGCGCCAGGAGTTTGGCCAAGAGCAATGCTGAGGACCCACGCGAATAACCTGAAAGAGCCCCGACCCTCCACGTGGGATGAGTCGGGGCTTCCAAAGTGTCGCAGACTTATTGGGTTGTCCAGTCCACGCGGTCCCAGCCGTGCAGCCATCCGTCCTGAGCCGGATCTTCGTCATTGATCGGCCCCAGCGCAACCCTCGTCACAACTTGCTTGTCAGACGCTCGAACATAGTTTGTTGCCGAGTTGGTAAGGACGACTTCATAGGTCGTATCCGCAAGCGTCGCAACACCACCGGAGACAACCTGAAATCCATTCGTCACATAGTTGAACTGCTTGATCGCATAGGCCAGCCCAGGGCGATCAACCCTCTGTTCGATTTCAATTGTGAGAGAACTAGGGGTCGCGTTCGCAACCGTTCCTACAATCTCAATCTCGCACTGCAGAGTATCGGGATCGTTAAACGCCGTGACGCGTTGATCATCGCTCTCAAGCAAGGCTTGAATACCACCCTCGAACTCCTCACCTTGAATGATTGAGTAGGAGGAAGGTCCAGTCTGCTGAACCTCTGCGAAGGACAGGTTATCGTAGTACACCCCCGACGCCTGATAAAGGGTTGCGGTGCTCACAAAGCCAAACTGAAGGAGATGACCCGTCCAGGCTGGGTCAATGGTGATGTCAATCGTGCTACCTAACACCCAGTTGGTCGTTGACGCCGTTGTTGTTTCAACGGTTGGATTGGCAACGATGCTGTAGCCTGCGGACGGATTTAATACCTTGATGAACGCAAACGTTGTCGTGGCACCAGCAGGTCCGCTCGTGAATGAAGCCTTGTAGTCAAAAGTGAA
This sequence comes from uncultured Armatimonadota bacterium, assembly GCA_937862825.1. Lineage (GTDB taxonomy): Bacteria > Armatimonadota > Fimbriimonadia > Fimbriimonadales > Fimbriimonadaceae > CALMEF01. The sequence goes on from CALMEF010000287.1 coordinate 19,967, forward strand.
CCGATAGGTCTTGCCCAGATTGGCCGAACCTACGACCTGCTCTTGGAACACGTTGGCTTCGATTCTCTGGTTTGCGGCGTGGCCACCGTTGTTGTAATCGCTGAAGATATTGATGTATTGGGTGCCTTGCTCGGCACCACCTTCACCCGTCGCAACCGAACTAAACCCACCGGTCCCGTTAGGTGCGGGGAAAGATCCGTATCCGTAGAGGTAGTTATTGTTTTGATCAAACACGTTTCCATAAACCAGCCAACCGTCGTCAGACAGCGCTGTCGAACTGAGCATGTTCATGGATTCAAAGTTCTGCGAGTAGGCAGAGAGATCAGCCTGTGCGGTCGTGGCCAGTGCAATAAGCGCCAACACTGAGTTTAAGTGGGATTTATGGTTCATTGTCAGGGTGTTTCCTTGCTGTGAAACGTTTCTCAGTGCTCGGGAGTTAGGATCGTCCTTTTCTCCCGAGCATCAGTCTCTGCTTTTACTTTCGGCGACGCGAGCGTGACGCCAGCCAAACCCCTCCGAGGAGCATTGCGGCTACGGTCGAAGGTTCGGGCACAGCTGCGAACGATAGATTGTCGTAGTAGACACCTGAAGGCTCATAGCGAGTTGCATTGCTAACGAAGCCGTATTGGAGAATGTGTCCTGACCAACCCGAATCGATCGTGATGTCGATGCTGCTACCAAGAATCCAACTGTCCGTGGGCGCCTGGGTCGTTTCATGTGTCGGATTTGCTACGGTTGCGTAGCCTGCGCCCGGATTAAGAACCTTGATAAAAGCGAACGTGGTCGTTGCGCCTCCGGGGCCGTTCATTGACGAGGCTTTATAGTCGAAAGTGAAGCGGAATGTCGTTCCGAGGTCACCTGCGCCAATCGCCTGCTCGCGGAACACGTTCGCTTCGATGCGGTTGCCATTTCCGTGGTCGCCATTGTTGTAGTCGCTGAAAATGTTGATGTACTGAAGACCTTGCTCAGGTCCGCCTTCTCCGGTTGCGACAGAGCTAAATCCACCGGTTCCATTTGGAGCGGGGAATGAGCCGTAGCCGTAAAGGTAGTTGTTGGACGGATCGAAGACGTTCCCGTAGACAAGCCAACCATCAGAGGCCAGAGCACCGCCGTCGGAGATGGTCATAGACTCGAAGTTTTGCGAGTAAGACGTCAGATCTGCAAAGGCTGCCGATGCCTGCAATGCACAAAGCATCAGCATTGATGTTCGTAAGAATTTCATAGATTTCCTCCTATCACTCGAGAATCGCACGTGCGAAACGTTTCTCAACAATACAATATCACAACTTCTCATGAGATGGCACTAGTAAATTTAAGGGCTTATCGCACCCGCAACTGATGTAAGGGGCGCAATGCTCTGGGACCTGAACCCATTGCCACGAATCGTGTCTCGGTACCACTTTCCCGACTCCTTGACTGTTCGCTTCAGGGTTTGGAAGTCAACATGAACCAAACCGAAGCGGTGCTTGTATCCTTCGGCCCATTCAAAGTTGTCCATCAGCGACCAATGGAAGTAACCTTCAACGGGATATCCCTCAAGTTGGGCCTGGTTGAGACTCCTTAGATACCGTTTGAGGAAGTCAATCCGCTGAGGATCGGGAACCTCCCCATCTTCCGAGATCCAATCCAGGGAACTCATTCCGTTCTCGGCGATCATGATCGGCAAGCCATAACGCTCGTAGTGGAACCTCACCGACCAGTACATTCCCTCGGGGGTTATTGACCAGTCAAAGCCGGTCCGGGGTGCCCCAGCCGGTCCAGGCACGACCTCTGGTCGCCCGTTTGCTCCCATCCTGATTAGCGGTGCAGAGTAGAAATTCAACCCGAGCCGGTCAATGGGCTGACACATGAGCGCCAAGTCTTCTTGCGACACGGACGGGCCGTCGTTTGTTAGGACTCGGATGCATTCCTCGGGCCATTGACCGAGCACGATTGGGTCAAGGTACAGCCGCGAGAACCAGTAACTTCGCGACGCATCAGGGACACCAAAGGTGAACTCGCGTGCCGCTTCAACCGCCTCATCCGAATCGTCTTCTGGAAT
>CALMEF010000288.1 GCA_937862825.1 uncultured Armatimonadota bacterium
ACCTATCGGCGGTCGAGTTGTCTCAACACTTTTTCGACCGGGTAGAAAGAGTCGATAAATCCATTCAGTCCTTTCTGACCGTCAATCCTGAATCCGTAATCAAACAAGCGCGAATAGCACAGGAACGACTTGATACCGGACAGGCCCATCCAATTTGCGGACTTCCCGTTGCGTTCAAGGACAACATCTCCACCTTTGGCCTTCGCACGACGTGCGGCTCAAAATTGCTTGAAGGCTACGTTCCTGAGTTCAATGCCACCGTAACGGACCGGATTTCAGACGCAGGAGGGGTTATCTTCGGGAAGACCAACCTGGATGAATTCGCAATGGGAACGTCGACGGAGCATTCGGCCTTCCATCCCACAAGAAACCCGTGGGACACCTCTCGATCACCAGGGGGCAGTTCTGGGGGCTCTGCTGCGTGTGTGGCCGCCTCTATGGCACCTCTGAGTCTTGGTTCGGACACCGGTGGCTCAATACGCCAACCAGCCGCATTGTGCGGCATTGTGGGCTTCAAGCCGACCTATGGAAGGTGCTCTCGGTATGGGCTGGTTGCCTTTGGCTCCAGCCTGGATCAGATAGGGCCGTTTGGGAAAACGGTTGAAGATGCCGCTTTGCTCACGTCGGCAATCACGGGTCACGATGGGCGAGACTCAACAAGCCTTCGTACCGGTCCAGTTAGCGCTGATTTCGATAGAGCGACCCTCAAGGGCAAACGCCTAGGAATTCCAAAGGAGTTGTGTGGTCCCGAAGTGAATTCCGAGGTACGCGAAGCATTTGAGGAGGCAGTCAAGCGCTTAGAAGCCGAAGGGGCCCAGGTTACCGAGATAAGTTTGCCCGCGCTCAAACTCGCGGTTACCACCTACTACATCATCGCCCCCGCCGAGGCCAGTAGCAACCTGGCCCGATTCGATGGCGTACGATACGGCACAAGAGTTGATTCCGCAACTCACATTGAGATGATGGAACGCACACGAGCACGCGGCTTTGGTCACGAGGTCAAACAACGTATCCTGGTTGGAACCTACGTGCTCTCTGCTGGCTACTATGACGCCTACTACCAAAGGGCCCAGCAGGTCCGAGCGTTGATGCGGTCTCAAATCCTCAGTGCCTTTGACTCGTTCGACTTCATTCTTTCGCCGACTAGCCCGGTTCCTGCCTTTAAACTCGGGGAACTTCGAGACGACCCGATCGCCTTGAAACTCCTTGACCTCTGTACGATTCCTGCGAATATGGCGGGACTGCCCGCCATCTCGGTACCATGCGGACTGGCGAACGGACTGCCCGTTGGACTACAAATAATGGGCCAACCGATGGACGACGAAGGTGTCCTGGAAGTGGCCTATGCGACGGAAAGGGTTGTAGACAGAGTGTCGTTGCCGGAGTTGGTGTAAGCCATGGAAGATATTGAACGTCGTGATCGGGAACTCTTCATCAGCGAACTGCTGAGACCCGGTCGGCTGGTCGGTGCTGCGGCAATCTTGTTTGTGATCTTCTTGATGAGAAACACAATTCCCATGCCTTGGCTGGCGATTTGGGTGGGACTAACCGTAGGCATTTACGCGGTTCGGGCACGCCAAGAAGCCGAGAGGCGGAAGTGGATCCATGTTCGATTCCGAACCCTCTGGGAAGGGTGCCAGGATCGATTGAAACGGTTCCACGACGTCCTGAAGCAACTACGAAAAGAGCAGGTCGCCGACCTGCAGGAAATGCCGAAGACCATTGACCGAGTCGGCACCTCCCTATATGCCGCGTTACGCAGGGCCGATTTCATTACGGACGAGGTAGCAAAGACCGAACGAGATCTTTACCACGCGCCACCAATCTTATCGACGTTGAGCCACGATGCTCAAGCGAAGGAGTTGTATCGCATTGCCGACAAGAACATTGCGGAATACAGATCGCAGTTTGCTGGGGTGATGGCAGGCGTCCAGCGGGCCGAAGCCCAAGCAGCGGTTTACATGACCACTATGGACAGTATCCGCATGAAGATGATTGGACACAGACTTGTTGGACGATCTCCCGAAATGTCAACTCACGACTTCCTGGAGGCCTTGGGTGAAGCCCGGCTTCAACTTCAGGCAATCGATCAGGCACTTGATGAACTTGACTTCTCCAGCATGCCGCAGACGATAACCGTCCAGCCGCCGTCAATACCAAACGACGCCTTCGACCGACAACGACTTGGCGGTCCGCCTCCAACCCAATGAAGGTCGTTGTACAGTGTCCGGCGAAACTCAACCTTTTTCTTGCGGTTGGTCCTAAGGATCAACATGGCTATCACCCTCTCCGCACAATTTTCCAGGCGGTATCCCTCTTTGATATCCTTGAGGTCGAATCTAGCGAAACCGACTCCTTCGTAGCCAACTCGCCGGCGCTACCCGAGGTTAACACGGTGACCAAGGCTTTATCGTATATCAAGGAAGTTTCCAGCGTGCCACCGCTCCGGATCGTACTCGAGAAGCACATCCCTTCTGAGGCAGGGCTCGGCGGAGGAAGTTCCGATGCAGGAGGATTGTTGCGCGCAATCGACGCTTTCTTGCCCGCACCGTTGACCATGGCGACAAAACGTGATATCGCGGTTGCCGTTGGCGCTGACGTCCCTTTCTTTTTGATGGGCGGAAAGGCCAGAGCCGAGGGCTACGGGGAGATACTCGAGCCCTTGAACGAAGTGGACAGGTTCCACTACGTGGTCTGGAAGCCACCGTTCGGATGCCCAACCGGCCAAATGTTCAAGGAACTCGACTCACGACCAAGGCAGTGGTTGGAGTTTCCCGTGGAGAATCGGCTGTACAACGACTTTGAGCGAGTTGCGCCATGCGGATGCCTTGAGAGGATTGACGTGCTTCTGTCTCTTGGGGCGGTTGACGCCGGGCTATCCGGGTCTGGTTCCGCCGTGTTTGGCCGATTTGAGTCTGAGGATCGTGCGATCAGGGCGAAGCATTTGCTTCCTCCTGAAGAGTTCGCCGCGGTGTGCTCTCCAATGGCTCGGTTCTAAAAAACAAAGTTGTTGACTCGGGGACTGTCGTTTCCTCCCTAAGGGTAGGGTTCCCACTCCACTCGCTAGACATTCATGATAATCCACGAAACGACTTCTCTGCCCTAGTAGAATTGCTTGAACACATTTCGAGAGTTTGTATAACCAAGCAATTCTTTCCGTAAGACACCCATCCCACTCCTGCCGACGATTCATTCACCGCTAAAGGAATGCGGAATCTGAAACAAGGTGCAAGGATGGCACGACGTCAACTCAAGATCGTAAAACTGCTCGAACCCGAAATGTGCATGGATTGCCGATTCGCCCACATGGCCGAAGTCGAAGCCGACGATGGATCAATGACACGCATGATTTACTGCAGAAGGCTTGACTGCGACAACTGGGACTTTGCCAGCGCGGAGCCGGCAAAGAACGTACATATTGACAACGACGCAGCCTAAGGTCCGTCTATTCCCCGCGTGCCCTGTTCACGATCCGATGAGCGGCCCTTGACTTGGCCATAGCCTGCAGGGCCACTTGGGCCTGTAGCCGCGGGAGCCGGGGCATCAACCTGAGCAGCAACCATCCTTTGGCGAGCAAACTCTTGCTCAACCTGATAGACAATTCCAGACTCTTCGCCCTTGGACTTGATGGCCATCTTGTCCCACAGATACAGAATCGGGGCCGCATTGAAGATTGACGAGTAGGTACCAGCAGCAATACCAATCAGCATGGCTAGATTGAACAGCTTCAGATCAGGTGTTGCCGAGCCCATGAAGATCAGGATGCCCAACGTGATCAAAACCGTGAAAGAGGTGTTGATCGACCGGGCAAGTGACTGCGTAATTGAAACGTTGATCAGCGTCTCGAAGTCCTGACCTCGCTTCTTACGTCTGAGGTTCTCACGAATTCGGTCAAAGATGACGATCGTGTCATGCGTCGAGAATCCGATGACAGTAAGCATTGCTGTGATGAACAGCGAGCTCACTTCCCAGCCCAAGAAGTAGCCTGAAATCGCAGCGAGACCCAGCACGATCGCGCCGTCGTGGAGCATTGCAATGATCGCGGAAAACGCGAATCGGAGGCCAATGACGAATCCGCCAAGTGCAAACCCGAACCGAATCGCGAGGTACAGCACAATGAGCGCTGACGAGAAGATGACTCCAAGGACCGCGTTTCGATACGTCTCGTCGCGTATCTGCGGACCAACCGAAGTGAATCCGACCGGCTCTTCAGCCATGCCTGTTGCTTCCTTGATCTTCGCGCGGGCAGCGCTAACGTCCATGGCCTTCAACTCCTCAGTCTGAGGAATCGTGAGAATCATTTGTCGCGCGCCTTTTGCCTCGCCAAACTTAACGTTTGCACCCTTAATGCCTGCCTGTTCAAGATTCGCAAGAACCTGCTTGCCATTCGCCTCGTTGCCTCTAACCAGGAAGGAGGCTTCGTATCCCTCTTGGAACTCCACGTTGGGCTTTAGGCCACCCATACCAAGGAAGATCAGGCCAGGCACGATCATGGCCAGCGAAATCCCAAAGTACAGTTTCAGTCGTTGCATAACTTGCAACGGCTTCGATTCTGCGGTGGCTTCGAGCGACTCACCAAACCAGTTGCGGCCCAAACCGTAGGACTTCTCGTTTGTTCCGATGCCCGAACCAACCAGGAAGATCAAAAGGGATCGGGTCACCGTAATCGCCGTAAAGAGCGAAAGAGCCACACCGATGATCAACGTGCTCGCAAAGCCTTTGACTGGCCCAGTGCCCAAGTTAGCAAGGACCATCGAAGTCAGGATCGTACAAATATTCGAGTCAATGATCGCTGGCAGGGCTCGCCGGAACCCAAGTTCGATGGCTTGCATAAGCGTGCGTCCGTCACGCATCTCTTCTTTAAACCGCTCGAACACGAGAATGTTTGCGTCAACCGCCATTCCAACCGAAAGAATGAAACCAGCGATCGCCGCCAAGGAGAAGGTCGCGCCGATAAGTTTGAGTACGGTTAACGAGAACAGAATGTATAGCAGTAGCGCTATCGTCGCCACAAAGCCCGGGAACACGTAGTAAATGAGCAGGAACAGGAAGATCACACAAAAGGAGATCAGACCTGCCTTGATGATCATGTCCAGGGCCGTCTGGCCAATCGTTGGGTCAACTCGCGAACTCTCAAGTTCCTTGAGCGAGACTGGGAGAGAACCGCTGTTGAGCAGGTTCACAAGACTTAACACGTAGGCCTTTTCGAAGGTGCCATCGATTTGGGCGGATTCCCGAATGATCGCACCCTCCTTCAGGGGAGCGATGTTAAGAACGACCCCGTCAAGTACGGCCGCCAACTTTGAGCCCAGAAACTGGTTCTTTCGAGTCCAATCCTCAATCTTCCGCGCACCAGTGGCCGAGAAGTTCATAGACGGCATATAGGTGTCGCCAAGCGGAATCGCCTCAGCCTTGGCTAACTCATCGCCTTTGATAATTGGCTCGCCCCATCCTTCAATGATTCGCTGATACTCGGGATCGCCTGGCTTGATCTCCTTCCCTGTTGTGTCGCCTCGCTTGACGAACGTTATGGCGGGACTTCCGTTGACGGTCTCCGTCTTTCCTTCCTCGTATTGATTGTAGGGTTGAGACTTATTGACGACGTTCTTGGCGTGGTACCACTCGATACTCGCCGTCGTTGAGAGCAACTTCCGCGCTTCGTTCTCATCAGTTGCCCCGGGCAACTCGATCACGAATTGGTCGGGATCCTTGTACTGGACGGTTCCTTCGACGACGCCAAGGCCCGAAGTGACGCGATTCGTTAGGATTCGCTGCATATTTGCGCGAACCGCCGCGATCTCGGAGCGTTGCTCGGCGGTCAACTTGCTCTTGTCCATTTCGAACGTGAAGCGCATGCCGCCGCGAACGTCAAGACCATAGTTGTACTTGGTCTTCGTGTAAAGGAATCCAGAGAGGCCCGCAAGGCCGAGGACTATAAGAAGAAAAACGTAACTTTTAGAACGCAAAATGAAGCGACTCCGAAGATAGGGTGGGGCTGAGTATACCGCCCGGGTCTATAATGAGTTGAGCGCCCATGGATGGGGATTCGCTCGTCTAAGGATGCATAGGATGAAAGCAACTCACCGCTCGGCGGGCTCGAAGTCGCGTCAGAAGGATACAGGCCACCGCTTTTTTGACATCATTGGCATACTCATGATCGCCGTTGGATTGGTGGTCAGTGTGGCGCTCCTGCTCCCAAATGGAGGTTTGATAGGCTCAACCTTGCGCGATTTGCTCTCATCTCTTTTCGGAAAGGGTGCGTGGGCAGTCCCCTTCGTCTCCATTGGGCTTGGCGTCGCGGTTATTGCGGGACGTCGCTCCATAGAGTTGTCGCACCTTTCTGCGGGCTCGTTCTTCCTGTTTCTCACCCTCATTGGAGCCCTCGCCCGGCCCTTGAATGGCGATTACTTCGACCTCAATGCAGCGGCATCGTCGGGCGGCTATCTCGGCGCGATCATCGGTTGGGGCATGGAAACACTTCTTGGTGCCGCCAAACCCATCGGCCTGGGAGCGCTCGGCATGATCGGACTTGTCCTGAGCATCAAAACGCCAATTGCCTCAATGGTCATCGCGGCCCGTGAACGAGCCAAACAACTCAAGATTAAGACTCCAGAACGCTCCAAACCGGCAGTCCCCATTCGCAACAAGGCAGTTGTGGAACGACCGGTTCCCGAACCCGAATCGGGTCGACACGCAGAACCTGAGCAACGGAAGGTGGTCATTAAGGACACCGCACCTACTCCAACCCTCAGCACCGCCTCAACCCCGAAGTAAGGCTCCGACCTGCCGCCCAGGCCGCTGCTCAACGATCCGGTGCCCAAGCCGAATCGGAGGGGTCAGGAGATGCAGCAAAACACCGAGACCCTCGAAGGAACGCTTGAGGAGTTCGGCATTGACGCCAACGTCGTCGAAGTCGCCAACGGACCCACCATCACTCGTTACGAGATTCAACTCGGACCAGGTATTCGAGTCGCCAGAATCACCGCCTTGGCCGACAACATCGCCATGAACCTGGCGGCATCCCATGTCCGTGTCGAGGCTCCCATCCCGGGCAAGGCTGCTATCGGCGTCGAAGTTCCTAACACGTCGCGAAGCATGGTGACCTTGAGGGAAGTTTGCGATATCAAAGAGTTCCGTGACCACCCGTCTCGCCTTGCCGTAGCGCTTGGTCAAGACGTGAGTGGCGTCAATCAGTTCGCCGACCTCACCCGAATGCCCCACCTTCTCATCGGTGGTGCGACGAACAGCGGCAAATCCATCGGCCTCGCAACGATCATCACCAGCCTGCTCATGCGAAACACGCCGAAAGACGTCCGTTTCGTCATGATCGACCCCAAGCGGGTTGAACTATCGCTCTTCGACGGCATTCCGCATCTGATGTGTCCGGTCATCAAGGACGTGAAGGAGGCTCCCGGAGTCCTCCGCGCTGTCTGGCGCGAAATGGACCGGCGCTACGACTTGCTCAGCGAGCAAGGCATGCGCAACATTGACGGCTGGAACGCCAAGGCATCGTTCCAAGACAAGATGCCCTACATCGTGGTCGTCATCGACGAACTTGCCGACCTGATGATCCAGGCCGCCGCCGAAGTGGAAACATCAATCTGCCGGCTGGCTCAGTTAGCCCGAGCCGTGGGTATCCACCTGGTCATCG
>CALMEF010000289.1 GCA_937862825.1 uncultured Armatimonadota bacterium
TAGGACGAGACCCAAACCGACCCATCGGGCGCAACCTCAACCCCGCGATTCCATCCGCCGGGAATCGGCGAGTTATCGGCACCAAACCTCCTTAAAGACGAGGGGCCAACTGCTGGGTTGTAAAAGAGCCCACCCCTGCCGGTCGCCATCCAAAGGTTGCCCGAACTGTCAACATCAATGTCCGATATCCGCGCTGTTCCCGTGTTTTCTGGATGTCCGATGGCCGGATAATCCACGTTAGAGACATTGATCCATCGATTCTCTGACTGAATGAACTTTGCAATCCCGCCCTCTTCGAAACTCGGGTCATAACCTGCGATCCACGGATTCCCGTCGGTCCCAATCCAAAGTGACTCACAAAAGTCCCCCTGGATACCTGTGTTGGAAGGTCGGTAGTAGCGCCAAGACGTCTTCGTTGGGGTGGTCGCTTCGGAAAAGCAAACAGACGCAAGCAAGGCCGACAAGAATAACAGCAGGGTCCTCATAGTGATCTCGGGTGATAGCGGGCAAGAGCCCACTTTCATCTAACTCCCATGAGGGATAGACTTGGCCGCTAAATACAGGTTGGGTGGCGAATGTCCTCCAAAAGGAGGTCATCGGAAGAGTCTAGGCAGCCTTTTCGTCTGTTGTCTCATCAACAAAGGGCAGGTAGATCACCTCGCCCTTTGATTCCATCTCCGGAACGCCTATGGGCATCGCCGACTTGGCGAGCACGGTATGAATGGCGATGGAACTGAATAAGTAAATCAAAGCGACGATCATGACGGTTCCTAGTTCTATGTTCGGCACTTTCCACGAAAGTTGGAGCCGAGCGCTAAGAAACAGTAACAGGATTCGATGGATTCGATCAGTCATCCGCCAAGACAAGCCTACGCCTGCGGGGATTCTACCAATGCCACTGATCATCGCCCAGCAGGGTCTGTATGTAGTTCAACTGGCCGCTGTGGTACCACATGTGAAGAGCCATAAACTGGAACCTTCCAAAGCGCGTGGTTTCGCCACTTTCGGTCTTCATGACGTCAGCCATTGATTCGGCGGTGCTGGCTTCCAACGTCTCCAGGATCTGTTTCTGGGATTTTTCGAACGCGGCGATCACGGTTGATTTGTCCTGAAAGTCCGAAGGAGCCTTGATCCAGCCCCCATCTGGCCATGCGCCTGGGTCTTCGCCTCGAAGCAATGCGCAAACATGGGCGTTCACAAGATTGACCTCGTAAACGATATCCGCCACTGTCCGAGTCGCATCGCCAAATTTCTTGGCAAACGCATCGTCTGGCATTGCCTGAAGATCAGCAAGAAAAACTCGACAAGCGCTTTCGACCGTCTTTTGGGCTAGATCCTTCATATCCATGGGTAGAAGTTACCCCTTGTTCCTGGCAATGAATCACCGATTGGCCAAGAAGAAACAGGCCCTGGCGAAGGAAGCCTGATCCAGAATCTCGGGGTTTTTCGGAACGCTCAGTTTGGCCCAATGATCGGGGTAGTGGCCGTTAGATGACCGGGCGCCACTCACGATCTCTAGGGCCCGTTTGTATTCCGGTCGAACTCCTTCCACGGAAACCCACGCCTCGAGTAGCAAGTGCGAGAATCGGCCCGGATCAGCGATCTTACCGTCCCTGAGCCAGTGTCGCTGGGAAGAGCGCATCACCCGGTCCAAGCCATCAAGTTTGAGTTCATGGATTGCCCGGATCATGAGCGCTGTGTTGTACGTCCACTTTGTTTTGTCAATCCTGCCATCGTTGCCCAAGTTATCCCAGTAAAGGCCATCTGAAGGATCTTCAAGGTGCTTACGCGTCCAGAGGGTCAACTCCCTGGCTTTGTCGACGAGGCGCTTCTCCTTGGTGTGCCGAGACACGGCCAAGCAAGCAACGGCGGTCGGAGCGTTGCTGCGTGTGTTTCGAGAGGCGCGGTCGCTTTCACGCCAAAAGATCCCCCCGTCCTTGGACTCTCCCTCCAACGCGAAGTCAAGGGCTCCTCTGGCCCACGTCAGATACTTCTTGTCGCCGAGCACCTCGTAGGTCTCAACAAGGGCCAACGCCATCCAAGCGTTGTCGTCGTAATACCGATCCAGCGGCTTCGGAACTGGCAGGACGTCGTAACCGCCTTGGTTCCAATACACTCGGCTTGCGTCCGCGTACTCTCGGAGCCACGGACGGAACTTCGGGTTGTGCTTCGCCGCCGAATTCAGTGCGCTAAGCATCACCCCGACGCCCCAATTGAACGCAGGCTGCTTTTTGTCGGGACGCTCGGCATACAACTTGGATGTTGTGATCAGGTAATCGCGCCGAAGCATTTGTAGGGATTCTTCACCACGCTTGGCGAAGTCAGGTTCTTGCAGCGACGAGAGGGCAACCAGCATGGCCAACACAAATCGAGTCTACTTTGCAATTGAAGTTGTGTACAATCGTCCACGTGAATGCCACGGAAGCGCTTTTGGAATCCTGGGATCGTCAGTGTCGGATCATAGATAACTTGGTCGGCCTGATCACTCCAGACCTCCTCAATGCCAAGCCAGATCCAAACGGGTGGACGATCGGATTCCACCTAGCCCATCTTCATTCAACGCGTCGCTACTGGCACATGAACGCTGCTGGCTTGGAGGCGCCAGTTGGGCCAAGCCTCTACACGGTCACCGGAAGCGGAGAGTCAGAGAGCGACTACATCCCTTCGTCGGACCTCGCAGAGATTCGCTCACGGCTTGCAGACAGTGCCGCACTTGTTCGCAACTGGACTGAGGAGCAAATCAATGCCGATGCGCAGAAGGTTGGCAACTACGACCACCCGGTGTTCTATCTCCAACACATGCTGTGGCACGAAGGCTGGCATGCTGGGCTCATCGTTCTAGCCCTTCGTTTGGCGGGTCACGAGCCACCCGAGGAGCAAGAGTGCGCCTTGATCTGGGACCAGTGGCGCCTGCCTGACTGAGAGGTTTGAGTGGGACGCCAAGAAACGTTGGCAAAGGTTGAAAGCGAGATATTGCTGGGCAAGCTTGGAGTTGCACGAGATCGCCTGCATGGGCTTGTAACCACATACCCCGAAGATTTGAGCCTTCGTTCCCGTCTGGGAGACGTGTATTGGGCTCTGGGATACCCCCACCATGCAGGTCAATGGTGGTTCTTAGATGATCAAATGGACGAACTGAAGTTACAGGCTGTGACTGCCTTCCTAAGATCACACTCAAACAACCCAGCGTCTGTGATTCGAGCTCTGAAGTTAGCCCCTCCGATTGAGCAGTACGGTGTCAAAGTGACAGAGTTGATTGCGGAGTGCAACTCGAGGGGCATCCCCGTCCCACGCACAAAAGACACCGTTTCAACTGACACCGGCCGCCGCTGGTACATAGGATGCATGGTCGTCCTAGCGATCTTGCTTTTTCTCGTCGTCGTCGGTCTAGTAACCGTCGTAAACTGGTTCTATTGAATAACACTGAACCAGCCATAATCAAAGTGGCCCATGCACCAACTCGATAACCTGGAATTCGTCACCCGCCTTGATCCGAAGGGAATGTTCCGACTCACGTGCGACTTCCCTGAACAATGTCGCCGGGCGCTGGAAATCAGCCTGGCAGCAGACCTGAATCTGGGGGGGAAAGAGTTCTCAGGTGCGATGCTTACTGGCTTGGGCGGTTCCGCCGCGGGTGGTGATTTTACACGTGCCCTCTTTGATGCTCAGGGCAAGATACCGTTCACCGTAAATCGCGATTACCACCTTCCAAGTTGGGTCAATTCGTCAATCCTGGTCTTCTGCGCCAGTTACTCCGGAAACACCGAAGAGACGATTTCCGCTTACCACGACGCGAAGAACGCTGGTTGCACGGTGATCGCGATTACCAGCGGTGGCAAACTCGCCGAAATGGCCCGACAAGACGGTTTTCCGGTCATCCAGATTCCCGGTGGTCAGCCTCCGCGAACGGCATTGGGCTACATGTTGGTGCCAACGATCGTCGCATGCGAGCAACTGGGCCTCTTGCCAGCCCAGCCGTGGGAACAGGCGATTGCCGTCTTGGACAAAGCCGCAGCGCATTGGGCGACGGCAAAGTTTGAAGAAAACGAGACAAAGCAACTCGCCGAGTTCTTGTTCGGCAACTTGAGCGTCATTTACGGCCTCGGTTCGTGGCAAAGCCTGGTCGCCAACCGTTGGAAGGGGCAGATCAACGAGAATGCAAAGAACATGACCTTCTCGGCGGCCTTTCCTGAACTCAATCACAACGAAATTCTTGGTTGGGTCAAGTCAGATGAGCAAGGGGTGAGCCGATGGGTTGGAATGCTCCTTGAGGACGGCACCGAAAGCGCAAAGATGAACGAGCGGTTTCGAGTCACTGAAGATCTGATAAAGGGCGTTTGCGAGTTCAGGCGCGTAACCGTACACGGCGCTTCCTTGCTTGAGAAGATGCTCGTCATGGCCCTGCTGGGTGACTTCATTTCGCTCTATCTTGCCGCCTTGAACGGCGTTGATCCCGAGAACATCGATTCGATCAATATTCTGAAGACGGCTTTGTCCAAGGTTTCCTGATCCGTAGGGGCGTTGTCGGCGAAACTGCGTTAAAGGCCTCTATTTGCCCCGCTGTGTCATTTTTGGCCAAGAGCGCAGTAAAGTAGACGCTTGTCTGCCTTTCGCGGCTCTCCGGTCATTTTTGCGCCTTTCTCGGGGAGGAACGCCCGACTTGAGCATCTCGTAGAGCCCATGACATTCCGGATAGGCTGTAAACGACACGCTGTATGGCAACGTAAACTAATCCATACATGTCGCCAAATGAGATTCTCGCCAAGATCCGCGAGCAAGCACCTGCCGATGACCAGCGGCTTCAAAACTATCTCGCAGCCTTGGACGAGGCTCTAAAGGCTGGTGAGAAGGAGCGGCAAGAAGCAGCCGAGATGCTCGCCCAATATGAAGAGGCCTATGAGAAGTTGACGCAACCCGCAAATCGCCTGGGTGTCTTCCTGGATTGGCTTGAGGAGCGTCAGGCGCTCGTGGCATTGGGTGACACCGAATACGTTGCTCTTGTGGACCCGGCCATACCCGAAGAGGACTTGGCGACAGGAACTCGAATCCGCTTAAACGAAGCGTACGCCGTTGTCGGTTTGGCGCCAAGTGCTCCTATCGGGAGCCTCCAAAGTGTCCAAGAGGTGCTTGATGGCGGACGGCTTAAGGTCGGCTCTGATGTTCCTGGATCGGAGGGCCGCATCGTTCGAGTGGGTGGTGCTCTCAACGAAGTGAAGGTCCAAGCGGGGGATCATGTGCGACTTGAAGCCACGGGTCGGGTTGCCATCGAGCACTTTGCAAAGGCTGAAAATCGAGACTACTTCTACGAGGACGTACCCGAGATTCCGTGGGAGGCAGTCGGGGGCCAAGATCAGGCAATTCAGTTGATACGCGAAACCATTGAACAGCCGCTGTTGCATCCTGAACTCTTCGCTCGGTATGAGAAGAAGCCGATAAAGGGCATCCTTCTCTACGGTCCTCCAGGGTGCGGAAAGACCTTGCTCGGCAAGGCCACAGCCCACAACCTGGCAAAGAAATACTCTGAGCAGGTTGGTCACGAAGTCAAGGAGTACTTCATGGCAATCAGCGGGCCGAAGATTCTGAACATGTGGCTAGGTGAAACCGAGCGCATGGTCCGCGAGATATTTAAAACCGCAAGGGAAAAGGCCAAGGAAGGACGCTTGGTGTTCATCTTCATGGATGAGGCCGAATCCGTGCTTCGTACCCGTTCAAGTGGCCGTTGGCTGAATATCAGTAACACCGTCGTTCCGCAGTTTTGCGCCGAACTGGACGGCTTGGTTGCGTTGGAGAATGTGGTTCTGATGCTGACGTCCAACCGGCCCGACTACATTGATCCGGCCGTGCTGCGTCCAGAACGGATTGATCGGAAAGTGAAGATCAATCGGCCTGATAAGGCCGCATCGACCCAGATTCTGGGAATCTATCTGCATTCGAGGCTACCCTTGGATCCGGCCCTGGTCAGCCACTACGATGGCGAGGTCGACTGTGCTCGCAAGGCTCTGGTGGAAGGCACCATCGACCATCTGTGGCGCGTAGCACCCGAAACAGAGTTCCTCAAGCTCAGCCTGAAGAGTGGCAGTTCCGA
>CALMEF010000290.1 GCA_937862825.1 uncultured Armatimonadota bacterium
TCTTCCTTCTCCTTGCGCTTTCGAATATCTTCCTCGAACTTCTTCAGGTCATCGCCGCTGAGCCCCCGTTTCTTGTTCTCATCTTCTTTCTCGCGGGCGTATCGTTCCATCGTCACCTTTGTCTCTCGATCGAACTTCGAAAACATTTCGATTGAAGTCAGCCGGGTTGACTTCTTGCTCACCGTATCGAAGATCCACAGGTCGTTTCCGCGATCATCGTAGGGATTCCAAAGATAGGCAACATAGCGATCATCGTAAGACCACGACATCCCTCGCGCGGTCTTCCCCATGGGAGATTTCTCTGGATAAAGGTCCTCAAGTTTGAGCTCGTCAACCTTCCCTTTTTGGGCAAAGGCAATGGTTGGAATGGCGAGAAGAAAGCACAGCAAGCCTTTCATGAAATTCAACGTTACCCCGCAGGTGGCTCATTTAGGCTGAGTTACGGGCAGCAACCTTACGAATTTGCGACGGGCTCACTCCAAATCGCTGGGTGAATGCGCGACTGAAGTGGGAGAGCCCTGAGAATCCTACCGCCTCGGCAACCTCAGTTACGGGGAGTGCATGGTCCACAAGCATCTCCCTTGCTCGTTCGAGCCTCATTCCAACGAGGTATTTGTGGAACGGTTGGCCGGTGGCTTCCTTGAACAGGAATCGAAAGTGTGAGGTTGATAGACCCAGTTCCGCGGCAATATCCACGTCGCTGATCTCTCTGGCAAAGTTGCGCGCGACGATAGCCAAGGAACGGTCAATCAAGTAGGAAGAAGGTCCGTCTCCGGCACCATTTAGCGACGCGGTAACTTGGCCGACAATCGATTTGGCCTCCCTGGCAACGTCGCCAAGAGTCGTCACACCTAACAGCCGCCGGGCGGCATCAAGCTGAACCCGATGCATTGCCCGACTTGCTCCCATCTCAAGAGTGGCAGCCGTCACAATGGCGATGAATGTTAGGGCCTCACCTCTCGCTTCGTCAATGTCTTGAGCACGCAATATGCCCCGCTCAAGTTGGTCCATAGCCGAACCCAAGCGGACGCGATCGCCAACTCGAATGATTGAACCAAGTTCACCCAACGATACGCCGCCACCCTTTGAGCGAAACGGACACTGCGGTGTGCTCTCAAAGTGGAAGAAGACATCAAACACCACAAACGAGGCCTCTGTACCCAAGTCGCAGAACCTGAGCCTTGTGATTGTTTCTGAAGCCTCAACGTCAATGGAGAGCAAGTCAACTCTTGCTTCCGAGCCGTGCCACTCGGTGGCACCCATCGTCTCAATGCCAGTGCCGTCACCGACCGATCGGCGCAGGCTCGTTGATTCGCCAGCGTCCACGTAATGCCGACCGTACGTCAACTCCACGGTACGTACAGGGGTCTCGCCCTCAAGAAACTGCAGGCACGCTCCAGGCGCGCCAAAAACCTCGCTATCACAATTGAGGGCAAAGATGCCGAGCAGGCTTACCTTCTTCAGGAGCCCGCCAACCGTGGTTGCTGGCGCTATCTCGAGATGAGTTGGACCCGCTTTGTTTCCCCGTCCCCGACTGATCCAGCCAGGCAAGTTCTGGAACGGCAAATGCGGACATTCGCAGTTCCACGTTGGCCCTTCTGTGGGTCTCTTGAACTGGCCTGGCTGAACCTCGATCAACTACTGCCCTACCGAAGTTGTGGTGTGAGGCAAGTGCCCGAAGAGCGATTCGCGCAATCCCTTGACCGTTCCACGAATCAACTCTGCATCGCTTTGGAAGTAGATCGGAACCCAGGGCGCATCCTGCAATGCAATATCTTCCGCTTCTGCATACAGTTTCAGTCGCTCAGCCTCATTGGTCGATGCGTCCGCACGTCGGCACAAGTCGTCAAATGCAGCGCTGTTATAGTTGTTGAACCGATTTTCAGGGCCCCAAGTGGCCAGCATGTGGCTCAGGAAGTTCTGAGGATCCAAGTAGTCGGCAGCCCACCGCATGTGGTAGAGCGTCAACTGTCCACGGTTGCCTAACTCAAGGTATGCCCTCCACTCCATGGAGAGCAAAGAAACTTTGATTCCCAGATTCTTCTGTAGGTCAGAGGCAACGGCCTCGGCAACGAGCCTAATGTCGGGGCGCTGTTCGCGGAACCTGATCTCCAGTGCTGGAAAGCCCTTTCCGTCGGGATACCCGGCTGCGGCAAGCAACTTCTTAGCTTCTTCGGAGTTGTATTGCAGGGCGGCAGCATTTTCCCTGAATCCGAGGACGCCCGGAGGGATGATGCTATTGGCGACTTTGTTGACGCCACCGAGAACCTCGTTCACGATACGCTCCTTGTTGATCGCCATACCTATTGCCCGGCGAACATTTCGGTCTTTGAATTCAGGTTGAGCCTTTT
Organism: uncultured Armatimonadota bacterium; assembly: GCA_937862825.1. Taxonomy (GTDB): domain Bacteria; phylum Armatimonadota; class Fimbriimonadia; order Fimbriimonadales; family Fimbriimonadaceae; genus CALMEF01. The sequence continues at coordinate 2,352 of CALMEF010000290.1, forward strand.
GGTTCAATCCCACATAGAAGATGGAGGGACGGTCAAAGAACTTCAGGTCTCCCTTGAGTTTCTCGTCCTTCTGAACACCTTCAATATCTTGTCGCTCAAGTTGAATCAGGTCTATCTCGCGGTTCTTGTACTTGTTTAAGCGAGTTTGCGCATCCTTGATGATGGGTCGTTCAATCTTGGCCAGCGGCGGCTTGCCGGCATGATAGTCCGAGTTGGCCTCAAGAACAACAATCTGCTCGGGTACGAACTGGGTCAGCCGGAACGGACCCGTGCCCACGCACTGTTCAACCTTGTTCATTTCGGCCATCCCCGCAGTCTCCTTGGCCAAAACGTAAGAACCGATGTAGGTCAATTTGCCCAAGAAATACGCTCGCGGCTGTTTGAGTTCGATGGAGAGCGTGTAGTCGTCCACCACCTTGATCCCAGGCACATCAGGCAACTCGCCACGCTTGTGTTCAAGAACTCCGACAATGTCGTCAAGGTAGTTCTCTGCGACGGGGCTAGCCAACTCCTTCGAGGTGTTTCGCTCGATGCTCCACTTGAAGTCCTCGGCCTTTACTTCCCTTCCGTTGTGGAACTTGACACCCTTTTTCAACTTGAAGGTGTAGACCTTGCCATCTTCGCTCACCGACCAACTTTCGGCCAGGTTCGGCTTAACGGTGTTGTCTTCTCCCCACATCACCAAGCCCTCATAAACCTGCTGAAGGATATCTATAGTATCCCCGTCTTGAACCATTCCTGGGTCAAGCGTGGTGGGCGTCACGATCGGATATCGAAAAACTCCAGCAGTCGTTGCCGAGCCACCCGAGGCTTGGCTTGAAAAGTTGCCCTTGCCGCAACCGAACACGGAAACGAGGCCAACGGCCAAGATGAAGCCAACGAACTTGTTCATCGTCAAAAGTTTACTTTACGAGGATTCAGGTGAATTTCAAGCAGTAACCGTTAACTCTGGCGACAAAATAGCCGAGGAATTCCGTAAAGTGAATAACGATGCGTAAGTTCTTTCGACCATTTTGGGCCGTCGCCCTCGCTTTGGTTGCGCTTCCTGGTCTTGCTCAGGAGACTTCTGGCAACCCATTTGCTGCAAAACCAGCCGACTTCAACGCTGAGATCCGCACAGCGGTCCTCACCCGCATGGGAGAGGTTTTGCAGCGGAACGCATTTGTGCCGGGGGCTGACTTTGGGAAGTGGAATGAGTTTCTCGCCAAGCATAACGAGGCTATCAACAAAGCTGAAACGGCCGACCAGTTTTCCATTGCGGTCAATGGTGCCCTGCGCGAGTTTGGCTTCAGTCATATCGTGCTCAGTACGCCAAAGGCGGCAACGGCTCGGATGGAACGCAAAGTTGTTGGGATAGGCGTTCAACTTCAACCCGAGGAAACTGGTGGGTTGCGGGTTATGACCACGTTCCCGGGAGCACCAGCGGATAAGGCAGGCATTGTGCCTGGCGACCTCATTTTGGAGGCAAACGGAAAGAAGGCCACGTCTCCCTCTGAGATTTCTGGCGACGAAGGCTCGGTTGTCAAGTTGAAAGTGCTTCGCGAAGATGGGAAAACCAAGGACTTCACGATCACCCGAGCAAAGTTCTCAACTGTTCGCCCAGAGACCCTGACATGGGTAAACAAGGCCACCGCCGTCATCAGAATTCCAACTTTTGATCTTGGTTATGATCGCAAGCGAGTGGAAACGCTCTTCACCGAAGCAAAAGATGCCAAGAATCTTGTTCTCGACCTTCGCTCTAACGGTGGAGGCGCTGTCATCAATCTGACCCACTTGATGGGCCTATTGATGCCTGAAAACTCGCCGCTTGGCACTTTTGTTGGACGAGCGGTTGTGGACTCCTACGTTAAGGAGACGGGGGGCAAGCCAACGGACATCATTGAGATCGCTTCTTGGACAAAGAGCAAATTGCGATCGCAAAAGAACAGCGTTCCTCCGTACAAGGGCAACCTTGCTGTGCTGATCAACGGCGGTTCGGGCAGCGCCGCAGAAATCGCCGCAGCGGCACTTCAAGACGTGATGAACGTTCCTGTTCTTGGTTCGAAGAGTGCAGGCGCAGTTCTCGTATCCGTCATGGGACCGTTGCCAAACGGTTGGCAACTTCAGTATCCAATCACCGACTTTGTAACGATGAGCGGATACCGATTGGAAGGCAAAGGCGTTACACCCTTAGTGGATGCGGCAATGCCCCGAAAGCCCAATGATCCAGACCCGGGCATAGAAAAGGCAGTGGCTCTCCTGAATCGCATTGCGCTCCGTGAGGAACGCAGTAGCGGCGGAAAGAACTGAACGGTCATGAGAACTAGTCCGATGGCGTATACTCAGGTAGGCAACGCATGAACGTCTTACCGAATCTTTTCGCCATCGGGCTTTCCGGCCCAGAACTGTGGGTCATTCTCGCCGTTATCCTTTTGCTATTTGGAGCAAAGAAGTTGCCTGAACTCATGCGCGGTATTGGTCAGGGCGTTGGCGAACTTCAGAAAGGCATCAATGAGAGCCAGCGGGCGATTGAGACGATCAAGCATGAAGCCGAGGTCGATACCACTCGTCCAGAAGAAGCGCCAAAAGCGTAAGGCTTAACAGGTCCGCTTCGAAAGTAGCCAATCTTCGCATTTGACGTCATCAATTGGTGGCACTTCGGGGAAGATCATCCATTTTTCAACGTGCTCAAGGCTCTTTCCAGGTGTGAGAGTTCTCAGCGGACCCAAGGTCTCCACCTCGAGCATGTCATGCCGGGTGAATGCCTCAAAGTTGCAGCCCATGTCCGGGTAACTGCTGGCGAGGTCGGCTTCAAACAACTTCACAAACGTCTCGCCGAAGTTCGTGTAGGCTGCGACTCCGCGTGAGACAAAGCTCCCGAACTTCACTGGACTCTCGGCGTCGGTCTGGCTCAAGCGGACGGTTCGACTGCCCCACGTGAACCTTGGGTCGGACATTTCCGAATAAGGCCAGAGAATGATGCGCCTATTGGGCAGGAGGCCTTCTGGATGCGGAACGGAGGGTTCACCAGGAATGATGCACTGACCACCCGGTGCCATTACCGTTACCGCCCATGCTGCAAGTTCAATCGGCTTGTCTGAACAGTTTTCCACTCGATGGCGGACTGTGACCAAACCGTCTGTCCACTGAAGTTCGATTTCCTTTTTGATGCCGATGGAGTTGACGCTTGATTCGAGTCTAACAGAGTCACTCCCATTTTCCACTCTGACAGGTTCATTTTCGGGTGTGTAAGTGGTCTTCGGATCCTCAGGTCCGATCCATAGGCGATGACCGCCATAACTCCGATAATCGGTACCGCCCTTCAAGCCAAAATGCCCTGGATTTGGCCGGAGGTGGTTCGGCCCACCGCGACGTGAGAACCACAACACGCGGGGTCCGACTTCGAGCGGGCAGATGAGACGGTACTCGGCAGTCTCGATTTCCAAGCACTGCCAACCGTTCCAGTCGATCACTGCCAACTACAGAACACCCAGAATCAGGCGCTTCAGTGCAGCCCAAGCCTCGTCCTGCGTTCCTGCGATCTGATCCTCTGGAAGCAGGAAGCCATAAGCCCCCGTATCTCGCAGTTCGATCGTATACGAGATCGCATCGTGGACGGAGTAAAAATAGTCTTTAGTGGTCCCGCTGGCGATGTAAAGGGCCACACTTCCCTGCCCATGTTGGTATGTATGGCCTCCGTCAGCGACCATCTCTGTGATCATTTGGCTTGCAATCGCCGAGAGGGTGGATACGTCGGGTGGTGGGGATGTGAGATAAGACCAAGGCCAGAGGATTTTCTCAGCATATGAATGGTAATCGATGAAGCCTCTTAGATTCGGCAGTCCGAGGCAGAAGTTACGCAGTGCGCTCGTCTCCGGCTCACTAAATGCGCTTGGTCCGCGATACGTCTCGCTGCTGGTGTTGCCCGAAGAACCTCCGCCGCCCCATCCTATAGAGAAGTTGCGATTGAGATCAACGCCGTAAGTGCCATTGCCATTATTTCGCCGATTCTTACGCCACAGTCGTCCGCCCGAGGTCCAGGTGTGCAGGTAACCGTCTGGGTTCAAGACCGGGATCACATAAACCGCACAGTTGTCCGTCAGGACTTGTGCAATGGGTGATGTCCCAGCGTTTAACTCGTCAATCAGTTTCCTCGTGATGTGCAACCCACAAGCGGGGCTCACCCACTCGCGGGCATGGATGCCGAACGTCAGGACGATGGACTTTGGTGGGACCGCAACATCTTGGGCCTGTGGTTTGAAAACTCGGTAGGCGTAAATCGGGTTGTTGAGACTCGGCTGGCCACGGCCGATTTGAACTCGCTCCACAACTCCAGGATTCTCAGTTCGCCATTCCTCGTATTGAGCGATGATATCTGGATACCGAAGGTACACGTTGCGATAGTCGAAGGAATCAACGAGTTCGGGTGGCGTATAGGTTGCCGAAATCTTCTGGACGAACTGATAAGGCAATCTCAATTTCCACAGTTCGGCTAGTTGCCCAGGTGCTACGTAGATATCCGTTTCGCCCAGGCGAACGTCATCTGAAAACAACCCGAGTGGAGAGTTGGTGATCCGACTTGCCTCCTCCATCGTCTGTGGATAGACGCGGTATCTCAGGTAGTCGCCCTTCGCCTGCGACGAGGCTGCCACCAACGCAATCGCAATAAGAGCGAGTCGCTTCATGTCTTCATTAATAGAGGAGATGTTTCTGAACGGTAGATCCTTTCTAAGGAAATGATTGCGGACTGTGGGACAAATCCCAATACTTCGTTGATTGCAAGCATCGGCAAGTTTCTCGTGTCATTGTCTGTGCGAATCGTTCGAATCCCGTGCTCTTTAGCCCATTTGATGACGTGACACTTGAGCGCCAGGGACACCCCTCTTCTTCGATGAGGACGAACCACACCAGTTAGCCACTGATCAAGCCAACCCTCCTCAACACCGTTAAACACGCCGGTAAACCCTACCAAGGCCCCTTCGCGGAACGCTAGGGTTGTTGCGTCCAAGTTCAAAGTAGGATCGCCTAACACTTGGGTCGCAAAGAACTCGTAGTCAAGCGGAGTCGCCGGATATGCTCGTGGAATATCCAGTCGAATCTGTTCGAAGACGTTGTGCCACTCTCTCTTCGTGTCGTCAGTGAAAGCGTCTGCTGCCGACCTAAACTCGTATCCGTCTGGGATGCTCACCGACGGGAGCGTTGCCTGAGCGACATCGAGCAGTGATTCAAAGTCCCGCTTTACCTCCGAAAATCCTCTTCGCGAAGCAAACTTTAGGGCTTCCGGTTCGGTTTCCCAGGCCATGGCTGAGATGCTAAGAGGGTCTCGGGCTTCTAGCGCATTGAGGGCAAGATCAGCGATGAACGTTCCAACGCCCTTTCGGCGATGAGTGGGATCCACGAGCACGTGACACTCCCAACGATCTGGATGGAAGGAACCAATCCCTCTGCCTATCTCCGCAAAACCGACGATGCACCCTTCTAACTCCGCTATCAGAAACTCAGGTTTCAAGTGATCTGCCAGGGTCTCGAAGTCACGGCGGAGTTCGCGAGGATCTCTAGGGCTGTTCGGGTGGGCGACGTTCCACAAACGACAAATCGCGTCCACGTCGGAAACCGAACCTGGACGCGATTCAATCACGGCTGATTAAGCCTGAATCTACTTCGCTGCCGCAGTATTGGCTGCTTTAGCGATTCTTGACTTTCGTCGTGCGGCTTGATTCTTGTGAATGATTCCACGCTGAACCGCTTTATCAAGCGCTTTGACGGCCTGCTTTAGCGCCTCGGATGTTGCCGACTCGTCCTTCGAAGCCGCAGTCGTTCGAACCTTTTTTGCATAGGTCTTCAGACTCGACTTTACGCCCGTGTTCACGGCTCGCCGCCGCTCGCTACGCCGCACATCCTTCTTACTTGATTTAAGATTTGCCATTGCTGTTTAACCGAAAGATTGTACCCAACCTCACTTTTTGATGAACTTCTTCTTCGATTTGTCGAATCCGAGATCCACCTTCTTGCCATCAAAGTGCCACACCGGAGAGCCTGAGCGCTGATAGAAGCACTGGTAACTGCTGAGAAGCGATGCAATCAACCGTCGCGTACTTCGGCGAACCACATTCACTTCCGCCAGTAGCGTCAAGAAGTCGGCTCCCTTCGGCCAATGGCTCATGACCTTGATCAAGACATCGAGAGTGCTAAGCCCTTCCGACTCCGCTTGGATGTTTCGCAGTTCCTCCATTCGTTGAGAACTGATGAACACGACTGGGTCGGTTTGCTCATCCCACTCAAACTCGAACACGTTGGGCTTCGCGGTCTTCGTGATGGTGAATACTGAACCACTTTCGACGGGTTGCTCGTACCACCAGTCGATGAGGTTGTACATCAGGCGCGCCTGCAGGTTAACCCAAACCTGTAGTTCTCGACCACTTGGATCAATAAAGATCAACTCTTGTAGGTTGGGGTCATCGTCAAGGAATCCAGTGGGAAGTTGGGCGAGCGGGAACGTCCCAAGTTCACGATGAATCGACTTGAGCACCAAGCGCTGTCGGTCCTGAATTTGCTTGGGTGCGGGCGCGATCTCCTCATCAAGAACGTCCATCGCAAGCGGGTGAACGATCAGCTTTCGAAGCTGGCTGCTGAGACCCTCATCCGTAAGTTCGACGTCTATCAACTCACCTTCTTCATCCTGAACCTCGGTGGTTACGAACTGGAAGGGTTCGGGTACGGACTCGATGAAGTCAGGTGCGGAGCCAGGCTTGCGGAAGCGGTCGCCGCCAACCCACCAAACCTTGGTGTCACCTTGCAACGCCGCAAGCACGTTTGCCAAATCGTCTGGGAACGTCTTGTTTGCCGGCGTAATCTCGTACAGTTCTTCTAAGAGCCTCGTCGCGGTGATCGATCCATCCGACTTGACAATCTTGTCGATCATCTTAGAGATGTCTTCAACCTTGACCTCGATCGGAGCAGCATCGTCAACGTCAACTGTCGGGGCCAGTTTGTCGGCGACCTTAACTGCAACGGTGATCCACTTCTTCGTCTCCTCTTCAGGGTAGATAACTCCATCCGCCCCAAGAACAAACCCTTCGAGGTCAATCATCTCGGCAAATGCCTCTCGACCGTCAAAGATGCGAACTCCCCGGTCTGCGTTTTCTTGTACCGACATCCACCCAGCGGCGGCCAGCACCTTGGCAGATACCGGCGCAGCGACTTTCACGGCAGCAGCGTACGCTCCCTCCGCTCGGAAGTCATGCTGTCCAAGTTTCTTTAACAGCGACTCAACATCCCCTCGGCTCACACCATTAAGGTCCAAGATTCGATCTGTGGTCTCGTCGTAGCCAACAAACGCCCAATGCGTAAGCGCAACTTTGCCTCCTGTTGATTTGAGGAACATGTCGTCCCGATCGATCAGTCTCTCCAGTGCCCCTTCGACTTCATCGGTGGGCTTTGACGTGATTCTCGACACTTCCCTTGACAGAGCGTCGTAAGCCATGGGAGCCCCAAAGCGATCAAGGACGACTCGGACAACTTCAGCAAATGGTCGACCGAGACCTTCGATACGGGCGGCAGGAACCCATTTGCGCTCGTGATAGGCAAACTGCTCAGTATTAGAGGCAAGCAATGACCGAACTGCGGCTAGGCCAAGTCCTTTGGACGAAAGTTTGTCGGCCAACTCACCTAGTTTGATGACGGAGTCCAGGTGAGTCAGTTCCTCAAGAATCAGGCGGTCAGCATAGGAACGTGCGAACGACTCTTCGGGCTTAAGTGGAGCAATTTTTGCCAAGTTCAGTTACCTCAGGCGGGCGGGCACGCGAAGTGCACGGAACCTGAATTATGGCACATTTCACCAAGTTGAAGCCATCCCCTCCGAAGCAGGGTAAACCTGGCAATAGAGCGTGGTAACGTTTGACGGAATCGGCCTTACACTAAAGTGTGGTACTCATCTCAGTGCTAGCGCTCGCTACAGTTGTAGGAGATTCTTGGGCTGGAAAGGGCAAGTGGTCTGACTTCGTTCCTTGGAACGCGCACGCCACCCACATGATCCTTTTGCCTGACAAAAGGCTTCTCATTTTAAACTGGAGCCGTACCACCCAACCCTATCAAATACCTGTTGGATTCAAGACCTGGTTGGTTGGTGGCACGGAAGAGAACCCCTACTCTTACGACCAGTTAACTCAGGTTCCCTTCCAAACCATGGGACCACCCAATCACAACGAAGTGTTTTGTGCTGGTCACACTCTGACCCAGGATGGCAATGTGTTCTTTGCGGGAGGTCATGCCGGGATCAATTTTGGAACTGACAAGTGCCACCTGTATAACTGGATGCATGAGTCTTGGACGTCGCTCGCGTCAATGAGACCCTATCCTGGGTCCAACGGTATTGAACCAGGTAGGCGTTGGTATCCCTCCGCGACAATGATGCCGAATGGCAAGATTCTGATTCTCGGTGGGTCGCGATACAGTGAAGGTGGCGCGTTCTTTCGCAACGACTTTCCGGAAGTCTGGGATGAGGGAACCTCGGAAACGCGCGACTTGGTCGCACGAGTTCACGAGCCTATCGTGCTTGATCCCTACTATCCACACGCCTTCGTCGATCCAAGAACCGCTGACGACGACCCGGACACGTTCGACCCCATCCGTATGCTCGTTATGGGCAGCGAAACGGGCACCGTTGGCCGAGGCGAGCCGAATCGAATACTTGACTTAGCCCCATTAACGTGGTCAACCTGGCACCCTCCGCAGTTTCAAACTGATCCGCCGGTACACAACACCAAGGTTGATTACTCAAGCTCGGTGATGATAGACGGAAAGATCATTCGAACTGGGGGATCAGGGACAGGGGCAGAAGGTGTTGAGGACGCACGCAACGCCGTCGATACAGCGATCTTTATGGATGTGAATGAAGTTCCGCTGAAGTGGTTGCCAGCACCAGTCAATCCTCCAAACCCTGAAGATGCTGGAAAAATGGTTTACGCTCGCAAGAACCACACATTGGTGGCACTGCCCGACGGGAAGGTGCTCGCGATGGCAGGAGTCTTAAAGCGGAACCTGCCATCAGGAGGGGAGTCTGATACGGACACAACGCACCTGGGTAGGGCTGACATCATTGGCGGGTTTTCGCGCAATACGCCGGAAATGTGGGACCCTTCGACCCCTGAATCACAGAACCAGCCGTGGGTGTTGATGCGTACTCCCGAGGAGAAAGTTTCCCGCGGATATCACTCCGTATCTCTGCTCCTTCCCGACGCAAGGGTTTTGGTTGCTGGCGGCGAAAAGTACAATACGGCCCAAAACGGCCAGCGCAGAAAGGAAGAGGCGCGCATTTTCACACCTCCCTACGGAGGCTCGGACAATTGGGAGCAGCAAAGGCCCACACTTGAACTCATAGGTGGAGGTGAGTTCCTCTATGGCTCTAGCGCAAAACTCCAGTTCAATGGTGTGGGTGAAGGTATTAGTCGCTTGACGTTGGTGTCTTTGGGTTCTACAACGCATGCCTACAATCAGAACCAGCGGATTGTATTCCTTCATAGACCGGAGGATGGACCACTTGCCTACGGGAGGCTTCACAGCATTGACATGCCAAAGAGTCCAGTTCTCGCGCCACCTGGATACTACATGCTCTTCGCGCTTGATGACGTCGGAAGGCCATCTATTGCCGAAATCGTTAGAATCCGCGATTACGAGTTGGCATCAGTTTTTTCTGCTGACATCTTCTCCGGCATACCAGAGACGAGCCCAGTCGCGAGTGATTTGCGAATTGGACTCAATGACTACTTTGGTGACAGCATTGAATCGGTTGTTGACGAAGTGCAAGGCGTTAACGTCGTGGAAGTCTTTAGCACGCTTCACACGGATGCGACGAGTGGTTCCCGATTCCGATTGCGCGTGGAAGCGTCAAGCACAAGCGTCACCAGTCTTTCTGCAGAGTTAAGATTGCCAGGGACAAAGAAGACAGTTAGCCTCAAGGCAAGGGCGGCTCCGCGAACGACCGACTCTGATCAAGTGTTCGATCTGTTCGGCGACATCTCAAGCCTCGAAGACATCGTTACATTCAATGACCCAAGGTTGATCGAAGTGTCGATCCGATTTGCCAGTCGACATCCGTTCAACCTCTTTCTGGATTCAGTAGAGGGCGGCTTCGCGCCTTAGGGAATGAGCCAAGACTGAATCGCATCGTCAAGCATCTGCTCGGTAAGTCGACCAGTAAACGTGTTTTGCTGGCTGGGGTGGTAACTTGCCACCAACTTGATTTCTCCGAACGTGCTCGTCTGCCCATGCTTGAAGGGTGGCGGCTTATGTCCGAGCAATCGGTTCACTTCGGTCCATGCCAGCCCTCCCAGGCATAGAATGCCAAGCCACTTCTTCAGGTTCAGCGTCTCGCTAAGAAATGGGCGGCACGACAGAATTTCTTCCTGAGTCGGCTTGTTGTCCGGAGGAGCGCAGTGACATACCGCAGTAATCATCGCGCCAGACAAGGCCAGCCCATCGTCTGCACGTTCCGATGTGGCCTGGTTGGCAACGCCTGCTCGGTTGAGGGCGGCGTACAGCCAATCGCCTGACCGGTCGCCAGTAAACATTCGACCTGTGCGATTGGCACCATGTGCAGCCGGAGCCAATCCAACAATCAGGTGTGTCGCTTCAGGATCACCGAAGTTTGGAACGGGCTTGCCCCAATAATCTTCAGCCTCGAATGCCTTTCGTTTTACTCGTGCGACTTCTTCTCTCCAGTCAACGAGCCTTGGACATACGCGACAACCAATGATTCGCGATGTGAGGTCTACTGAAGCCCCCACAACTCCCACAACTTCGGATGATCTGAGGGTTGCACCTGAAGAGACGAACAGTACGTGCCGTTATTTGCCGCGCATGCCTCTTCCTGAACGGGGTAGACCTGATTGAACGCCAACGTCCCCGTATGGGAGTCCATGTAAAGCACTACCGTCTTTTTCGCGTGCCTGGTTTGAGGGCGCATGTGCCAAGCCGCCGGGTTTGTTCCCGCTGGGAATCCGTAGGCCGTGAGCGCGAAGGGCGACGTTACGTAGTTCATGTAGCCCCCAAAGGAGTCGTAGATCGGTTTGCTACTTGGACCGTCGGGCACGCCCTCAAGTGCCATGGCACGCTGAGCAGGACTCGCAACTACGTTCATTGACAGGAGTTCTGGAGCCCATGATGCCCCGTTAACTACGCCAGCCTCTCCAAGTGGGTAAGCCACACCATATCCCATCCGGCCTTCATGCCAAAGTCGGTTCCCCGTCGCATTCCCACGTTCAATCTTCTTTGCGGTTGGGCACTGGGTGAACAGGTTGTTCTTCGAATAGGGCTGAAGCCAATAGGTGAATCCAAGGGTCGCCGTTCCAGTCCCGCAAACAGCGGGCCAAGGGCACGGGCCCGTGTACTGATAGATTGGAATCTTGTCATCGGCATCGTTCGCGTACATGGAGAAAGCAATGCCAAGTTGCTTAACCTGCGTGATGCATACCGTCTTCTTTGCGGCCTCTTTTGCCTGGGCAAAGACAGGGAAAAGAATCGCAGCAAGGATGGCGATGATTGCGATCACCACCAACAACTCAATCAATGTAAACGCTTTTCGGCGCATAACTCAATTCTACGCAGTCTTCTTGGATTTGGGCATAAAACTCGTCCCGCAACCACAACTTCTAC
>CALMEF010000291.1 GCA_937862825.1 uncultured Armatimonadota bacterium
CAAAAGGGTTTTAAGGGGCCAGGTGATTGTTTTGGAGTTAACGTCCTGATTGTCCTACCTGGCCGCGTTAATGATGGTTCTATGTTCGCGCCGAACCTTGCGGGAGTCAGTTATCTCAGCGACGAGGATGTCCCTCGAGTTAAGCGCGTTGTGGGCGTGAAGACCGCTGCTCCCCTAATGTTTGTTGGCGGCGGCATTCGAAACGGGGCCAAAGAGAGTCCAACCACGTTCATCATCGCTGCTGGTTCTGAGTGGTTCAAGGTTCGCCCAGTCAACCTCGCCGAGGGACGCACATTCTCTGCTTCAGACGAGATGTCCAAAGTTTGCGTCATCGGCTCAATCGCGAGAGAGAACCTGTTTGGCACCGCATCAGCACTGGGCAAGCAGGTTGAGATCAATGGGCAGAAGTACACCGTGATTGGGGTCACCCAAGACCAGCAAAGTGAAAACAGCATGTTCTCTATGGGTAGTTTCGAGAACATCGCTTACCTACCCTACCCACTGGTAAGGACCCTTGTTCCAAACCCGCAGTTGCACCGAATCATGGTTCAAACCGCGCCAGAAGTTGAACCTAAGGCCCTGGTTAAGTCGGTTGAGGGAGCGATGCAACAGAGACTTTCAAGGCAAATGTTCTCCGTGCTTACTCAAGAAGACCTTCTTGGGCTGATCTATAAGGTCATGGGGATTCTGACGACCCTTCTGACGGGTCTCACCAGCATTGCCCTGTTTGTCGGTGGAGTTGGGATCATGACCGTAATGCTCATGAGCGTTAACGAACGGTCAAAAGAGATCGGAATTCGTAAGACGGTTGGCGCAAGCCGGGGTGACATTTTCGTCCAGTTCTTGGCTGAGTCAATCGTAATCAGCCTTGCTGGAGGCATCGTGGGGCTTGGCCTAAGTTACGGCGTTTGCCTCTATCTCTATCACTTCACGTCCGTGAAGCCAATGGTGACCGCTTCAACGATCTTGCTCTGCTTCGGGGTCAGCCTTGGAGTCGGAGCATTCTTCGGGCTGATTCCTGCCATGCGCGCGGCCGGGAAGCACCCCGTTGAGGCGTTGCGGATGGAATAAGATGCTAGTGTGAGGGGATGCTACAGGTGGAAGGTACGCCCACGTTGTGGATCGTGTAAAACCCTCCATTGGGACATACGGGCCAGTTCTTGATGTACTCAGGGCAGATGTCGGCCTGGTTCACACCGGCACCCGCAGCGATTCGGTTATCCATAGCCCATATTTCTTTGGCATTGTTGATCTCAATTTGATTGGCGACGCACGTGTTTTGCCTTGCTGCTGACCGAGCCTTGAGAAAGTTTGGAATCGCAATCGCCAAGAGGATTCCGATGATCAGAACAACGATCATCACTTCGATAACCGTAAAGGCGCGGCGACTCATGGTGGGATTGTCGGAATTTGATAACAAATTCTATAGTTGTCGTTTCCAATGATCGTGCCCCCGAAAGGCCAGGATCAGGAAAACGGCATAAAGAACGGCAGTTGGATAGTAGCCCCGCCAGATGAAAAGCGGTACGTACACCACATTCACCGCAATCCAGACCCACCAGTTCTGAATGAACTTTCGATCCTGGAGAAACTGCGCCGCAAGCGAAAGGACACTCAGCGTGCCATCTAAGTAAGGAATTGAGCCCTCTACTGCAATCAGCGCCCACCAAACAATTGGCAAGGTCAAGACGACCACCAACCCTAACCTGACGAGAATAGTGGACCCAGCACGCTTAACCTTCAAAGCGTGTTGGTCGCCTCTCCGTCTCGTCCACCAGTACCAACCAAGGCACAGGAGCACGAAGTAGATAGCGTTGAGAACGGAGTCCGCGTAGAGCCGACTTTCATAGAAGAACTTTGCGTAGATGCCGACGTTGACGAGCCCTACCGGATAGGTCCAGGCGTTTTCTTTCGTTGCCAACCAGACCCCAAGAACACCAGCGACGAACCCAAGACATTCCAACAAGCCGCTTAGATGGCGCCAGTAAAGGAACCCAGTGAAGGTTAGGCAAGCAACGAGAATAATGGCTCCCTCCCGCCAATCTTTCCGCTGCATGGTTGAAATCGTACCAATTCTTGATATGATTGAAGTGATCCCAAAGGAGGGTGTAAACATCAGAATGAAAAAGTTCCTTGCATACTCATTGATTCAGGGTGCGTGCTGTGCCGCGCTTGCCAACGTGGACATTGCCGTAGCCGATTTTGACGCTGGCTACGTTCCGGGGAACTTGGCGGGCCAAAACGGTTGGTTTGCGAATGCGCAGGCCGATGTCAGCCAAGTCGGCACATGGCCTTTTGTTGTGAGCAATCCGCATTCGGTCAAGGTTGACACGTCCCTGTTCACGGCTAATAGTCGCTACCTTTGGCGTGAGTTCCCCACGACCTTCACTTTAGCCGACTACCTTGCGAATCCAGTCTTGCACTGCGCGGTTTCGGTTTACATGACCGACGGGACGCCGTCCTGGTTCGGTATTGATGCGTGGGCCAACGAAGGCGCGAATCGACACTTGGGCCTTCAAATTCGCACCGGCGACATTGACTTTTTCGACCGGTCGCTAAACGCCGGAGCCGGGGCATGGGTGACTACCCCAGACCCTGCGATCACGAACAACCGGTGGCACCACTTGGAGATTTTCGCGGATTTTGTGACCAACAAGACATGGGCTCTCGTAAACGGACGCATCTTGGGCGCAACAGGCAACCTAACCTTCGACAACATCAACGAACTTGACATGTATACGTTCCGCCCAACAGGTTCAAATAATGTTGGGTATTACGACAACTATGCCGCCCGTGCGGTAATCCCATCGTTCGATGTTATGGTCAGTTCGGTGACCGCAACGGAAGGCAGCGAGTTCCAGGGCGATAGATTCTCCATGGACTCCAGTGACAACAGCCGCTATGAGGTCTTCAATGATGAGAATACATTGGCGGCAACGGTTCGCTTGGATGGGACCGCTCCACCCATCGTTCCTACAGAACTGCGCTTTACGCTTGAGTCCTCAGTGGCCAGGCCCGGGTTGAGTCAACTGATCCGAATGAGGAACTACTCGTCAGGTGGAAACCCTGTTGTTGACGGTCGCGTCGCCACCCTGTCGGATACATCGGTCACAGTTGTCCTCAATTCGAGCGCAACGAGTTACGTGGGGCCGAATCGCGAACTTGAGGCAACGGTGAACTGGGCTCCCATTAATGACGAGGATCCTTCCCAAGACGGGTGGATTCACGCAATTGATTTGGCGAAGTGGACGGTGATTCGCTGAATCAACTTGGACTGAGTGCCGGACGTTCGATGCCAAGTCTTCGCAACTTGGCATCGAAGACTTCCCTGGGTCTCGGCTCCATTTCGTAGTCTTCACCACGGAGCAGCGCCGCCAATGCCTCGGTCTCTTTCTTCGAGAACTTGACTGCGCCAAGAATGTGCTCCTCAAAAGCATCGTATGCGAGTGGCGCCACGGCTTGCGCGCACTTCGCCATCGCTTCGGCATAAACTCGAATCTCGTACTGTGCGTGCGAATCCATGCGCAGGGCGAGAAACCTCAGCAAGTTGTGCAGATCAATCTGCCAGTACCACTCGGTGTAGAGTGAGAGGGGCAAGTTGGCTCGGGCAACTTCGCGCGCCAACCCCTGTTCAATCATGCCCTCGTAGTGCTTGTAAAGTGTCTCTTGATCGGCCTTCATCTCGGCGAGCATTTCGGCAGCGTTCTCGACCATTTCGTCGCTACGCGCCTGCTTGTTGTCAGTGCTTTGGCCGCGCATCTGGTCGGCCTCGGGCAAATAGAACTCGTCCTTCATGACCGAATAGCGCCCGCTGATTTCATTGAGCCTCGCGGTGCGGTGGCGTACCCACTGCCGCGCCACGAAAATGGGCATCTTGGTGTGGAAGGTCAGGATGACCTGCTCGAACGGCGAAGTGTGCTCGTTCCGCAGCAGGTAGTTGATCAGTCCCTTGTCTTGGCGGAACGACTTCGTTCCAGCACCATAGGAGACCCGGGCCGCCTGAACGATCCGCTCATCCCCCCCAAGGTAATCCACCAGTCGCACGAATCCCTTGTCCAGAACCTAAATCTCCTGATCCAATAGGGCTTCGGCTTCGGGGACGACGACGTGGGGCATGGTGGAAAGTTTACTCGTCACCTAAATGTTCAGTGGTGGCAAATCAACTGATGTCGTGTTACAATGCATGTGGTGGTTGTGGAGGAGGAAGAATGAAGAGGATCGTAGTTTCAATGTCGATCATTGCGGCCGCATCGGTGTCAAGTGGACAAAGTGCCGGCGGAACATGGAGTCTGTTGGGAGAGTGGCAGTTGTTTGCCATTCACATGGCACTCTTGCCGACCGCCGATCACAACGGCAAACTCGTCGTTTGGAACAGGCATAGAACTCTTACGGAAGCGGCGCACAATAACGTCAACTGGCAGACGCCTCCTTACTATTCCGTCGTTAGCCACCCGTTCACTTCGGCAACGAAAACGCGGTTTCCCTGGGACCCGCAGGAATTCCCGAATCCTTTTCATTTTGAACGCGACATCTTTTGCGCTGGACAAGCCCTCACCTGGGACGGAAAGTTGTTCACCGCTGGTGGTCATGAGATGGATTACACTGGGCTGAAAGCCGTCACGGTGTTCGATCCTGTTACGAACTCTTGGTCTGTTCGCGAAGATATGGCTGAACGTCGGTGGTATCCAGTTTGCTACATGCTTCCCAACCGCCGAATGATCATCATGGGTGGGACGATTGATGGGATAGAAGACATTAACACTCGCCCTGAAATGTGGATGACTGGCGTTGGCGCGAACCAAAATGAGGACTACATGTTCCGGATGCCACTTGTGCCCCTTGACAAGTATTACCCTCACACCTTTGTTGATCCAACTGACGGCGGCTTAATAGTTGTTGGAAATGGCGTGCCCGAGGACAACCGTGGCATCAATCCAATCGCAAACTTAACCTTGCGACCCTTCAATGGAGCACATGGAAGGCGCTCCCAACAGGAGTAACTAACGTCCGGTTCCACTATCCAAGTGCCTGTATGGTTGATGGCTGGATAGTGCGCTCTGGTGGCTCAAGGTCCTCCGGCGATGACCCCGACCCAAATGAGGGACCGGTTTCCCTTTTCTACGCGACTAATCGAACGCTGCTTCTTAACGCGAATGATGTGAACGCCCAGTGGCTACAAGGCCCAGCAATGACTTACGGGCGCAAGAATCACACGTTAACGGTTTTGCCTGACAGAAGGATTTTGGCGGTTGGAGGAAATCTCTACGGGGATACCGTCGGCGCACTGGATCGGACTAATCTCGAAGTAATGAATCCTTTCGATTCGAATCCATCCTGGTTGTTAGGGGACATACCCTTTGGTAACACTTGGAGAGGCTGGGGCTACCATTCAACCGCCCTACTATTACCATCCGCAAAGGTCATCGTGTCCGGGGGCGAAGGGGAGTTTGATGCCAACGGTGGGTACAGTGGCACCTGGCCAAACGGCTTCTTTAACTCGGTGCCAAAACGTCGGGCCTACATGTACTCGCCAAAATATGGAGGGTTGAATTCTTGGGAGGTGGTGCGCCCAACAATTGGATCAAACTTCCCAACAACTCTCGGCTATAGCAAAATATTTCAGATTCCGTACACGGTGGCTTCCGGGCAGGAGATTCAGCGCGCCGTTCTGGTGTCGCTCGGAGCAACCACGCATGCCTTCAACCAGAACCAGCGACTAGTTTCGCTTCAACTCCTCCAACCTCTTAACTCCACAACATTAGTAGCCAAGGTTACTGGTAACCGCAACTTGTTGCCTCCCGGCTTTTACATGTTATTCATCGTGGATGACCGCGGCGGAACCGGAGTGCCGTCTTCAGCCAAGATTGTCCAAGTGAAGGACTATCACCCAGGATATCCAACCGACGCGTATTTTCTTCATAACCTGCCTTACGATCCAGTGGTGGACGTCACCCGGCTCTACATGGGAGACAACTTATATCTAGGAGATAGCAACTTTGAAAGTATAGGTAATGAGGCCATCATTGGCGTTGAAAGTAAATCACACTCCCAAACCATTCCCAACATCCGAGTTTCAGCCGAATGCAAGACTACGCTTGCAAAAATGGGTCGACGATTGCGGACACCAATCTAGAGGGTTCACTTTGGAATTTTACGACCTCATCTTGGGACGTTTTGGGTTCGGTTACGGCAAACGCGGAAGCGAATCACGAGTTCTTCTCGGCGACGACAACGGGTAACTCACCGTATGTAGAACCAGGAACTCTCAAGGTCAAGACCCGGCTGAAATGGACACGCACGGCATCGGACTTCAGGGTCTTCTGTGACCTAGTTGAGTTTGGATTTAATGAGTAACATGAGGATTTCGGTACTCGCATTCGTGATTGCCTTGGCCGCTACATCTCCAGCCGATTATCGGATTCGCGAGTTGGGCAGGGCGGGCGTGATTCTAGACCATTTTCGAATCAACGCTAGAGGTGAGACAGTCGGCAGCACTTACAACCATCGCACGTTTCCGCAGGCTTCAGTCCAGCTCAATGGTGAAGAACGGCTGCTATATGACAGTGGGCGTCCATCAAGGGCAAATGATATTAACGACCTAGGTATTGCTGTTGGCGGGTGGGATGGGCCAAATGATGAATTGCCTGCAGGATACTGGACTGGTACTGTGTTCACGCAGATTGCTGAAGGCCTGGCACTTCGCGTAAACGATCTTAACCAGATTACGGGCTTCGGATTTGACAACCCAATTTTCTTTTGGAGCGATGGTGAACTGATCAACGTCCCTATGCTTCAAAACTCCGAAACGTTGCAGTGGACAAACTACGACCAGGTTGCCCTGAGTAACTCGGGCATGCTACTGGGCAACGCGACCAGTTTTAACTACACTCACCGGACGGGATGGTATTGGACCGAGGCGACGGGAACCGTGAGGTTGCCGAACCTCTGGCCCAGCGATCTCCTGGACAATGGCCGCATTCTCAACGAGGATGGCAGGTGGTTCGAGGGCACCCAAGTGGTTGAAGTCACGCCATTGACCTATGCCACCGCCGCCACCGAGAACGGCAAAGTGCTTGGGCGGGACGCCAATCATGTCTGGTCCATCTACGAAAATGGAATCGTGACGAACATTTCCGACCTGCTGGCACCGGAGTTCAGCGACTGGCGAGTTGACTGGGGCATTGACATCAACGAGCGCGGTCAGATTCTTGGCCAGGCGATATCACCGGATGGGCGTGACGTTCGGGTTCTCATGGAGCCTGTGCCCGAACCGGGCACGGTTTTCGCCGTCGGCTTTGGGTTGGTGGCTTTGATGAACCGGCGACGGGTGAGATTGGACGGATAAGACGGATAGGACGATAAGTTGAATAAGACGAACGCCCTCCTTGCGAGACTGCAAACAAGAGGACATTATTGAGCCGGCCCCTGCGGAGTCTGGAATCCTGACCGATAATCCTCTGTAAGCCAGCGAAATTGGGTAAGATTAGGTTCAAATCGAAGCGTACGACGGTGTACGCTCGTCTCTTGCCTAAGTCCTCTCGAATGGGATACAAACCCGTACGATGGCGTAGAACCATTAAGACCTCTGATCAGTCAAAACAGTAGCCAGAGGTCTGGCAAGGATAAAGAAACAAAACTATGTGGCAACGCTTTACAGAACGTGCAAGAAAGGTCGTCTTCTACGCGCAAGAAGAAGCGCAGAAGTTCGGCGAAGGCTACGTCTCGACTGAGCACCTGCTTTTAGGCTTGGTGCGAGAGTCGGACAGCGTCGCCGCTCGAGTTTTGGAAAAGTTGAACATCAACTTAGCGAAGATTCGCTCCGAGGTCGAAAAGCAACTCCCGAGGGGGGAAGCCCGAACTAATCAGGACATGAGCCTGACTCCGCGCGCCAAGAGAGTCATAGATTTGGCGTACGACGAGGCGAGAAATCTGAACAACAATTACATCGGCACCGAGCACTTGCTGCTTGGTCTTATCCGCGAAGGCGACGGCCTTGCGGGCCGTGTCCTTGCCAAACTTGGTGTTGATCTTGAACGGGCTCGACGAGAAGTCACCGCCCTGCAGGACAACGAATCGTCCTCCTCCAAGTCCTCGAGCGGCCGCTCGCAAGGACAAGGTGGATCGGCGAAAACGCAAACCCTCGACGAGTTCGGCAGAGATCTGACCGACCTCGCTAGGGAGGGCAAACTTGATCCGGTCGTCGGACGACAATCCGAAATCGAACGGGTCATGCAGATTTTATGTCGACGAACGAAGAATAATCCGTGTCTCGTCGGCGAACCCGGCGTTGGCAAGACTGCTATCGCCGAAGGACTTGCGCTCCGCATCGTAAGCGGTGACATTCCCGACCTGCTTCGTGACAAACGACTCGTTGCCCTTGATCTTGCCGCACTCGTGGCCGGTACGAAGTATCGAGGTGAGTTCGAGGAGCGGATGAAGAAGGTCATGGAGGAAGTCCGCCGGTCGGAAGGCCAAGTCATCCTCTTCATTGATGAGCTGCACACGCTTGTCGGAGCAGGTGCTGCAGAGGGAGCGATTGACGCCAGCAACATCATGAAGCCTGCGCTCGCTCGTGGCGAACTGCAATGCATCGGTGCAACCACGCAAGACGAGTTCCGCAAGTACATCGAGCGCGATGCGGCCTTGGAGCGACGCTTCCAAGCCGTTAAGGTCCGCGAACCTTCGGAAGAAGAGGCGATGGATATCCTGAAGGGACTGCGCGAGCGATACGAAGCGCATCACCAGGTTGAGATCACCGACGAGGCCATCACGGCATCTGTCCAACTCAGTCAGCGCTATATCACGGATCGCACGTTGCCTGACAAGGCGATTGATTTGATTGACGAAGCCGCATCACGGGTTCGCTTGCAACAGAGTCTTCCGCCGGAGGACGTGCGAAGTGATCGTACGAAACTCAACAAGATGCGCACCGAACTTGAGCACATCGAAAAACGCGCCGACGAAGGTGACGACAAGCTTGAAGGCATGCGTCGTGACATTGAGGAACTTGAGCACTCAGTTGCAGAGCGAGAAGAGTCGTGGGAAAGTCGCGAGAAGATTGAGCCAATCGTTTCCGACCACGAAATCGCCCAGATCGTTCAAAGTTGGACGGGCATTCCCGTCACGCGACTGGTTGCTGCTGAGTCCGAGAAACTTCTTAAGATGGAGGATGACCTCCACAAGCGAATCGTCGGTCAGCATGAAGCCGTTGCGGCGATTGCGCGAGCCATCCGACGTGCCCGTAGCGGACTCAAGGATCCGAAGCGGCCCATGGGCAGTTTCATCTTCCTCGGTCCAACTGGTGTTGGTAAAACTGAACTTGCCAAGGCGCTCGCTGCCTACCTATACGAGAAGGAGAGCAGCATGGTCCGGATCGACATGTCAGAGTACATGGAGCGATTCTCAGTTAGCCGATTGGTCGGTGCCCCTCCCGGATACGTGGGATATGATGAGGGTGGCCAGTTAACCGAACAGGTCCGCCGAAACCCGTACTGTGTCGTGCTTCTCGACGAAATTGAGAAGGCGCACCCAGATGTCTTCAACATCTTGCTGCAGATCATGGAAGACGGTCAACTCACCGACTCGCAAGGTCGTACAGTTGATTTCCGCAACACCTTGATCATCATGACTTCGAACGTCGGTGTTCGACCGATTGAAGTCGACAAGGGCCTCGGATTCCGAGACACCCGACAGGACTTCAACGATCCGAAGGTCTACGAGTCGATGAAGAACAAGATGATGGATGAGATGAAGAAACTCTTCCGACCCGAGTTCCTCAACCGTGTTGATGAAGTCATCGTGTTCCAGCACTTGAAGCGAGACGAGATCCTGCAAATCGCCGACCTGTATCTCAAGCGAGTCAACGAGCAGGCAGTCGCTTTGGGCATCACCATTGACCTCAGCGAAGCCGTGAAGGACATGCTTGTGGACAAGGGTTACGATCCAAACCTCGGCGCCCGTCCCCTTCGACGAGCAGTTCAACGCTTTATCGAAGATCCGCTCAGCGAAGATATGTTGCTCGGCAAGTTCAAAGAAGGCGATCACATTGTCGCCGACGTGGATGCCGAAGGCAACGTGGTCTTCCGAAAGAAGGACTCTGGCGACAACGGCAAGAAGAAGGAGAAAGTCGGGGCGAAGAACTAACGCCTTAGCACTAATGCCCCGCAGTGCAAACGCACTGCGGGGCATTGCCATTTTTCCCAACCGGGGATTCCGAAACAGACTATTCTGCGACTCGTCAAAACTCGAAGAATGGCAAAGTCGCTATTGATACTCCCGCTCCTCGCGGGCATCATGTTTCCGCAAGGCCAGGGACCAAGTGAGTTCAGGGACTACAAGAAGTGGCATCTTGTGACACCAAAACCAGTGGATATGCACCCCACTATAGCCTTGAGTTGCATCGGTCCCTTGAAAGAAGATCAACCACCGAACCCACACGTTCCACGAGTGTTCCGCGTTTTCGCTAACGACAAAGGGGATGCCGCGATAAAGGGCAAACAGAAGACCTTCCCGGTGGGCTCAATCCTGTTGAAGGAGAAATATGAGAGGCCAAAGACCGAGTTCGGCACACCCGCGCGCCTTCCGGAAAACGCCAAGCCAGAACTCTTGACCGCTATGGTGAAGCGAAAGAAAGGCTTTGCTCCAGAGGTTGGAGACTGGGAGTTCTATGTCCTCTCCGGAGATATGAAGCGCGTGACCAACAAAGACCTTGAATACTGCGTTTCGTGCCACCAAACCCAAAAGAATCAAGACTTCGTGTTCGGCGGCTACGCAAACCTGAATCGCTAGTATCATGTCTCAAGTGAAACCGGGCAACGAGGAGATGCTCAACTTAGCGAGGTACTCGTTTCAGCACTGGACGACGTATCAAACCTACGCTGCCCTCGGGCAACTGACCGCGGCGAGTCTTTGGCTGGGCCTACCGCTGGCTATCTTGGCTTGGACCAATCTTCCATGGATCGCTGGGCTTTGGGGATTTGCCACCGCGATTGGCGTGATCGTCGTCGCCAACCGTAGTGTTCATCTACCCACGCCGAATGGGTTCACATGAGCGCCTGGGGACGATTGCGGCGAGTTCGCCGAACAGGCTCCTGAGCAGTTCGAGTTGGTTGGCACCAACGAACCCGAAACCGAAACTGCTTTAGGCGAACTGGAGGAAGAGGACTTCAACATCGAGTTCGAGCGCTTGTTTCGACGATACTGGCTCCCTCGGGCCGTCCAGTGGTGCCTAACGGGATTAGCCAGCCTGATTTGGGCCATTTCGATCATGGGATCTTGGGCAGCAATGTTCGGCCTACTCTATCCAGTGATCGGTCTCTTTGCTATAGTCCTCCCGGCGGTACACATTGTGATGATCTTTCTCGGGCCAAAATTTGAGGGTATCCGTGGGCAACAAAGGGCAGAACCATGAAGAAAGAAAGGTGGTTTTGGATAATGGGAATTGCTCTCAGTAGTCTCGGAATCTACCGAGGGCTATATGGATTTTTCAACGACACGTGGTCGCCGCGGACTGGACTGACTTATCGCCCCTCTAAGGCCACTGCGGCCGGCTTCCCGACCATCATGGTGTTCATGTTTGGAATCAGTGTGCGTGCCCTGATCTTGACTTTCCGCGAGCCCAAGTATCCCGACCGGCCAGACTAAATCGATTGTCCAACGAAAAATAAGCAGTTGGTGTGCGGAATGTCAACGTGAAACTCCCGCATGCGATACTCTTGCTCAAAGGGGCTGCGATGCCGGACTCCATCAAGATGCGACTTTGCACGGTCCCATGCCTCGTCAAGATCGTCGACCTCCAAATACACGGCACATTCCCCGACATCTTTTCCGGCTTTCTGCAAGTGGAGCGTCAACCCGTCCTTTTCACAGATTCGGTAAGTCTCGCTCGAGAAAACGAGTTTGAACCCGAAAGCACCTTCCAAGAATGTGACCGACTCATCAAGAGAGGTGCTTGCAACCATCGGGCTGAGAAAGAGTGCCTTGGCCATAAAACCGATCCTACCGTACAAGACGCGACAGAACTCGGGCAAGCACATCAATAGCCTTTAGGTACTCCCCAAGGTCCAGTCGCTCCTCTGGGGTGTGGTCTAGGGCAGAATCTCCGGGACCATAGGCGACCATTGGGCAAGTCCACTTCTCATTAACTACGTTCATATCTGCGGTCCCAGTCTTGACAACTGTCTTGGCTTCAAGTCCCACTTCGCGGATTGCAGCAAAGAATGCTGCCACAAGAGGATTCCGACGGTCACGTTTCACTGGAAATTCATGACCTCGGCTTTCGACGGAAGCACTAAACTCGGGGTCCAATATTCCAGATATGCAGCGTTCAATCGTCGCCCCTAGCACTTTTGGGTCAAACCCCGGTCCGAGCCGAAAGCCTAGTGTCATTGACGCCTGGTCCTTCAGACCATCTGAACTCGTGTTTACCGATCGGAGGCTGTAATCCAAGCGTTCAAAGATCCCCGACCTTTCCTCGTTGAGTTGCTCAACAAGTTCGACAACCTTGCTATGCACAAGGAACGCTGCTTCTCCAACAGAAACATGGGCATGCGCAGTATGGGTCATCGGTCTGCTGATGTTGACTTCCATCAGGAGCCGGCCCTTATAGCCCAAGGTAACTCCGACCGTCCCGCTTGGCTCCCCAATAATGCAAAAGTCTGGCTCGTCGAAGTCTTGCAGCACCTGCCGGGCGCCCTTTGATGTTGCTGCCTCTTCCTCAGTAGCACCGACGACAATGATTTCCGTATCGACATCCACTGGCAGTGTTGCAGTCGCTGAAATGAACGCGGCAAGCGGACCTTTCGCGTCGACGCTTCCTCTACCATGAAGGACCCTACCGTCCACCCGAACTGGGATGTCCCCGGGCACGGTGTCAATGTGCCCCAACAGGACAACGCGCCTAGACACATTGGGACACCCCCACTTTCCGACTGCGCTACCAGCGGGATCCACGAACGCTTCTCGAAAACCCACAGCCCTCATGTGGGCAACCGCAAACTCGCTGGCGGCTGCCTCGTGGCCCGAAACCGACGGTATCCGCACTAACTCCTCCAGAAACTCTTCTGGCCTCAACGAAGAACCTCTATGAGCGTCTCCGCAGCGAACTTCGCTTCATCCAACGACATCACCAGAGGGGGAAGTAACCGGATGACCCGTTGGCCGGCAAGCAACACAATCAGTCCCCGATCCGCACAAGGTTGGAGGAACGGACCTGCATGCTCCTTGAGTTCAATTCCGATCATCAATCCAAATCCGCGAACCTCGCGGACTCGCTTCAACCCAGCACTTTCGATCGATCGCGCCAAGAATTCGCCGACATTCGCGGCATTTTCAATGATCCCGTCGTGCTCGATGGCGTCCAGAACAGCGTGGCCCGCCGCGCACGATAGGGGATTCCCTCCAAACGTCGAAGTGTGGCTGAGCGCCGGGAGCTCTGGAATTCTTGTTGATATTCCAATTGCACCCATCGGCACGCCTCCGGCAATGCCCTTAGATGACGCGATCAAATCGGGAATCGACGGTCCAAATCCCCACATCTTCCCTGTTCGACCGAATCCGCATTGAACTTCATCTGCGATGACGACGGCCCCATGGGCATGCGCGAGTTTCGTCGCTTCGCAAATGAAGTCAAGTCCCAGTGCGCGGACTCCGCCCTCTCCTTGGATCGCTTCAAACACTACAGCACCGACGTTCGTGTTTGAAGCGAGCGTGGTCTCAAGGCTCGAAGCATCGGGAGCACAATGAACAAAACCATCCAACAATGGAAAAAAGGGCTCCCTATATTTCGGTTCAAAGGTCGCGCTTAGGGCCCCCATCGTCTTGCCGTGATAAGCTCTCTTGAAAGCAATGGCTCCCGGCTTACCAGTGGCAAGTCGAGCAAACTTCAATGCGCCTTCGATCGCCTCAGCCCCTGAGTTACAGAGAAAAACCCGATCGAATCCATCAGGTAAGTGGCTGACCAGCCGCTTTTGATACTCAGCCCGAACTGGATTACAGACATACTCTGGCGCAGAGATAATGGTGTCGGCCTGCGCTTGTATGGCCCTTACCAGCCTTGGGTGTCGATGCCCAAGGGACGCCGCTCCGATTCCAGCCAAGCAGTCCAAATAGCGTTTCCCGTCGGCATCCCAGACCCAACAGCCGTCGCCCCGAACGATGTTCAGTCGGCGCTTGCTGTAGGTTCGCGCCCCAAATGCTAACTCAAGATCGTAAAAGTCAGTCGCCATCGGCCTGCACAATTGAACCTGTTGAGGTCGAAATCACGGTCCCGTGCCCTTGGAGTGCCGACGTGATCGGAGCCTGACGATTGGCAGAGGCAAAAATCACCCTACCAACCCCGTCACGAACCGCCTCCACTGCGCCCATGATCTTCTTTTTCATCCTTCCCTGCGCAAAACGATACGGATCAGCGTCCGTGCCTAAATCTATGGTCGTTACAAGGTTCTCCGGGTCGTTCCAATCAGCGTTGACATCGCGAAGCAACCCAGGCACGTTGCTGAGAATGACCAGCGATTTTGCTTTCATTGCTACCGCAAGCTGGGCAGCGGCACGGTCACCGTCCACATTCATCAGTTGCGAGGTTTCCTCCGAAATTGCTGGCGGGGTCAGTACAGGCATGTACCCACCCTTGATAAGCAACTCCAGCAAGGCCGTATTAATCTTGCTGACCTTTCCCGTGTGGTCACCATGCAGGACAACCTTCTTTCCGTTATCAATCGTTTTCACTGAGGTTTTGATCGGACCCTCAAAGATTCGACCATCTGCTCCGCTTAGCCCAACAGCGTTCACCCCACGTTGCTGGAGCCCTTCAACAAGAGCCTTGTTTCGACGACCACAGTAAACCATCGTGAATATCTCCATGGTCCGTTGGTCAGTAAAGCGACTTACAAACCCCGAAATGGAGGTCACAAATCGCGGGGGATGTCCCAATCGAGACGCCAACTCATTAGTCTCCTCGCTACCCCCGTGAACGAGAATTACTGGCTCTCCGCTGGCGACCAATTGGCGAATGTCGTCGAGCACCGGCCCGTCATCAATCCCCTTTGCGCCACCCGTCTTGACAATGATCATCGTCGTTACACTGGGTGCAGTCCAGGGAACTCCAACCCTAAACGCTCATCGAACCCGTGAATGATGTTCATCCCTTGAATCACTTGACCCGCGGAACCACGTACAAGGTTGTCAATCGCAGACATCACCACAAGCCTTCCAGTATCTTCCTCCAACTCAAAACCAATGTCCACGAAGTTCGTCCCAGCAACCAATTTTGGCTCTGGGTAACGATAGATTCCGCGGGTTTCTTTTACAATTCGCACAAACGGCTCATCCTGATAAGCGTCGCGGTAGATCGTCCGGATCTGTAGGTCAGTCATGTGTTGCTTCAAGAACAGTTGGCTGGTGCTAAGGATTCCACGAACCGCATCCGTAGCCGTGGCCGAAAGGAAGACCTTGGGCGTGCCGACCAAGTTCTCGCTAATCTCTGCAGTATGTCGATGCCCAGTTGGCCTAAACGACCGCAACGTGCCGGCTCTCTCTGGATGGTGCGAACCAGGCGAAGGCGAGGCGCCCGCTGCTGAACTGCCAATCTTGGCGTCAATGATGACTTGGTCATCCTTAACCACTCCCGCCTTGAATAACGGGTCCAACGCAAGAATTGCACTAACGGCAATGCAGCCTGTTCCAGCAAGTCGCTTGGTCGTCCGGATCTGTTCTCGGTAGAGTTCTGGAACTGAGTAAACGAACGATCCCAACCGGTCTGGCCTTCGATGCGGTTCGCCATAGTACTTCTCGTATAGTGTCGCGTTTCTCAGCCGAAAATCGGACGCCAAGTCAGCAATGTACGTGGCCTTGCCCTCAAGTTCTAAGAGCCGGTTCTGACTTTCGCCATGAGGAAGGCATAGAATCAACCAGTCTGTGATCTCCAAGTCATTGATCGAGGCGTACTTGAGTTTGGTGACTCCTCTCAGGTTCGGGTGAGTTAGATGGACGAACTTTCCGGCATTCGACTCGCTAGTGACCTGCTTCACTCTAAACTCGGAATGTCCGAGCAGGATACGGAGGGCTTCTCCTCCCGTGTATCCCGAACCACCGACAATCGAAACGTCAATCAACTTGAGACCTCGATCACGTAGTCGGCAATGAGTTGTGGAATGTTCACACCCGTTGTTTCAATCGAGTTCCGAAACTCCATCGTGTAGTTCACTTCGTTGATCAGATAGCCATCCGGGCGCTCAAAGACGTCAATGGCTACGACATCTCCTTCCACTGCTCGCGCCGCAGCCTCGCAGATGTTGGCCAAGTTTTGATTCAACTCGTAGTTTGAGGCACGACCTCCCCTCGCCGTGTTCGTAATCCAGTGGTCGGCCTTCCTATTTATCGCTGCGACCAGTTTGCCGCCGATCACAAACGCACGAATATCCCGCCCCCCTGTGTTGATGTACTCCTGCACATAGTAGGTCGAGTGGTGGTAACTTCCCAATACCTTCTTGTGTTCAAGAATCGCTTCGGCAGCGTCACGATCGTTCACCTTGGCAAGCAACCTGCCCCAAGATCCGACCGCAGGTTTGAGAACAACGGGATAGCCTAACTGTTCAATTGCCTCAAGCGCGGATTCTTCCGTGTAAGCAATCAAGTTCCTCGGGATTGGCACGCCAGCCTTGCTTAGCGCCATCGAGGTCAACAACTTGTCACCACAAATGTTTGCAGTGTGATACGAGTTAACGGTTCGAACGCCTCGATCGTTGAAATACTTCAACGTATGATGAGCCCGAGAGTGATTGATACATCGTTCGAGGATCACCGAATAGGGCGATTCGGACTGGTGCAAGTCAAGAATGAGCTCCCGGTCGTCAATGCGATCAAAGTCAATGCCGCGAGCACGAAATGCCTCGAAGATCATCTTCTCTTCGGGGCGAATCAGTGAACACAGCACCCCGATCTTGGGGGTGTTGGACAACCGGGTTACTCTCCCCAGTCCTCTTCTTCTTCCGGAGCCTTGGCCAACGTTGGAGGCTCAAGGCTGACAATTTCGAGTTCTTCCCCACATTCCTCGCAATCGATGAGTTCACCGACCTCGGGAGCATCAGGAAGGTTGACGTTTGCCGCACAAAGCGGACATTGTGCTTGTAGGTTTGCCATTGTTCTTTTGGTAAAAAGTTCCGAAAATCGGATCAAAAGAGCGTCGGCCGATGGCTCGCCGCTGAGCAATCTCGTTAACGACTCTGCAAGAAAGATTACCTGCCCAGCACCGTTGTGCCCTCGCGGTCTCCAATAACGCCTCTCGAGTTGTGATCACTAGAGCAAAATCACCGCAAGTGGAGTTGCTGATCGCCAACAAAGTCGAGCGTTAAACATGTTCCGGCTTGTAGGCACGAACAGAAACCCCACCACTGTGCCGAAAGTGTCTGAACTTGAGGTCGTGAAAGCGCTTATCGCCTGACCGAAAGTCGAGCTCGTTCATGGTGGCCTCTGAAACCACATAAGGCTCGTGCCAGACCTGGCCCTTCAGTACTCTTCCATCGGAATCGGCAGAAAAGAGTTGGTAGCGTTCCAACGCCCAAAAATCGAAGGTCAACTGCTTCGCAGGTGCGGGATCCGAACCCGGTATGAACGCGAGTTGGTAGGCAAACTGATCGGACGGCTTTTCAAACACTCTTGGCAATCGCTGCTTGGAGTTCCGCTGACCGCTCGCGCTAATCAACTCACCGACTTCCATACTCATTCTGGAGTGACAATAGGGCAACTTAAACCAAGACCTGGCGGCAAGACATGGCAGATACTGGCTCGCGTCCAAACTGAAAAACCACACGCCAGGTCCATGATCGGGATGCCGAACATAGGTTCGCACATTGGTTTCAAGGAAAGAAGGATGTGGAACTCCCCGGAATGAAAGGCCAGTCATTGCGAAGGCTACAAGGCCAATCCAGGCATGCCCATCAAAGGTATCGAGTTCAAGGGGTTCTGGTAATGCGCCGCGCAGAGAACGGGGATCAAGTGGTGCATGGGCAAACAGCAAGTTTTGCCACGTCTGCTTGCTCCACGATCGAGCGTTTGGGCAAGTTCGCACTCGAATGAGTTCGTCCACCGAAGCGCTAAAAAGCATTCAGACTCTCAGGTGGGCAGAGCAGAGACTTCATGAGAGTGAGTTTTGCTCCGATCGGAGTGCATATGTAATCAGATCGCTCCAATGAAGAGCATATCCCTCTCTGCTCAAACGCTCGTACTCCTGGGCGCCAAGCGCGCTTCGGACTTGCTCTTGCAGACTTCCATAGAATTCCCTGTCGTGCTCATCTCGGATGTGCCCCATTTCTCGCTCTTTGGCCTCCACGGCGGCAAACAATCGTGCAGCCCTCCCGTAGTCTTCGAGCAGAGTAGCGCAACCTGCGAGATCCAAAATACTCCCCGTTTGGATCGTGACCTCGGACCCCAAAACGCTGAGTTTCAGGGCTTGAGCAGCATATTCTTCCGCTTCGGCTGGACTTCGTTGTTTTAGTCGAGTACCCCCCATATTCGATAGCAAGTACATTTTCGACATCAGGTTCCCATCGTCTCCGATGAGTTCCAATCCCTCCAAAAGCACCGCGGCAACTCTTCCAACCGGTCATAGTCACGGAACACAACGCCGACATTGGTCAGGGTCTGTGCAAGGCTGGCTTTGCTTTGATGCGTTCGCGCGAGCGCTAATGACCGTTGCACCATCTCAAGGGCGGTTTCCCTATCATTAAGAGAGGAGGCCGTGAGCCCAAGGGCGCTAAGCACCGTCACTTGCAGCGGGATGATTTTTTTAGCCTCGGCCATTGCCAACACTTGATTAAGAATCTGAAATGCTTCGGACCACTTTCCCCACATGTTCATGATCCACCCTTTCAGATAAAGGCTCATTCCTAGTGAGTGTCCATCACCTTCGGCGTGGGCACGTTCTATTGCAAGTTCTACTGTTTCTCCTGCGGCTGCCCAGGCTCCGACTCGCATTTGAAAACGAGTCTTCTCGCACGTTATTGCGGCCAGCCCAACCGAGGGAGCCGATTCGGCCATCGCGACAGCCCTGGTGCAAATTTGCAGTGCAAGATTGCTGATGGCTCGCCGCTCCCAATACAGAGAGACGCAAACACACAAATCAGTCAGTTCCTGGACGTGCTCCGTATGACCGAAAGCCCACTCGATGGCAGCATGCACATCTGGGTGTTCCACTGCGAGCGCGGAATAGTAGGCGTCCGCTCTCGCGGAATCTTGAGCGTTTCGTGCATCCAGTTTTAACCGATTGGCATACCCACAGAAGCGACGAAAGTGTCTTCGGCGTGTCTCTTCCTCCATTCCCGACTCGGTCAACAGCGCCGAGGAGAACTGGCGGATGGTCTCCAACATGCGATACCTTGGCTCGCGAAGAGAATCATCGTAAGTCACCAGGCTCTTGTCAACCAGACTGGCCAGTAAATCTAGTACATCAAAGTCGTCCAACGGCTCGACGCCACAAACTTCCTCCGCTGATTCGAGAGACCATCCACCGACGAACACGGATAGCCGGCGTAGAAGCAACTGCTCACGGTCCGAGAGGAGCTGATAGCTCCAATTGATCAGAGCGTGAAGTGTCTGGTGTCTTTGCGGTGCCATTCGCTCCTTACCGACCAGAATTCTCGACAGGTCGTCGAGACGTCTAAGCAAGTCCTCCACAGACATTGAACTGGTTCGAGCGGCAGCCAACTCAATCGCCAAGGGAATCCCTTCAAGTCGACAACACACTTCCGCAACTGCCGCTGCATTCTGGTTTGTCACTGCAAACGACTGTCGGCTCGAAACGGCTCGATTAATGAATAGTCTTACAGACTCGTATTGAGAAATCGTTTCGGGAGTGTGCGTCTCAGTTTGGTTAGGGACGGTAAGCCATCGAATGCGAAACACGTGTTCGCCCCTAACCCCCAAGGCCTCCCGACTGGTGGCAAGGACCCTGGTCAAAGGGCACTTATCGATGATCGCTTGGACAAGTTTTGCAACCTCAGCGGCAACATGTTCACAGTTGTCAAAAAGAATAAGAAGCTCCCTGTTCGCTAGATGTTCGAGGATTGATTCAAGGGCATCCCGCCCTGGGGACTCTCGCAAGCCCAGCGTAGACGCAACGGTTGATGCCACAGCACGGCCATCGACCACTGAAGCGAGATCGATAAACCAGGCGCCGTCACGAAATCGGTCAAGTTCATCGGAAGCAACTTGAAGTGCCAGTCGAGTCTTTCCGCAACCGCCAAACCCGAGTACGGTGATGAGGGGAGTATTGAGAAGCAGCATCCGAAGCTCGTCCAACTCGTCTTCCCTCCCCACAAAATTGGTCACTTGTGTTGGCAAGTTCGTCTGGTACCGCTCGAGGGACTTTAGCGCTGGAAACGTTGTGGGCAGTTTGGCGGTATGCGCCTGGAAGATAACCTCGGGGCGTGTCAAATCGCGAAGACGATGCTCTCCCAGGGCCGTGATGATCACCCCTTCTGGAATCACGTCTCGGACAAGGGCGAATGCTGCTTCAGACAGGAGGATTTGACCTCCGTACCCTGTGGATAGGATTCGACTTACGCGATTCAGCGTTGGCCCAAAATAGTCGTTGTTACGGGCTTCTGCGGTACCTGAATGAAGTGCGAACCGAACACGGATCGGTGTTGCTACCGGCCATTCTTGGGCCTGGATTGCCTCTGCGCCATGAACAGCGGCGGCAAGTCCGTCAGGTGCGGTTTTGTAGGCAACGCAAAACGCGTCCCCGACAGTCTTGAAGACGTGTCCGGTCTTTCCCAGGATGGCTCGCAAAATCTCGTCGTGTTTGGCGATCGCCTCAGACGCGTCCTCCGGGTGGTGTTCCCACATCCTGGAGCTTCCCTCAATATCGGTGAACAGAAATGTTAAGGTCGTGCTTGCGCTGTCCACAACAAACCTCCCAAGGCCAGTTTAGCGCAATCAGCAAAGCCAAGCAAGTCAGCATTTCATCCGCTCCGCGATAAGTCCGCAAACGTCAGGCCTTTCAGCGAGCTATCGCTCAACCAGCAAGGCGCAGATGGGACTTCCCTTCTTCCTTTAGGGCGTCGGCTAACTTCTTCAGAGCATCCTTGCTTAGTGCCGTATCGGGCTCAAGACTGTTCAAACAACGTGAGAGCAACTCCCAAGCCTCCTCAGTCGAAAGACGCACACAAACTTCCCGATCCTTGGGCATAACGTCAAAATAGTCGGTTCAACGTGAACTTTCCTTAGACCTGAAGACGTATTCCTAGTAACCATTCGAGGAGGTCGACGTCTGACTCCTCGGAAGGATCTGGCAAGGATGCTAGAAAATAGGCAGGAATACCCCATGGAACTGGGCAAATTACCGGGTAGGACAGACTCAAATCAGGCTACAATAAGGAAGGTATTGAATAAACCTTCGTTGAAGCTGATGGGGTTGGCTGTCGCAAGCGCACTTTATGCGAGCGCTCACGCCCAGACGCCCTTCAATGCCGTTGGCGATTCGTCTACCCCTGCCGCCCCTCAAGTTGTTACTGGAACGCCAACAGTCGATCTAATCATGCTTCAGGCACTTGGCCCGGGCGTTCCGCTTCGATTCGGCAGCGTCATCCCTGGTAGCGAACGCGTTGAGCATGACGGAAAGATTCTCCGTCGCGGGGTGGATTATCAGATGGACTACGACACCGGCGTGGTCTACCTCATGCGGGCTCAGAAGGCAGGTCAGTCCCTGCTCGTCTCTTACCAGTACGACAAACTCGCCAAGCCAGAAACCCGAAAGGCTGGAATGGGTTTGCCGACATTCAAGTTTGATTTGGTTCCGGGAGGCCTCAGAATGGTCGGAGCCTTTGGTTTGACGGAGCGCACCGCAGATGGCAACGTTTTGACCAGCAATCTATATGGCCTGCAGAACTCATTCAACATGGGTTCTGGTGCACTCAAGGGACTTATGCTTGTTGGCGAACGCCAAAAGCAGCGGGCTCGTAGCGCCTTCGAATACCAAGGGGACCCCGGACAAACCGAAGAAGGACAATCCACAGCGATCTTGCAGAATCTGTCAACCGGATTCAACGGTGGCAAGGTCGAAGCAAACTTCCAAGACGTCTCATCGAACTTCACCGGCTTCAGCGCAGTTCAAGAGGCTGGTTACAATCCCGACCAAATTAAAAAGGAACGCGGCCTCCAGCGACTGGGATTTTCGTTGAAGGACGTCAACTTCGGTGGTCTCAAGTTTAGCAACAGTTTCAATACCGTCAAAGATGGCGATGAAGAGGTTGACTGGCGGTCCTTTGGCGTCCAGGCTGGCGAGTTCACCATGGGTTGGAACTCCCAACGCGTTGGCCAAGGCTTCAAGCGATTCAAGGATTTGGCCGAGGGTAACCGCGATCAACTCGGTAAGGAGATCGGCCTCAACCGCGAAAACTTCGTTGCCGGATACAAATCGAAGGTGGCCAATCTGTCGTACACGAGTAGCCAGATTGAAGATCTGTCGTCGAACGGCATCTACAAGCGCGAAGTGGCTTTGGACGTCAAGAATGTTCGCTTCTTCTCCTTTGGCGAGCAAAACGTAGACCCAGGTTTTAATCGATTCAATAGCCTCTTCGAACCCGAGCGCGGCCAATGGGGACGCGAAGCGGGCCTGAAAAGACAATGGATGGCCTTGGACACGGCTGTCTTAGGAACTTCCTTGCTTGGCCTAAAGTACAACACCAGTCTGGTTAAGTCCGACGCAGGTGCGTTTGCCTCAAACGACCTGAGTGCTGGCGGCAAAGGCTGGAACTTCCAACACATCTCTCGGGCAGTTGACAAGACATTCGCAAACCTTGGCTCTCTAGCCGAAACCGAGATGGACGCACACATCCGGGCCATTTCGAGCATGTACCAAAAGGACGGCAACTTCTTCCGTCCCGAAGAACGAAGATTTTTCCTGGCGGGCGCAGGTTTAGATCGCTCAATGACCCGAATCGGTGTGCAGCCCTTCAAGGGGTGGGATGCTCAAATCGACAAGATGACGGTCCAAGGTCAGCAGGACGACGCTTCGGTACAGTCTATGGCCCTCAATGGAAAGGGCGTGAACCTACGATATCGCAAGCAGCAGATGGGCAGCTTCTTCAGCGAAGTCGGCTCACTGATGGAGTTTGAACGGCAGCGACTGGGTTCTGTTGCTGGCTTGGAGCGTTCCGATCTCGGAATCGCAATGGATTTCGGCAAGGCTCGGCGCTTTAACTTTGAAAAGACTTCCGCGACGCACGACGGGGCAGGGCTGAACCGAACCACCGTGGCTTACTCGCAGAACAAACTCGAAGTCAGCGTTGCCACGCGCGAAGTTGACTCGGGCTTCCGCCACTCGGCAACATTGGTTGACCCCGAAAAGGACCTCCTCAACTCGCTGACAGGCTTCAAAGAGCGCGACATCAAGGCGAAATGGCAGATTCTGCCAAACCTCAGCCTTGACCTGTTCCGTTTTGATGCCAGCAGCGATTCGCTCAGCCAGGACAAGATGATCGAAAACACGATCATCAACTGGAAGCCGGACAAGCTGACCGACCTAAAGTTTGAGCGCCACGCTCAACAGAATGACGATCCTCTTCAGGTTCTTTTCGCGCAGGCCACAGAACGATTTAGTCTGACCCGTAATTTGGGTCGTTCCACTCGTTTCTGGTACCAGAAAGAAACGATTGACTTTGACGGGACGCTCACCCAAAATCCGGACTCCGAGCGCGAGTACATGGCGATGGAGACCAAACTGAGCCCGACCACTTCGGTTAAGTCCGAACAGTCGCGCCAACGATTCGAGAACGGCGACAAAGAAGATATCAGCGCGAACACCATCAGCACCGACCTGAACAAGAAGGTCGGCGTGAGCGTCACGGATGTGAAGATTGACCGTGGCGGTGATGAGCGCGATGAGAAAAAGCGCAACTACGGGTTCTGGGTTGACTTTGGCAAGGGTATGCGCCTGAGTTATGGCTATGCGCGTCAGATCAATGGCCTGAACGGCGCCCAGCAACAAACGTGGGGACTCTCACCTGGTCAAATCGGCTGGCTACAAGTCAACAACGCTACTTATGCTGACAACCGATGGGACGGCCTGCGTAGCCAATCGTTTAGCAATATCCAGTTGTCTTCGTCCAAGCCGATGAACCTTGGCCTGTTCAAGAACGTTACGTTCGCGTACAGCCAAGATACCGCCGCCGATTACAATCGCTACATCCGAGAAGGTCAGCAGTTCTCGGTAAGTACGAACACGATGGGTGGTGCGCTTGGCCTTGCTTACAAGTCGCAGGTTGCACCAGATGGCTATCACGGTATTGACCGGACGATCAGCTACCAAACCGATAACGCTGCTACAAAACCATTTGCGATCTCGTTACTCTACAAGGCGCGAGAGTTGCCAAGCGGTGCCAACGTGATGATCAGAAACTTCACGTTCACGGCAAAGCCCACGTCGCGGCTTCAGATTAAGAACGAGATGCTCTCGAACCCAGAGATTCCTCGCGGTGACGTCATGCTAGGATCCCTGACCGACCCGTGGCGCGTCAACCGCTGGCGAATGGATTGGAAGGAATCGTCAAACCTCACCTTTGGCGCTTCTTGGGAAGAAAAGAAGAATGACCTCACCAAGGAGCTGTCCCGGGTTACCGGCCTGAACGTTAACCTGTTTGAGAAGTCCGGCTCACCGCTCAGCCTGTTCTACGGCGTTGAGGAAGCCGACGGCCCGTTCCGACGACGAACCGACCGCTGGTTCATAAAGTTTGACCAGAAACCCGGCGCAAATCAGATGCTTTCCGCATACCTCGGCAACGTAAGTTACGAGCACACGCTTCCGGATGGCGTCAAGCGCAGCAACTGGACCGTCCGCATGGACTACCACCTGCGGTTTTAGAGCGCCCTCGGTCCGTTCTCTAGTTGAGGTTCGCTACGAACTCCTGAATCTCTGTCTCAAGGTCTCCTTGCTCTGTAGAGAACGTGAAATATTCGTCATGCGAAAAGAAGAACCAGGTCGCACCCGAACGATCCTGCACCAAAAAGGCCCGGAACTCATTGAGGAGCACATAGATGAGGCAGCGGCTGTACTCTTCCTCAGCATTGGGCACGAACTCAAAAACGTGTCTTCGCTGAAACTTTGGATGACCAGCAGCCTCGTGTAGAAAAGTGAGCACTCCAGGAACCGTCGAACTCGCGAAGGGACTCTCGTCGAATAGGGAGAACAGCCGGTCCTCACCTTCGAACGCCGCGTTAACTTGTAATGAGAAGTGGGCCCGCGCACCAAGGTCTTCCGGTATCACAAAACGAGCGACTTGATCGTCCTGAAAGGCCACCACCTTACGGAACTCGGCAGGGAAATCCTCGGTTACACGTGATCGCATCACTCCCTGGGCAACCTCTCATCCACCGCTAACAGCTTCGGAAACGGAGCGTGCGGCTCCAGTTGATACCAGTAGGCCGTGCTCGAATAGTCGTTGAACAACTTGTTCGCATGACCATGTTCGATGCTCACCCGAATGGACTTTTCAAACCGAATCGGGTCTTCGATGTGGTAGCGATACATCGAGTTCTTCCCGCCCCAAGGCCACTCGTCGGTCCCAGAGTAGAGGGTCAAGCCGTGATAGGGTGCGCAGTACTCCTGCTTCGGACAGAACGCCATTGAGAAGTAGTCCTCCGTTCCCGTCCCGTGCAAACGCGGTGGCCAAGGCTCGCCATCAATCACGATCATATCGTCGCCCTCGCCGTACCAGTCGTTGCCTTGTTGCTCGAAAACGTCAATGTTCAGGTTACAACCGACGTAGACTCCCGAGCCAATCGCCTCAAGTAGAAGGTAGTTGTCGGCATCGCTAAG
>CALMEF010000292.1 GCA_937862825.1 uncultured Armatimonadota bacterium
CAAACGGGATTGAAGCCACTTTCAGCCGCAATGACTTCATCAATAATCTCGTGCTTGAGTGTTGGCACGGCATATGGGGTGGCTACTCATTTGAATCAAAGGTCGTCGGCAACGTTTTTGCCCATAACGCCCAGTCGATTGCCTGGGAGCATGGCCAAAGCAATACGGTGAAGGCGAATATGTTCTATCAGGACACTGAGGGCATTGTGCTCTGGATGAACAAGACTCAGGATCCGAATTGGGGTTACCCGAAGAAGCGAGACACCAAGAGTCGAGATTGGTCAATCACTCAAAACGAGTTCAACAACATCCCAACAAACGCGATCAGCGTGCGAGACACCAGTGGCGTTGTCATTACCAAGAACTGGATGTCCAAGGTGGGAACTGCTACGAAATTGGATGGCACCAACCCGTGCTTCCAGTTTGTTCGGAACGAACTGTGGCTCACGGAACGAGCGCTTCCAGATGGGGAGCAAGACAACAAGGTGTTTCTAGATGCGGGGAACAAGCCTGAACCGGCAACAATGGCCCCCAGCGGAAATGTTATCTTGGGCTTGGCTCCAACTACCCGCGAGTACCTTGAGCGGTTTGAAATGATTTGGACTCCCTATCCATCGGATCGTCCCCTTTCAAGGGGGCTGGATTCGGACGAGTTCCTTGCTGCACAGCAAGCGTCGACAAAGGGATATGCGCCCAAACCTATGCAAGGTGGAACGCGGCCCTTCTTGAAGAAGGGTTCGTTGCGCGGCCGCCGATATATCTTGGTTGACGATTGGGGACCATATGACTTTAAGCGACCCTTGCTTTGGACTCGCAGCGAGTTCAAGGAGGGCTTGGCAACATTTGAAGTTCTGGGGCGTCCCGGTAAGGCGACCATTCGCGAGCAGCGGGGTGTCCGAATCGAGGCCATTTCTGAAGATGGCATCAACTGGACTGTCGGTGGTGGAGGTGCGGCGCAAGTGCCAGTGCCTGGATTTGTACGCGTCCGCTTAGAAGGCGGCTCGACCAACGACTTGCTCTTGGACATGGAGTATCGGGGGCAAACAGTTGTCGACGATCGGGGAGTTGTTACGCCCGCCGGGGTTCCTTATCGGTTCAACTGGTCGCGGTTTTTCTTGCCGATTGAATGGACGGTCAAGTTCTGGGCTTACGACCTGAAAACTCAGGATCCGCGGACGATGATGGATGCGTTCGTCAAAAACCGTGAAAAGGAGCCGCTGAAGATCTATCGTGGCAGCGAACTGAACTTTGCTTGGTCTGGCAAGCCGTTTCCGGAAGTTTCTTCAGACCACTTTGCGACCGTCTCAGAAGGAACGTTCAGTGTGAACAAGGGCAAGTACCTGCTGGACATCACCAGCGACGATGGTGTTCGAGTCTGGGTTGACGGGGTGAAAGTGGCCGAGGACTGGACTTGGCATCCGCCGAAGACGATGACGCATACACTGGAACTTGAGGGTGGGCGTCACACGATACGCGTTGAGCACTTCGAACTTGATGGGTTTTCAACTTTGAAAGTTGATCTCTCTCCGGTTCGTTAGTCAGGCTCCCAAGCCTCTAGAAGGTTGGACCGGGCATCTGTCCAGAGAGGTGCTCGGTCCATCCCGACGATCGGCGAGAACATGGCCTTTGGCAGGAAATCGAGCGACTGCTCATTCCTTGCCACGACGAACCACTCTGAGGCCTCTTTGCCTTTCGCCCTCTCGTCGTCCTCAATCTCGGTGTCGTAAGCGTACTTTCCAGCAAGTTTCTTTTCGTCAACGAGTCGCGTAAGGATTTTGCTCAGGCTCAAGTACCGATTCGAAATATGAAACGCCACGACACCGTCGTCTTTGATCCGCGTCAGGTACAGGTCAAGGGCCTCCGAAGTTAAGAGATGCATCGGGATCGCATCCGACGAGAACGCGTCGATCGCAATGACATTGAACGATTTGGCGGGGGCTTTACCCAGGGTTAGCCGAGCGTCTCCTTCCACCATCTTGATCTGGCCCTTTGCGTTTGGCACAAAGGTGAACCACTTTGGGTTGTTGGCCACTTCAATGACGACAGGATCGATTTCGAAAAACGTGTACTCGTCTTGGGGTCTGGAGTATGCGGCTAGAGAACCTACGCCGAGACCCACGATACCAACGCTCAACGATGGTTGTGACTTCAAACTCGTCAGCAACAACCCGATCGGGCCGGTTGGATAGTAGTAGGTTAGCGGAAGATCGGGGGTTTTCTTGGACTGCCGCCCGTGGATGGTCACTCCGTGCACCAGGTTGCGAAACTCGCCAGTACGGCCCTCAAGGATTCGGTGCACCCCAAAGAAGCTTCGCTTGGCATACAGAACTCTTCCGGGTGAGTTCAGGCCCATCAAGTTGACGGCGACAAGGACGGCTCCTAAACTCAGTCCGTATCGAATGGGCCGGTCAATGGCCAGGAAGGCAAGGATGATGGGTAAGCCGATGGTTACGGCTGTGCGACTTTGGCTTGGAGGAATGCCCATCTGGACGGCTCCCGTTCCGATGAGGAAGGTGACGGCAGCAGCGGCAAACACCCAGCCGAGATCAACTTTCCAGACCGTTTTCACTCCGGTGCGCAGAAGCAAGAAGGCGATCAATGCCAAGGGGTACTCATAGGTTCCCGGGAACATGGCGGGGGCCACAAAGGCATTAAACAGTCCGCCAACGACTCCTCCCACGGATAGCCATAGATAGAACTCAGTCAGTCTGGATGCCGGGGGACGAGATTCTGCAAGTTCCGAATGGCTCGCAAGAGCAACGATGAAGAAGACGGTCAAGTGGATGCAGCCAAGTATGACGAGCGGCTCGGTCGCTTCGAGCGCAAGAATCAGCGCGAGGGGAGCGATCAACAAGGCTGCCCAACGCGAGACAGCCTTTGATTTTGGTGGCATGCCCCGCCGGAATGCGATGATGAATGTTAAGAGGTAGAGCGAAAGCGGGATGATCCATAGCAGGGGCACGGAGGCCAGGTTGGTGGTGAGATAACTGGTGACCCCGAGGAGGAGGCTTGAGGGAACGGCTGACAAAGCGACCCAGCGGAGGCGCTGGGCCCTTGTTAGGGGCTCCGCTTCTTGCTGTGCGGTACTTTGGATTGGCGGCCCCACAAACCACGCACAGGCTGCAACCAAGGCAAACAACAACCCAAATCCCATTGCCCAGCCTTTCGCCTGTGTGGCAACTCCGCTCATGCCTTCGATGAGAAATGGGTATGCGAGCAGTCCGACCATACTGCCCGCGTTACTGGCGGCATAAAGGAAATAGGGGTCCGTTGCAGCGGGATCGCTCGTGGTACCGAACCACCGTTGCAACAGCGGGGCGCCTGTGGAGAGCAGAAAATAGGGCAATCCCACCGTTGACATCAAAAACAAAATGAGTTGAAATGCGGGGGGAGCACCCGATTGGGTCGGGTCGATAGAGAGCGCTTCTGAGTTACCGATTCCCAGCGCAAACGTCAATGCGATTGCCAACCCAAAGATCAGAAGGTGTAGTGGACGAAGTCTCGGATGTTTTGAAACCCAGTTCGCATAGGCGTACCCACCCAAGAGCAACGACTGGAAAAACACGAGGCTGGTGTTCCAGACCGCCGGAGCACCGCCAAAGGCTGGCAGGACAATCTTGGCTGCCAAGGGCTGAATCAAGAAGAGTAGGAATGATCCTACAAAAATGGCGACGGTGAAGAGAGCACGCAAGCGGTGACAAGTATACGGTGTGAATCGGGGTTACCGGGTTTTGTTCAGGGAACGAAAGCAATTGCTAAAAACGTCATATACTAATCTTGCTATGCGAGGGAATCGATTTTTAGGAGCTTGCGCCCTTTTGGCGCTCACGACAGCGAGTCGGGCCGCATTTGTTGAAGTGGCCGCAATTCAGGTAGGCGGCTTTTTCGACGGTGGTATCACACCCATGAACTTGCCGTCGCACCAGAACTACTACGTTGGGTACGGCACCACGCCTGGGTTTGGTCGAACTCCCGAGAGACGGAGTTTCTTCTGGTTTCACCTTCCAGAAATTGATGGTGAAATCGTCGCCGCCAGCCTGAAACTCAAACTGTTGGTTTCAACCAGCCTAATCTTTGGGAAAGGTGCTGACCCTGCAGTGCTGGATCCGACAGAAACATTTCAACTT
This sequence comes from uncultured Armatimonadota bacterium, assembly GCA_937862825.1. GTDB lineage: Bacteria > Armatimonadota > Fimbriimonadia > Fimbriimonadales > Fimbriimonadaceae > CALMEF01. Next base: position 4,128 of record CALMEF010000292.1, read on the forward strand.
GGCGCGACCATGACCTCGGCTGGCATGATGACGAGCCCAGGTTTGACTTCCGGAGAAATCGACACTATTTTTGAGGCGATGGATGACTTCGAGGTGGCCGATCCGAAGGAGTTCTCACTGGCTTCACCCCCACCGATTCCTACGGATATTGATATCCCGTTGAACATGGCGGGCATCACTGCGCTCACCATGTTTGAAGGATCCGACTTGGTCTTTACTGGTTGGATGCCGTCGTGGTCCTTTGACAGTCGAACATCGTCCGGCGGCGATTTGATTGAGCCTAGCGAACTCATCTTCGGGTTCTCAGATGTCACCGGTCCTGCGGGCATGCTCGTGCCAATGCCCGTCTTGACAATTGCGTATGAACCCGTCCCTGAACCTGCGACGATGACCGTGCTTGGGCTTGGGCTCGTGGCTTTAGCTCGGAAGCGGAGGCGGTAGTTCGCCGGTAGGGGCAGAGCGTGCCTGAGGTGGCAACCAAACTGCCGCGTCCACGCCTTGGCTGCTGACGCGGTCCCGACCAATGCCGTCTGGTCCACCCGGCAGGTGTTTGGCTGCCTCAACGCTCACGACGATTCCGCCGGGAGGGCACTCACGCTGGAGGTGAGAGGCTACGTCAATGACGTGGGCGAAGTTAACTGATTTGATATCCGTCAGGTCTGGGGCGACCACTTCACCGGTGTGCACAGATACTCGGAGCACAATCGGTGTGCCCACTTTGTTCCTGAACGTATTGAGTTCTACGAGGCCAGATTGAATGGTTCTCGCGGCACCGAAGGCTTGTTGCGGGTGGTCGAAGGCGCAGATCACTCCGTCTCCAGCGGTTGAGTGAACACGGCCTCCATATCGTCGAATAACCATTTCCACATAGTTGTGGTACTCGGTGAACGTGAACTCAACGCTTAGGGGGTCTGCGTTCGCCTTGATTTGGGTTGAGCCAACGATGTCGGCGCATAGGAATGTGACCTGCTGTTCGCCTGATCGCAACTTCTCTTGGAGGTCGACAAGTTGTCGGAGCATCTCCTGACGCTCTTGAACCGGGTCTTTGAGCCCAAGTCGTGCTCGATTTCGGTTTACGATGCGCTGAAGAACAACGCCAGCGATTCCGCCACCGACGAGAGCGATGGGTAAAACGGGAGTCGGAACCACCATCGTCGTTTTGAAGAGGAACTCGAACAGCGAGGTGGCGACAAAGAAGACACCTCCGAACAAACCTCCGGAAATCGCAGCGGTTCGGGTGTCCTTACTTACGGAGATGTTCCAGAAGGCCATGCCAACTCCAATCAACATCAACGTGTTGAAGAGTTCTTGGCCCGTTTTGTGGGCTGCACCAAGAAGTAAGCCACAAAGGGTGCCCATCGAGCCTGAAATGACGTGGCGACGAACGTCTGGCTCAAGCGAGAGAATCAAATTGTAAATGCGCTGGAAGAAACTCTGTCGCTTTTCAGGTAGTAGCCGGGTGGCAAGGCGGACATACTCCGCTGGCGCATTGGTCGCTTCGGCGACGGCCTGGATGGCCGCGTCGTCAAGAACTCCACCGTGCGTGTCTCGAAGCCGTTCTGCAAGCACCAAAATTTGGCGGACGTTTTCGTCCGCTAAGGCTGTCTCAGCGTTCTTAACCGAATCCAGAGGTGATTGCACGGTCCAAGGACATTGTACACCTGACCTCGGGGTCAGGTTGCAGTTTTGGTTGAGCGAGTCAACGGTTGGCCGCCCGAATGACAGACGCGGGGCCTTTACTTCCGTGCCTTCAGGCCATTGGTGGGTCGGTCCAAGTAGAAGTATGCGGTTGCCGAGAAGTCGTCTCGTCGCCAAAAATTCACCCAGCCATCAGGGAACTTATCAGAGGAGATATCCATTGGCTCTGCCAACTCGAAGAGCCTGATGAACTCTGGACCGGTGTCAACGGAAACCGGTTTGAGTTCTGCTCCTGCAGCGATCAGTTTCCGCACGCCGTCTCTGAACGTGCCTCCAAGGTTTTGGATGGTGACCCGGCATGCCGAATCAAAATAGACTGGATCGGGAACGTGAAAGCGGTAGAAGCAAAATGTCCTTTCCTTGGCATCGGCGATCAGTGAGCCTTGGAAGGGTTGAATGAATGTGCCTTGTCCCCAGCCCGTGCCAATGTAGTCCTCGGTGCCTGTACCGACCAATGAAGGTTGGTCAGTGTCGTCGTCCAGAAAGACCTTCACCTCCCCTTCTCCAAACCAGGAATCAGCGTAAACCGGATCGGTCCGCACTCCAAAGTTGGCACCGAGGTATCGGCCCCGACCCGTGATTCGGGGAAGGACTTCGAACTCTCGCTCGAGTTCTACCTTTTTGTCCCGGCTCCAAAATGCGTGAAAGTACGCGGCATCGGCGGGAAGTTCGTTGTGCCGGGTGAGGTTGACGTCATAGAAAATCTTCTGGGTGCCGGTCCAATCATTGATGACTTCAATGCGTGCTGACTTCCGGTAAGGCATGGGAATCGTGCAGACGAATGATCGGCCTTCTGGATCGGCAAAGAAAGCGTTCTGAAATGGTGTGCGCAAACCGAGTCCGAATCCGAAAAAGTCGCCGAGCGGCACGCTGACCGCAGGTTCTGGGGCGTCATCCCAGGTCATTTCAATCCTCATGGATTGCAGGGCCTCTACGGAACGGTGTTCAACGGTCAACCAGATCCTTCGGACCACCCCAAGCCCCTTGTCATCAAGGAGGGTGATTTTGCTACCACTGGGCAGGAAGTCAAACGCATGGCCCTTTGCTCCCCTATTTGCGCTTCCTCCCGAACCTGGCTTGGCTGAGGCGTTCTCAGGGCTTGCCCATGCCGTCTTGATGCCATTTGGGACTTGGAACAACTCTTGGGACATGAAATGGACTGTACCGAACAACAAGGACATCATGACCATCTAGCCTGCGGCTTCGTAGGCCTGCCTCAGCCAATTGATGAGTTCAGAATCCACTTCGCCAGCGTTGGTCACCTTGACTTTGTACTGGCACATTCCCCCGGCGGGTTGCTCCAGGAGGCGATCCGTGCCTGGCACGCCCTTCATATTGATTCCAACTTCTACCCGGGTGTTGGTCGCGGGACCGATCATTGCGAACTGCTTCTTGCGTCGAAGGCTGACATAACCTTTTTTGGGCGCGATTTCAAAATCGCCGAATCCCATGATGTGCGCCATTAAGGCTTCGTGGATTGGTCGGAGTGCTTCCTTTTGGCCAGCGTAGATCTCACCGAGAACGTCACCGTGGTCCTTACCAGCAGCCTGAGATGCGCCATCCGATTTGAGCGCAACATGAACAAGAGTGTTCGCGTCGCCGTGTCCCAGCCCTAGGGTCTCCATGATCATTGACCGGAGTTCCCCATGCTTGGATAGCCCAGAAGCCCTTACGATAGTCTTGAGTTCGTCAAGAGACTTCCCGGTCTTCTTCTCGATATTCGACAGTTGGTTTTGGATCGCCTTTTCCAGTTCCATGTCGTGATTATGCTTCCTCGGTAGACTATCGGCGCTCGTCATGTTCCCAATCCGCGATGATCGCATCAGCCGAAGGTTGCCATTGGTGACCTTTACGCTCATCGCCCTCAACGTTATCCTCTACCTGTGGGATCGGCAACTCAATCCGTTTGCTCCCAACATCGTGTTCGCAGACTTGGCGATGCGTCCACCGAATGTGGTGGATGCGCTGAGGAGCGGGGGTGATCAGTTCTATCTGGTCACCGTTTTGACCTCAATGTTCTTGCACGGGAACTTGATTCACCTCTTGGGAAACATGCTCTTCTTGTTCACCTTTGGGCCAGGTGTCGAGGAGGCGTTGGGGCCCAAGCGATTCACCCTCTATTACTTGCTTTGGGGGATCATTGCCGCAGCGGCCCAAATCTTCGTGGATCCTAACACACCCAACTTCATTGTCGGGGCATCAGGTGCGATAGGGGGAGCGCTCGGAGCCTATTTCTTGCTATTTCCGGCGAACAAGATCGAGATTGCGACGCCAATAGGTGTCTGGGATGTCAGCGCATGGATCCTGTTGGGCCTTTGGTTCTTATATCAGATTTTGATTCCACAGCAGGGCGTTGCAAACTGGGCGCATGCTGGCGGCTTCCTCGCAGGTATGGCAACGATTCTTGTATTGGGTGGTCGCGAACGGGTTTTTGGGGGCCGGAAACTCGAGGAACTTGATGATGGTGAACCGGTCGTTGATTCAGCCTAAAACCGGACGGCAAAGAAGAACCCGATTTGGTTTGTGCCCTGGTTGTTGCCTGACAGGCCAGCGTTCGAGATGTGAACGTATCGAAGACCGGCAAGGACCTCACGCCCTTTGATGTCAAAAAAGAAGCCAATGGTGGCGTTCGGAGTGGAGGAAAGCCTCGAACTGATGTCAACGGTCCTTTGGTCAGTGTATTGGAGGCCCCAACCAAGGTCGAAAAAGCCGGAGCCAAAACGATATCGTGCACCGAACAGGACTCCCGCTGCATCTGTGTGGTTCGGCGGTTGTTGGCTCGCCCCAGGACTGCTTGAGTCCTCATAGTAGGCCTCGACGAAAAGGTCGGCCCGTAACCGTTTGAACCTAAATCGAGGCTCGGGTTTTGTCGCTTGAATCCCGATAGTCCAGTGGGACCTTGGGTCTTCGGAGCCAAGGAAAGGGACGATCGCTTTGCCAAACGCCGTGGTCCCATAGAACTTCCAATCGCCTCCAACTTGGGAAAGGGCGAGAACGGTGGCTAGCGAGAGCATCGAGAGATTATACGGTATCCTCTTACCGTCCCCATGAGTTCAAAATTGCCTGTAGTGGTCGTCGTGGGACGACCAAATGTGGGGAAAAGCACCCTCTTCAACCGGTTGGTCGGTCGCCGGGTTGCGGTGGTCGAGGACATTCCCGGAGTTACCCGTGATCGCCTGTACGCAGAGGCTGAGTGGCGTGGGAAGAAGTTCACCATCGTCGATACGGGCGGCATTCTCTTCTCCGATGACGATCCGCTTATTGAGCAGATTCGCGTGCAGGCGGAAATCGCCCTTGCGGAAGCCGAAGTTGTCTTGTTTGTCGCAGATGCGACGGCTGGATTGAGCCCAGATGATCGTGATCTCGCTCAGCATTTGCGGGGGATCAATAAGCCGGTTTTTGTACTCGCTAACAAGGCCGATAATCAGCAGCGCGACGCCTTGGCCAACGAGTTTTACGCGTTAGGCCTTGGTGATGTGTGGCCTGTCTCAAGCCTTCATGGTCGCGGAGTGGCCGATGTTCTTGATGAGGTCGTATCGCATCTTCCAGACGTGGAACGGGGCGACGCCAAAGAGGAACTTCGCGTAGCGATTATTGGCAGACCGAACGTTGGGAAAAGTTCTTTGCTAAACGCCTTTGCCGGTGAGCAACGCGTAATCGTTTCAGATATCCCTGGAACGACGCGAGATGCCATCGATACGATTTTGGAGTATCGCGGGGAGACTTTTCGGCTCATCGATACAGCGGGTATTCGGCGGCGCGGAAAGACCCAAGGCTCGATCGAGTACTACATGGTTCAACGCGCACAACGTGCCATCGAACGTGCGGACTGCGCCCTGTGCGTTATTAACGGCGAGGAGGGTCTTACAGACGGGGACAAACGAATCGCCAAGATCGCACTTGATGCAGGGCGGGCTGGCGTCTTCGCGGTGAACAAGTGGGACACAAAGGAACCACCTGATGGACACCCTCGCGAGCGATCACCCATCAAGAAGGATTTCGTGCGGATTTTGCGCGACCAAGCACCTGAGATGTCTTGTTATCCCTGTGCGTTCACCAGCGCCACGGAAAGCGCTGGCCTTGAGCCGGTTCTTGATCAGGTGATGATGGCCATTGAGAATTTCAACTTCCGCATCTCGACTGGTGCGTTGAACCGAGTCATTCACGATGCGATGTTTGAGCGCCCTTACTCAAGAAAAGGAAAGGCGTTCAAAGTCTATTACGCCACCCAAGTTTCGACCCGACCGCCTACCTTTGTGCTGTTCTGCAATGACCCTGAGATCATGCACTTCTCCTACCAGCGCTATCTGGAAAACCAGATCCGCAAGGAGTACCCGCTTGAGGGGACACCGATTCGCGTGTTTGCGCGAAGCAGCCACAAGGAGCGCTAACGGGGTGGTCTTGGCGCGAAGTTCTTGATCATAAACCGATCAGGTTCAACTGAGTTCTCAAAGCCGAAGCGAGCGTAGAGCGAATGGGCGTCTCGTGTTCCCAACATCCATCGTACTGTCAGGAGTTCGGGATCCTCCATGATCCTCGCGACGAGTTCTTTGCCGATTCCCTGACCGCGGTGCTCTGGGCACACGATCACATCACAAAGCCAAGCAAAGGTTGTCCTGTCCGTAACGACCCTTGCGAATCCAACCATGGTCTCTTCAATCCAAGCGCTGAAACACAAAGAGCTTTGAAATGACTTTTCAATCGTCGCGGTTGATCGCGTCTTGGCCCAGTACGCGTTCGAGAGCCAAGCATAAACCTTTTCGCGATCCAAGCAGTCTGTTCCTTCTCGAATTTCGACTTTCATTTCGGGATTGACCATAAGCGATGTTTGGCCCAATGTCGCCAAACTCGAATGGGATAAGTGGTCAGGTTGAGCACATCTCGGTACAAATCAAGAACGGCACCCCACTCTTCCCCTAGACGCCTGCGCGTTAGCAAGGCAGCGAGGTCATAGACGTAATAGAACACCCATAGCCCGTTAACGAGTGCTGCTTCGAGGGCTTGGACGCGAGACTCGCTACAAAGGGCGACAACGACCGTCGTGGATAACCCAAATGCGAACAGGAACATGCCCAGAAAACTGAGGTCTCGCCCAGCGACCCAAGAATAGGCCGAGGCTATTGCTGGTCCGACCACAAGCGCGGCAATCGGCCAGTTCAGGTTGCCTAACTCACGCAATAAGGAAGCCAGAGTAACTAGCATGACCGGGGCGAGCACCCATGACAGTTGTTGCTCCCATCTCTTGCCCTTTCCAATTCCCCGTGTGAGGCTAAGACAGGCGAGTGCGGCTATTAGGAACGGGATGCTGGCCTCCAAGCCCATCACTGCCACCGGCATGTCGACCAAGAAAGCGACCACCAGGAGGGTGATCAAGTGCATGGTAGTTACCCTTCGAACGAATCCGACGACCGTTGACCACTTCGCTTCGGCAACGTTGCCGTCAATCTCGATCTGATCGGGGATGTACGAAGGGACGTACACCGATTATCGCCTTCGTTTGAACAATCCGCCGAGGATTCCCCTCGTCAACTCGCGTGTAATCGTTGAGCCTGCACTCCGAAGGACACTTTTAAGCGTGGCCTCGAAGGGGGAGTCGCTACGCCGTCGCGGCTCTGGCCTGGGTGCGGGCTCCTTGTACTCAATCTTCGGGCCAGCAGGAGGCAACTGAACCTTGCCAAGTTCTTGGTCCTCTTCGGCTTGGGCTTGAGTGGCCTTCTGCTTCAAAATCTCGTACGCGCTCTCGCGATCAATTTCCTGATCGTATTTGCCTCCGACAGGCGACGTTCCCATGACGGCTCGCCTTTCCTCGGGTGTGCAGGGGCCCAGTCGGCTTGAGGGCGGTCGAATGAACGTGCGTTGAACAATGCTTGGGACGCCCTTTTCCTCAAGAACAGAGACCAGGGCCTCACCCACACCGAGTTGGGTGATCACTTCAGCGGTTTTGAAGGCCGGATTGGGCCGGAATGTATCGGCCGCAGTGTTCACCGCTTTTTCCTCTCGGGGTGTGTACGCGCGGAGCGCATGCTGCACTCGGTTTCCAAGTTGGGCCAGAACCGAGTCAGGCACATCGAGTGGGTTTTGGCTACAGAAGTAAACACCAACTCCCTTGGAGCGGATCAAGCGCACCACCTGCTCAACTTTTTCGATCAGTGCCTTTGGGGCCTCGTTAAAGAGGAGGTGGGCTTCATCGAAGAAGAAAACCAGTTTCGGCCTCTCCAAATCACCGACTTCCGGAAGTTGCTCGAATAACTCCGAGAGAAGCCAGAGTAGGAAGGAGGAGTAGAGCCTCGGGTTATTCATCAACTTGTCGGCAGAAAGGAGATTGACAACACCCCGTCCGTCCGAAGTTGTGCGTATGAAATCATTCAGATCAAGCGCGGGTTCACCGAAGAAATGCTCGGCCCCTTGCTGTTCGAGCACCAGGAGCGCTCGTTGAATCGCGCCGACTGACGTTTCGCTGACCAAACCGTATTCGCGCTGAATCTCCTTGGCATTTTCTGCGATGGAGGCAAGCATCGCTCGAAGGTCTTTGAGATCCAAGAGGAGAAGACCTTGTTCGTCGGCAACCTTGAACGCGATATTGAGAACACCCTCTTGAGTCTCATTCAACTGAAGAAGTCGCGACAGCAAAAGGGGACCCATTTCTGAGATCGTCGCACGCAACCGATGACCCTTTTCGCCGAACAAATCCCAGAAGACCACAGGCATCGCGGCGTAAGTGTAAGGGTCTAAGCCAATCTCCTTGGCCCGTGACTCAAGTTTTGGGTTGCCACCACCGGGCATACACATTCCCGAAACGTCGCCTTTGACGTCGGCCATGAACACGGGCGTGCCCATTGCAGAAAAAGCCTCGGCCAAGATTTGGAGGGTGACGGTCTTTCCCGTGCCTGTGGCACCTGTTATCAAACCATGGCGGTTCCCGAACTTCGGGTCCATGAGGACGGGGGCGTCTGATCTGCCGATGAAGATAGGGTTGGCCATTGGACAGTTAGGAGCGTACCGCTTCGCCGGTATTGGGGTCTATGAATAGCCCCTCAGCAGGTACCGATTGGCACAGAACGAGCCCGAGAATCGCCACTGCAAAATATCCGACTAACGTGGCGGCACCGACATAGTCCTTTGCGATGCGCTGACCTGCAAACAAGCAAAGGAGCGTTAACCCGCACAGGCCGAACGCGTAGGCCAGCACCTGAGTTGACCAAGAAAATGCCAGGTGCCCGACGATCCCAATGGCACAGAACACCCCTCCACCTATTTCCAACAAGGTGATCGTCAGAAGGAGCAAGGGCACCAGTCCTTTGAGTGGGGAGTTTGCAAAGTGCCCCGTCAACCAGTCTAGGTTTCCTTTGCGGTCCGACACTTTGTCAATGCCCGACTGGAGGAAGCAGACCGCGAAGAACGCTGCGCAGAGCACGATTCCCATTTGGGCGGGATGCATGCTACTGATTGTGGCTCAATCCGGGTTACCCAGATTGGTGCAGTTTCAGACGTTGCGCGATCTCGACGGCGTGGTCGGCAACGTGCTCTAGCGCGTGGAACGACTCAATCGTGCGGACCAAGTGCTCGGCTTCGGTTGGATTGCCTTTCATCAGGTCGATGACCCGATCTCGCGCGGCGACGTATCGGGTGTCGATCGCTTTGTCACCGTGGACAATTTGATTGGCCAAGTCTTCGTCGTATTCTCCGAGGAGCCGCATGGCTGCGAGGAACGTTGTGCGGGTTTCTTCTCCCAGTTCGTTGAGCGCCAATTTAAGTTCAGCCGGAAAGTGTCCAGTCAGTTTTGTGGACCTTCTCGCGAGTTTGACGGCATCATCGGCGGCCTTTTCGATTTCTCCAACGACGCCAAGAATGGACACCAAAACTCGGAGATCACCAGCCACTGGCGCCTCTTGCATCATTGTTAATACTGTGTTCTTGAGAACTGACTTTTCGAAGGCGTCAACCTCGTCGTCCATCTCAATCACTTTGGAGGCAAGGCCTATGTCTCCGGAAATGGTTGCTTCAACGCCGAGCCGAATCATCTCCGCAACGACGCCACCCATGCGTAGCACGTCGGAGCGAAGTTCGCGCAGTCGATCGTCAAAGTGTTGTCGAAGGGTCATTAGCCACATTGTCGGCAGAGTGCCGCCTCTAGGTTAAGACGGGGTTAAGACCGGTTTTGGGTAACGTTTTCGAAGTGAAAACTGCGGTTGCCTCAATCCTGGTACTTTCTTGCGCGACGGCGAGCGCCGATCGGCTCATTTCTATCCCGCAGGGCAACAAAATCCGGTTTCGAGAAGTTCGGTTGGAAGGCAACTGGGAGTTACGAGATCGGGGAGGAGAGCAGTTCTACCTCGGAGCTGGGGTAACGAGAGATTTTGAAGTTGAGTGGCACGGCATTCGGGAGCGCGGCGGTGCGATAGTGGGAACGCTGAATCTGACGTACAACTTCATCAACCCAATAACGGATTTTGCACCGGGGATCAGTGTTGGTGTCCTTGATGCACTTGATCGCACGCAGGACCGCCGTAGAGGTTACTTTGCAACAACCTATCGGTACGGCTTAGATGGTGAGAACAACCAGAACGTCCCGATGGAAGTCTCCTTGGGTGTGACCGTTGGAGAGGCAATTCGTCCGTTCGTTGGAGTTTCACTCCCGACCTGAGCGTTCGGTTTTTGGTGCGGGATTCGCAACCGAGCGCTGGCGTTGTTTACAGCCTTCGATTCTAACGCTTAGGCGCGCTTCAAATATGCGTAGGCATTGTGGGCGTGGATCGACTCGAAGTTCTCAACCTCAATCTCATAGTCCGTGATTCGGGGCTCCCTTTCGAAGGCGAGAGCCACTTCACGAACAACGTCTTCTACAAATCGCGGATTTTCATAGGCATGCTCGGTCACCCACTTTTCGTCAGGTCGCTTAAGAACGGGAAAGAGCGGTACCGAGGCGCATGATTCGATCATCTCAATCACCTCTTCGAGCCAGATGTGACCGTCGAACCGAATCTTCACACTAACGAGGCCGCGTTGGTTGTGAGCACCGTACTTGCTTATCTCCTTTGAGCATGGGCAAAGGGTCGCGATGGGCACCTTCAGGATCATCTGGAAGTCGTCAACATGATTGCTGACGGCGCTAAAGCCACAGGTGAACTCTTGCAATCCGCTCTTGCCGGTCACGGGTGCAACCTTGCGCATGAAAAATGGGAACTCGACGTCCAGGTGCGCCTTTTCAGCGTGCAGCCGCTCCTTCAACTGTTTGAGAATCTTGGGAATTGCGTGGACGCTGAGTTCTCCGTCTTGCTCGCCGAGCACCTCAAGAAATCGTGACATGTGGGTGCCCTTGAACTCTCGAGGCAAATCAACCGTGAGGGTGAAGTCACCAATCGTATGTTGACGCTCACTTGTTCGGTCAAGAACGCTGATCGGATATTTGACGCCGCGAACGCCCACCTTGTCGATAGGGATGTTTCGTTGATCCTCGGTCTTTTGAATGTCGGGAAGGTTCTGGTCCATGTCGGTGACTAACATAGCGTTGACTTTGGGTTCTACGCTAGGGCTCTAGGAATCGTTCGATCAGCGTGTTATACTCAACCGACGATGACGCCCAAGATCCGTCTGGTGATCGCCGAAGACGAGCCCGTCTTCCGGAACGCGCTAAAGAAGACTCTTAGCCTGGCCGACGACTGCGAGATCATCGCGGTTTGCGAGGACGGGCAAGAAGCGCTGGAAACCTGTCTGAAGACTCCGCCCGACGTTCTTCTGACCGACATCACCATGCCTCGAATGGATGGGCTGGAGTTGATGCGTTCCTTGCTGAGGAAAGTCAAAACGATTACCCCGGTGGTCTTGACAACGCACGAGGATGACGAGAGCATCTTCGAAGCCTTCCAAGTTGGTGCCGTTGGGTATCTGTTGAAGACCTCGACTCCAAACGACGTTCTTGAGGCTGTCCGTCTTGCTGTTCGCGGCGAGGCGAAGATCACCCCTAAGATCGCTGCCAGGCTCATCACCGACTTTCGGCGCGCGGACGAGAATCCCGAACTTGACCAGTTAACGGCTTTGAGCGAGCGCGAGAATGAAGTTCTGGAGTTGGTTGCAAAGGGCAAACGAAACCGCGAGATTGCCAATGATCTTGGAATCACGGAAAAAACCGTTAAGAACCATGTTAGCAACATCCTTCGGGTAATGCAGGCAAACACCCGAACGGAAGCAGCGATGATTGTGGCCAGGGCGCGTCAAAACGAGTCATGAGCCAAATAGATCCGCTGGTCGTGCCCGAGTCCAAGTCGCCGTTTCGCTGGATTCTTGGCGGCATGGGATGCTTGGGGATTGTCGCGGTGATGGTTTACGCGCTCCTGCTCCCGGTTTTCAATCAAGTTGAGACTTCAACGCAGACCAGACTGTGCATGACCAACTTGAAATCCATCGGAGCGGCAATGATCCTCTACGCTGAGGAGAACAACGACAAGATTCCGGAAAAGGGTACGTGGATGGACAGGTTCCTAACCTACGTGGACAGCGACGTGAACTTTGCCTGCCCAGTCCAACGGCGTATGGACCCACGTACCTACGGTTATGCCCTCTCAAAGGTGTTGCCGGGCCAAAGCCTCAGCAAGATTGAGGAACCTGAGAAGAAAGAAGCAGTTTTCGACTCAAACCGAATCGAGCGCAATGCCGAGTCGGACCTCACTTCGTTGCCCGACCCGGGGCGTCACAGCAATGGTCGAAAAAACACGGTCTTGTTCTTGGACGGCCGAACCGATTCGATTGGCCGAATGTGATGGACGTCGCAAAGTTACGATCCTTTTGGGCGTACAAACAGGGGCTGACAACCCCCATTCAGGGGACTCCTGAAGACGTCATCACCCGCGTAGGGTGGTTTCGCTCTGTCGGCGGTTCAAGTCCTTACCTTGGCTTATATGCCAGGTCGGGACTTCTTCGGGAGGATGTGGATGCCGCGCTCGCCCAAGGGAGCATCGGTGAGTTGCCAAGCGCACGTGGTTGTACCTACGTGCTCCCGAAAGCCCACTATGACATGGGCTTAAGGCTCGCGCTCCCGCACGCTGAACGACAGATTGCTTCGGCTGCGAAATCACTTGCGCTGGAAGAAAGCGAACTTGCTCGATTAGAGGGTGCTGTGGTCGCCTCCCTGAAGGAGTCAACGAAGGACCCTCAGGATCTCAAAATGTCCGTGGGCTCGTTCATCAACAACCTCGGAGAACTCGGCAAGAAGAAGGGGCTTTCGTCCACCTTGCCGCTGGCACTGGGACGTCTGCAGGCACAAGGACTGATTCAGCGGATACCAAAGAACGGACGGTTGGATCAGCAACGGTATTCGTATCGTGCTATCGAACGCGATAAACCTATCGATTCCATTCCATTTGATAGTGCAGTCCGCGAGGTTGCCAAGTTGTTCTGGCAATGGATCGGCCCGGCAAGATTACGAGACTTTGAGTGGTTCTCAGGCTTGAACAAAGGTCAGGTCGAACAGATCGCGAAGGACGTCAATCTGGCCGCGTTGGAGGATGGATGGTTTACAAGTCCAGACGAAGTCCCTCTCTTCGAGAAGTTTGAGCCTCAGGGGCAGGGGGTTCACTTCCTCGGATGTCTTGACAACCTGTTCCTTCTTCGCCGGGACCTGAAGACTCATTTGGCGGAAACAGACACCGATCAGCGTGTTCCAACTGAAAAGGGCGAAGTTGCTGTCGGAAGCCTGATGGATTTGGAGAGCCATGCGATTGTTCGCGGAGGGCAACTGATCGGAGTTTGGGACTTCGACCCAAACTTATCGCGCCTCTACTCCCGGGTGTTTGAAGGCTCTTCGGAAC
>CALMEF010000293.1 GCA_937862825.1 uncultured Armatimonadota bacterium
GGCGGCTGTTCAGGTCGTAGCCGTAACTCGTGATGTCCAAACTCGCAAACTTGCGGGTCACCATTCGATTGATCTCGTCGAACGTGTAACTCGTGCGATTGCCATTCTGATCCACAATCGTCGTCATCGCCGACCGCGCATCATAAGCCTGGTCAATCCTCCGAAACTTTGGTTCGTTTGCCGAATATGGCAATCTAGAGTCACGACCATTACATTCTCGGGCGTCCATACCGGTCCATTCCCTTATAGCCCTGCCGCTTAACGTCGGCAATCTTGCCGTTGACATTACGCAGTTCTCGATCAGCTTCAATGTTGTTGAGATTACTTACTGATCGCCTTGTGCACTCAATGGCCTCTGTAAATCTGCCTTGACGCAAGTAAAGGTCTGCCAGGTACCACCAGATTTCGGATTGCTTCTTAGCGACCTTTTCCGTAGCCAGCGCTTGCTTATATGCGGCCTCACTCATTGCAAGGTACGGAGAGCTTGGATCGGGTCGAAAAGCCTCGATTGCCAAAAAGGTATCACCCAGGAACTTCCAGGATCTACTATCCTCAGGATTCTTTGTAACCGCAATACTTAAGCGGATAACAAGAATCTCAACTAGTTGTTTCGGTTCTGGATCGCCGTCTCTCAGATCATTGTTCAACCAAGACATCAACTCTGGTGTTGAGTTGTCATCAAACACATGACGTCCTTGGCTACATCCAATCAGCAAGCAAGAGACGGCAAGCCAGGCCGCGCAGGCCTTGGGCACTATGCGCACGAACTGCAAACCTCCTGCATGTCGCTATATGGGTAACCTTGCCTTGAACTGGGGGGGCATGAGTCGAGCGGGTACTTGCTAGCACACGCCGAATGACACCCCGCATGACGCGCCCTACCCCCTTTTCCACGCAATCCACGACCTGCAACAACTCCAAACATACAGGGTAAGGCTCTGTCGATCTGTCGGTCAACAGGATCGTTTGCTCGACCGCCTGTGCCCATTTGTAGGGCCTGCATGCTCAAAGCACAAGCATCTCCACCCTCGAAGCAGGCAGTCACAGCACAGCACAGCATGCAGTGAGAGTATCTAGCGTTGCAAATATGGATTGGATGATCATTGCCCCATTGACCGTACAGTCCGAGACCACAGCCATAACATGGCATCACGAACCCGAGAATTGGGGCGCAGGCCTTTGGCAGGTCTCCAGGGTCGCCCGGCTTTGGCTTGATGTCATCAAACCACCTTCGCCACCCAGCCTCGTACTGGCCCCGAGGATCAATCACTTGGTTGCCACTCTTGTCGCTGGTTGTAGCAGGACTTTGGTGGACGTACCCGAACGCACTCTCCCATGGCCAGAGCTGATCGATAGTCATCCACCTGCCCAGTTCCTTTCTCAGCACCCTAGCGCGAACATATGCACGGTTCGCGTTCTCACGGTAGTAGCCAAGAGCACCTACAAAGTCAAACTGAGAAGGGTTTGTGCCTGTACTCGTCCGAATCTCACCGTACGGCCAGTAGGTCGCACTGAAGACTTGAGTCCCAGCCGAGTTGCGGCAGTCAATCACCGAGCCTAACGGATCGGAAATGTAGGTCGTCTCCACACCACCGCGGTTTTCGTGGACCAACTCACCACCGAAGTTTGTATAAACAACTGACATTGGCATTACGTTGTGTACTCTCCTAAATAGTCGCTACCATGCCAGACAATGTCGTAAGGACAGTGGAAGTGTATTTTATTCTCAGGTCCGCCAAGTTCCAAGTATAGTTCACTTCCTTCCCTTCCTCACGTCAATTGCATCGTGGAAGTCAGCTGGTTTCAAACCAATGTATGCTTCGCCGCCGCCGTCAGCATAGAAAAGGGCATATTTTTGTTGTCCCTTATACTTGAACTCAAGGATAGTCATTCCATCTCTAAGTCTAACGCGTATAGCATTGCCAGCATTCATATACACGGGTGTCACACACGTATAGCCATCTGGCAGGTTGATCTGCACTTCAGTTTCATACCGAATACAGCACACTCCGACAAACGCCGCAAGAACGAGTATCGTGCAGATGCGCATTAATTGTCACCTGGGCACTTGTAGATAGTTCCGTTCAAGTCGCTTACAGTTTGTCCGGGGCTTTCGCCACGTTGGGGGAAGTTTTTCATAGTCAATGATCTCCAGGTTGCCACCCTTTGCGTTCTGCAGACAACAATCGTAACAACTCGCACTACTAGCGCATCGTATACCTACCTGATTATTGTGCAGGTCCATGCATTTCAACTTCGGCGGATTCTCATTGCCGTCCTTTGGGCGCGTTCGATAAAGTGGACAGTTGGGCCACCACCAAGGGGCATCTTCTTCATGCATATCGGTACAGTCCTTTGCCCATGTTGCACCATCGATGCCGCCATAATCGCAGCGTTGAGCAATAAGGCAAGCCCAGAGGCAGTGCTGCATTGCGTTACATATACCATTTCCACCAGCGCCAACTTCGAAGCCGAACTCCTTGCAGAAGCGACCCGCGCCGGCCATTGCAGCCAACCCCATTTCTCTGCAACATGTAAAACCACCAAGAATCGGGTTCGTATAAAACTGCGTTCCGCTCGGGTCAACTCCTAGAACCGGCATTGCCGCCGCATAAATATAGTCTGCTTCCCACGGCCACAACGGATCCACCGTCAACCACCTTGCTATATCTTTTCTCAGCACACGTGCACGAACGTAGGCTCGGTTCGCGTTCTCACGGTAGTAACCAAGAGCCCCAACAAAGTCGAACTGAGAAGGGTTCGTTCCCGTACTCGTCCGAATCTCACCGTACGGCCAGTAGGTCGCACTGAAGACTTGAGTCCCAGCCGAGTTGCGGCAGTCAATCACCGAGCCTAACGGATCGGAAATGTAGGTCGTCTCCACACCACCGCGGTTTTCGTGGACCAACTCACCACCGAAGTTTGTATAAACAACTGACATTGGCATTACGTTGTGTATTCTCCTAAATAGTCACTGCCATCCCACACAAAGGTGGTGAACGCCGTCGCCGTTCGTTTTGTCCGGCGAAGCCCATCGGCATCATAAGTATTGGTCGTGTTTCCACTCCCTGTCTGAAACGCTGTCAGCCGATTCTCGCGATCATAGACGTTCGTCGTCAGAGTCCCGGCAGCATTCTCCACTGTCGGATTGCCATTATCATCGAACGTGAACGTGGTTCTCGTCGTTCCCTGCTGTTGGGTTGTGATCCGGTTCCCGGCATCGTAAACCATCGTGCGAGGATTGACCGCTTGGTGGTGCTTGACCGTGATGTTGCTGTTCGCATCCATCGTGAACGTCGCAAATCCACTCGCCGTTTGCTGAGCAGTCAAACGGTCGGCAACGTCGTACACAAACGTTGTCGGGGTTCCGTTGCGTATTTGCTTCGTTTTGCGCCCAGCGGGATCATACGTATCTACCATCGTAATAACGGGCGCTAACAACGAACTGTAGACAACTTCGGTTGTAACGCGGTTCACCGCATCGTAACCGAACCCTTTTTGCATTCCGTTCGCGAGGCTAATGGTTGTTGTCCTACCATCAGCATCATACTGCTGGGTCAAGACCTTGCCAGCCGAGTTCATCATCGTCGAGACGCGATTCAAGGCATCGTAAGTGCTTGTGACCCGGCCCCCATCTGGATCAATAAGGAGCGTGCGATTGCCGACCGCATCGTAGGTGTTCGTAAGGACCAAACTTCCCGGGAGACTCACTCTGATAAGTTCGTTCCGGTCGCTGTAGGCGGATGTCGTCGTCCCACCAGAGTCTTGTACCGTCGTTCGGTTGCCCACCGCGTCGTACTGCATGGTTACTGCAGTGCCATCACCATACTGAATCGTAACGGGCCGCCCAACCTTGTCATGAGTTAATGTCTTGATCCAAAGGTTGGCATCAATGATCGTCGTTGGTCGTCCTGCTGCATCGTAAGCAGTTGTCGTGTACTTTCCGAGTTCGTTCTGGATAGCGATTTGCCGACTTGCGGCATCGTACGTGAAGGAAATGTAATTCCCCCGGGGGTCTTGACGGGCGGTTTGCTCACCTGCCAGGTTGTGGGTGAACGAGGTTCGATGACCTAGCCCATTGATCGTCGCGGCGAGCCGATTCGAGTTACTTGCGTAGACGTTCGTCGTGATGACTGAGTTCGGGTTCATCATCGTCACTGGGTTACCGTTAGCATCATAGGATGTCGTAAATCGGTTGCCAAGCGCATCGACCTGAGCGATCGGCTGGCCTGCCAGGTCATACACACTTGTCGAGCGGAATCCTAGCGGCGTCCGCACAGCCGTGCGGCGACGCACGGCATCATAGAAGAAGTCCGTAACATTACCCAAAGCGTCCACCATCGAGACGACATCACTTCGAGCGTTGTACACCGTGGTCGTTACATTGCCGCGAGCGTCCTTTACGGTTTGCGGGCGACCGCTCGAATCGTAGGATGACGTCGTTCTGTTGCCCAGAGCGTCAATCTCAACGATTTTCTGCTTTGCCGCGTTGTATTCGATCGACGTAATCCGCCCAAGGGCATCCATCATGGTGACGGGATAACCCATGTTATCGTATGACGTCGTGAACCGGTTGCCAAGAGCATCTTGGACCGCCGTTCGACGGTTGAACCGCCCGTAGGTGAACGACGTTCGATTCCCCAGCGGATCGATTGTTGCTTGCAGCAAGCAGCCGTCGTACACATTAGTGGTTACCTGATTGAGGGGATTCTCTATTGCTGTGACGTGATCTCCCGCGTCGTATGAGAAAGTGGTTCGGCGTGCAAGTTGATCTATTTGCCCTATTCTTCGGTTAAGGCTGTCGTACAAATTCGTAACGACTCCCCCGTCCGAATAGTGGATGCTGGCGACGTTGCCCTTCGCATCGTAGTTAAACGTCGTTACCAGGCCTCGCGGGTCGGTGACCGTTCGCAGTTGCCCTTCCGAGTCAAACGTGTTGACCGTCACCCTCCCGAGAGGATCGGTCATGCGGATTCGTCTATGAGTACTACCATCGCCGTCATAGCCGAAGGTTG